>NZ_CP116256.1:5702965-6003953 GCF_027947575.1 Streptomyces rubrogriseus | reverse complement strand
CGACCGGGTCGTCTTCGTCCCGCACCACGTGGCGCACGCCGCCTCCGCCGGACCGGCCTCGCCGCACCCCGACAACGACGTCCTCGTCCTCGACGGCCGCGGCGAGTCCGCCTCCCACCTGGCCGGCCGCTACCGCGACGGCAAGCTCGACGTCCTCGCCACCCAGGCGCTGCCGCACTCGCTCGGCCTGGTCTACGAGGAACTGACCGAGCACCTCGGCTTCCTGCGCAGCAGCGACGAGTACAAGGTGATGGCCCTCGCCTCCTACGGCACCCCCCGCCACCGCGACCGGCTCCGTGAGCACATCCACGCCACCGGCGACGGCGGCTTCCGCGCGAACGGCGTCGACTGGGCGGCCCTCGCCCCGCCGCGCGCCAAGGCCGAGGACTGGACGAAGGACCACGCCGACCTGGCCGCGAGCACCCAGGCCGTCCTCGAGGAACTGCTCCTCGAACTCGTCCACTGGCTGCACGGCGAGGCCGGGGGCGAGGCCCTGACCATGGCCGGCGGCGTGGCGCTGAACTGCGTCGCCAACTCGAAGATCGCCGCGCGCGGCCCGTACCGGCACGTGTGGGTGCAGCCCGCCGCCGGCGACGCCGGCACCGCCCTCGGCGGCGCCCTGCACGTGGCCGCCGCCCAGGAGGGCGCCGCGCCCGAACCGATGCCCGGCGCCGACCTCGGGCGCGGCTGGAGCGACGAGGAGATCCGCGCCTGGCTGGAGACGGCAGCGATCCCCTACGAGGAGCCGGACGACATCGCCGAGACCGTCGCCGAGGAGCTGGCCCGGGACGGCGTCGTCGCCTGGTTCCAGGGCCGCAGCGAGTTCGGGCCGCGCGCCCTCGGGCACCGCTCCCTGATGGCCCACCCCGGCCGGTCGGAGAACCTCGAACGCCTCAACCACGTCAAGGGACGTGAGGAGTTCCGCCCCGTCGCGCCGATGGTGCTCGCCGACCGGGCCGCCGACATCTTCAGCGGGCCGGTCCCCAGCCCGTACATGCTCTTCGTGCACGACGTCGCCCCCGCCTGGCGCGACCGCATCCCGGCCGTCGTCCACGTGGACGGCACCGCCCGCATTCAGACCGTCGAGGAGCGCCGCGAGCCGCTCGTCGCGCGGATGCTGGCCGCCTTCGAACGGCGCACCGGGCTGCCGGTCGTCGTCAACACCAGCCTCAACACCGCCGGGCGGCCGATGGTCGACGACCCTCGCGACGCCCTGGAGTGCTTCGGTTCGGCACCCGTCGACCTGCTGGCCATCGGCCCCTTCGCGGTGCGCCGGGGACGGGCGTTCGCATGAGCACCGCCCCCGGAACCGGCGGCCCCCGCACCGGCTACGCCGTCGTCGTCCCCACCCTCGTGCGCGACACGCTGGCCGACTGCCTGGCCGCGCTGGTCGCCGCGCACGGACCCGACCCCGACGAGATCGTCCTGGTCGACGACCGGCCCGACCCCGACGCCGACCCGGACGCGCTGGAACACGCCCTGACCGTCCTGGGCGACCTGCGCGAACGCACGGTGGTGCTGCGCAGCGGGGGCCGCGGGCCCGCCGCCGCCCGCAACACCGGCGCCCGCGCGGTCGCTTCGCCCTGGACCGCCTTCCTCGACGACGACGTCCAGGTCGGCCCGCACTGGTGCGACCAGCTGCTCCAGGACCTCGCCGAGGCGGCCCCCGACACCGGCGCCGTGCAGGGCGTGATCGCCGTACCGCTGCCGGGGGAGCGCCGCCCCACCGACTGGGAGCGCGGCACCGCCGGTCTCGCGCAGGCCCGGTGGATCACCGCCGACATGGCCTACCGCACCGACGTGCTCAAACAGGTCGGCGGCTTCGACGAACGCTTCACCCGCGCCTTCCGCGAGGACGCCGACCTCGCGCTGCGCGTCCTCGACGCGGGCTGGCGCATCCGGCGCGGCCGCCGCACCACCCGCCACCCCGTACGCCCCGCCGCACGCTGGGTCTCCCTGAAGCAGCAGCGCGGCAACGCCGACGACGCCCTGATGCGGCGGCTGCACGGCCCCGACTGGTGGGCCAAGGCGGTCGCGCCCCGGGGCCGGATCCGGCGGCACGCGGCGATCACCGCCGCCGGAACCGCCGCCCTCGTCCTCGCGGCGGCCGGACGCCCCGGGCCGCCGCCCTCGCCGGGGCCGGCTGGGCCGCGGGCACCGCCGAGTTCGCCTGGGCCCGCATCGGGCCCGGACCGCGCACCCCGCACGAGATCACGACCATGCTGATCACCAGCGTGCTCATTCCGCCGGCCGCGACCTGGCACCGGCTCAGCGGACTCTGGCGCCACCGCGGTGCCCCCGCGTGGCGGGAGGTGGCCGCATGACCCCCGCCGACAACCCGGTCAAGGCGGTCCTCTTCGACCGCGACGGCACCCTCGTCCACGACGTCCCCTACAACGGCGACCCGGAGCGGGTCCGTCCGGTCGAGGGCGCCCGCGAGGCGGTGGCACTGCTGCGCGCACACGGCATCCGCGTCGGCGTCGTCACCAACCAGTCCGGCGTGGCCCGCGGCCTGATCAGCGACGCCGACGTCCGGCGGGTCAACCGCCGCGTCGACGACCTGATCGGCCCCTTCGACGTCTGGGCCGTCTGCCCGCACGGCCCCGACGACGGCTGCCACTGCCGCAAGCCGCAGCCCGGCCTGATCCTGTGGGCGGCGGGCCGCGTCTGTGCCGCCCCCGCCGCCTGCGTCGTCATCGGCGACATCGGCGCCGACACCGAGGCCGCCGAACGCGCCGGCGCCCACGGCATCCTCGTCCCCAACGACCGCACCCGCCCGGCGGAGACGGCCGCCGCGGCCCACGTCGCCCCCGACCTCCTCACCGCCGTACGGGCCCTCGTCAGCGGCCCGCCCAGGGGCCGGGTGACGGCCGACGAGCGGCCCATCGAGGCGGCGTACGGGACGGGCCCGGCGAGCACCGGTCCGGGGACCGCCGCCGCCCGGGACGACGACCGTTCCGGCCCCGCGGGGACCCCGTTCGCCACGGCTCCCGGACCGGGCGTCTTCCGCCCCGGTGACGCCGCCCACCGGCCGCCCCCCGCGGACACCGCCGAGCCGGTCCGTACGCGTGCCGTACCGGATGCCGGGTCGGTACGCGGGCCGGGCGTCGGTGACAGACGCAGGAGGTCGTCGTGAAGGCTGTCGTCACCCGGCTCGACAGTTTCGGCGACGTGCTGCTCGCCGGGCCCGCCGTGCGCGCCGTCGCCGCGCGGGCCGACCACGTGACCATGGTGTGCGGGTCCCGCGGCGCGCCCGCCGCCCGGCTGCTGCCCGGCGTCGACGAGGTGCTCGTGTGGGAGGCGCCCTGGGGCGGGTTCGAGCCGCCCGACGTCAGCCGCGCGGACATCGACGCGCTCGTGGAACGCGTCGACGCCGACACCGCGCTGATCCTCACCTCCTTCCACCAGTCCCCGCTGCCCACCGCCCTGGTGCTGCGCCTGGCCGGTGTCCGGTACATCGCCGCCGACAGCGAGGACTACCCGGGCTCCCTCCTCGACCTGCGCCACCACCGCGCCCCGCACGCCCACGAGGCCGAGGCCGCGCTCGACCTCGCCGAGGCGGCCGGGTTCCCCGCGCCCGACGACGGACGGCTGCGCGTGCGCACCCGCCGCGCGCCGACGCCCTCACCGGTCCCGGCCCCTACGTCGTCCTGCACCCCGGCGCCAGCGTCCCGGCCCGCGCCTGGAGTCCCGGGCGCGCCGCCGAGGCCGTACGCGAACTCGCCGCCGCCGGACACCGCGTACTGGTCACCGGCGGCCTCGGCGAGCGCGGCCTCACCGCGCACGTCGCCGGCGCCCACGGCACCGACCTCGGCGGCCGCACCGACGCCCCCACCCTGGCCGGCGTCCTCGCGGGCGCCGCCGCCGTCGTCACCGGCAACACCGCGCCCGCCCACCTCGCCGCCGCCGTCGGCACCCCCGTCGTCTCCCTGTTCGCCCCCGTCGTACCCGCCGAGCGCTGGCGCCCGTACGGCGTCCCCTACGTCCTGCTGGGCGACCAGGACGCGCCCTGCGCCGACAGCAGGGCCCGGGACTGCCCCGTCCCCGGGCATCCCTGCCTGAACACCGTCACCGCCACCGACGTGGCCGCCGCCGTCGAGAAGCTGATCGCCGTCGCGCAACCGATGGGGGAGACATGAGGATCCTCATGTGGCACGTGCACGGGTCGTGGACCACGGCCTTCGTGCAGGGCCCGCACACCTACCTGGTCCCCGTCACCCCCGACCGCGGTCCCGACGGCCTCGGCCGCGCCCGCACCTGGGACTGGCCCGACTCCGTCGTCGAAGTACCGCCGGAGCGGCTGCGGGACGAGGACATCGACCTCGTGATCCTCCAGCGCCCGCACGAACTCGCCCTGGTCGACCGCTGGCTGGGCCGCCGCCCGCCGCTGGTCTACCTGGAGCACAACGCCCCCGACGGCGACGTGCCCCACACCCGCCACCCGGCCGCGGACGTCCCGGGCGTCACACTCGTCCACGTCACCCACTTCAACCGGCTGATGTGGGACGCGGGTGCCACCCCGACCACCGTCGTCGAGCACGGCATCGTCGACCCCGGCCACCGCTGGACCGGCGAGCTGGACCGCGCCGCCGTCGTCGTCAACGAGCCGATCAGGCGCGGCCGCACGACCGGGACCGACCTGCTTCCCGTCTTCTCCCGGGCCGCGCCGCTCGACGTGTTCGGCATGCGCACCGAAGGCCTCGCCGAACACCTCGGCGTCGACCCCGGCCGCTGCCGCACCCAGGACGTCCCGCAGAGCGAGCTGCACACCGAACTGGCCCGCCGCCGCGTCTACGTCCACCCCGTCCGCTGGACCTCCCTCGGCCTGTCCCTGCTGGAGGCCATGCACCTGGGCATGCCCGTGGTCGCCCTGGCCACCACCGAGGTCACCGAGGCCGTGCCGCCCGGCGCCGGGGTGGTCTCCAACCGTATCGACGTACTGACCGACGCCGTACGCGACTTCCTCGCCGACCCGCCGCACGCGCGGGCGGTCGGCGAGGCGGCCCGTGCGGCGGCCCTGGCCCACTACGGGCTGCCCCGCTTCCTGGACGACTGGGAGCGGCTGCTCAAGGAGGTGACCCGATGAGGATCGCCATGGTGTCCGAGCACGCGAGCCCGCTCGCCGCGCTCGGCGGCGTCGACGCCGGTGGACAGAACGTCTACGTGGCCCGTCTCGCCGAGGAGCTGGCGGGACGCGGCCACGACGTCACGGTCTACACCCGCCGGGACGCCACCGACCTGCCCGCCCGGGTGCCCCTGCCCGGCGGCACGGTCGTGGAGCACGTGCCGGCCGGGCCACCCGTGTCCGTCCCCAAGGACGAACTCTTCCCCCACATGCCCGCCTTCGGCGCCCACCTGGCCCGCGCCTGGGCCCGGGAAAGACCCGACGTGGTGCACGCCCACTTCTGGATGTCCGGCATGGCCGCGCAGATCGGCGCGGCCCCGCACGGCGTCCCCCTCGTCCAGACCTTCCACGCCCTCGGCACCGTCAAGCGCCGCCACCAGGGCATGCGCGACACCAGCCCCTACGAGCGCATCGGCATCGAACGGCAGCTCGGCCGGACCTGCGAACGGGTCCTGGCCACCTGCACCGACGAGGTCGTCGAACTCGGCGACATGGGCGTCCCGACCCGGCAGGTCTCCGTCGTGCCCTGTGGCGTGGACGCCGAGCACTTCCACCCCGCCGCCGACACCGGCCGCACCCCCGAACGACGCCTGCGGCACCGGCTGCTGGCCTGCGGACGACTCGTCCCCCGCAAGGGCTACGACCAGGCCGTCCGCGCCCTGGCCCACATCCCCGACGCCGAACTCCTCATCGCCGGCGGCCCGCCGGCCGGTGCCCTGGAGGCCGACCCCGAGGCCCGGCGCCTGACCGGCATCGCCCGCCGGGCCGGCGTCGCCGACCGGGTCCGGCTGCTCGGCGCGGTCGACCCGGACGACATGCCCGCCCTGCTCCGCAGCTCCGACCTGGTGCTGTGCACCCCGGTGTACGAGCCGTTCGGCATCGTGCCGCTGGAGGCCATGGCGTGCGGCGTGTCCGTCCTCGCCACCGACGTCGGCGGCCACCGCGACTCCGTCGCCGACGGCATCACCGGCCGCCTGGTCGCCCCGCAGGACCCCGAGGCCGTGGCCGAGGCGGCCCGTGAACTCCTCGCCGACGAGCGGCTGCGCCGCCAGTACGGCAGGAACGGCCGCGAACGCGTCCTGCGGCACTACACCTGGGCGCGCGTCGCCGACGGCGCGGAACAGGTGTACCGCCTGACCCGCTCCGAACACGCGGTGACGACAGGGGTGGCGTCGTGACGCCGCAGCCGCCCGTCGCCGGGCACTGCGACGAACTCCTGGAAGCACTCGGCGCGTTCCGTGCCTCCGCGCACGTCACCCAACGCTGGGGCGACCGGCTCGCGGCCGTACTGGGCGGCGGCGGCCGGCTGCTCGCCGCGGGCAACGGCGGCAGCGCCGCCCAGGCCCAGCACCTGACCGCCGAACTCGTCGGCCGCTACCGCGACGACCGTCCGCCGTTCTCCGCGATCGCCCTGCACGCCGACACCTCCTCCACCACCGCCATCGCCAACGACTACGGCGTCGACGAGGTGTTCGCCCGCCAGGTCCGCGCCCACGGCCGCGAGGGCGACGTCCTGATGCTGCTGTCCACCAGCGGCGCCAGCGCCAACCTGCTCTCCGCCGCCGACGCGGCCCGCTCGGCCGGGGTCCGGGTGTGGGCGCTCACCGGCTGCGCCCCCAACCCGCTCATGGCGGGCAGCGACGAGTCCCTGTGCGTCGAGGCGCCGTCCACGGCCACCGTGCAGGAGATCCACCTGGTCGCCGTCCACATGATCTGCGCGGCCTTCGACGCGGCCCTGGAGCGGGGCGTGCGCGGCACACGGGCCGCGGGGAGCGCGGCGAGCACGGGACGCGCGGCGGGCAGGGAGCGCGCGGCGGGTACGGGGCGCGCTGGGCGCGCGGCGCAGCGGAAGCGGAGGTGACCGGACAGATGGCCGTCAGGACGGACAGGACCCCCCTGGTCGTGGTCGGCGACGCGCTGCTCGACCGCGACCTGACCGGCACCGCCGACCGGCTCGCACCGGACGCGCCCGTCCCGGTCGTCCAGGAGTGCGCCGAGCGGATCCGCCCGGGCGGCGCAGCCCTCGCCGCGTACCTCGCCGCCCGCGACGGCCGCGAGGTCACGCTGATCGCGGGCGTGGGCGAGGACCCGGCCGGTCTCGCCCTGCGCGAACTGCTCGCCCCCTGGCTGAAGCTGATCCCGTTGCCGCTGACCGGCACGGTGCCGGAGAAGACCCGGGTCCTCGCCCAGGACCGCCCCGTGGTCCGCCTCGACCGCGGCGGCGGCCGGGTCCGCGAGGCGACGGACGAGGCCCGCGACGCGCTGGGTTCCGCCCGCGCCGTCCTGGTCTCCGACTACGGCCGCGGCGCGGCGGACGCCCTGCGCGACGTGCTCACCGCGCGCCCGCCGCTGGTCTGGGACCCGCACCCGCGCGGCGGACCGCCGGTTGCCGGCACCCGCCTGGTGACGCCCGCAGAGAAGGAGGCGCACGGCTTCGCGCCGTCCGAGGGCCGCCCGGGCGGCGGGCTGCGGGCCGCCGCGCTCAACGCCGCCGCCCTGGTCCGCGACTGGCGGGTGGCCGCCGTGACGGTCACCCTCGGCTCGCGCGGCGCGCTCCTGTCCTACGGCGAACACCCCTCCTCGTCCCCGCGCCCGCCGCCCACCACGGCGACTCCTGCGGCGCGGGGGACCGGTTCGCGGCCACCGCGGCCGGGCTGCTCGCCGACGGCGCGCTGGTGGGTGAGGCCGTCGAGGGCGCGGTGGGCGCCGCCACGGCCTTCGTCGCCGCGGGCGGCGCGGCCGCCGTGCCGCCGGCCGGCTCCGAACGGGCGCTCGCCGCGCTCCCCGACACCGACGACCCCGGCGCCCTGGCCGCCCGGATCCGCGCCGGACACGGCACGGTCGTCGCCGCCGGCGGCTGCTTCGACCTGCTGCACGCCGGACACGTCGGCCTGCTCCAGGCCGCCCGGCGGCTCGGCGACTGCCTGGTCGTCTGCGTCAACTCCGACGCCTCGGTCCGGCGCCGCAAGGGCGGCGGCCGCCCCGTCAACCCCCTCGCCGACCGCGTCCGCGTCCTGCGCGCCCTCGCCTGCGTCGACGCGGTCGCCGTCTTCGACGAGGACACCCCCGAACGCCTCCTGGGCGAACTGCGCCCCGACGTCTGGGTCAAGGGCGGCGACTACGCCGGCGCCGACCTCCCCGAGGCCGGGCTCCTGAAGGAGTGGGGCGGACAGGCGGTCCTCCTGCCCTACCTCGACGGCCGCTCCTCCACCGCCCTGCTGGCCCGCGCCGCCGAGGGGGCCCGATGAGGCCCGCCGCCCCCGCCCGGCCCCTCGCCGGGACCGCGCCGGGCACCTCCCCGCCCGCGGCCCCCGCGAGCCACCCGACCGCCCCGCCCACGCCGACGCACGCGCTCCGTCCGCCGGGACCGCAGCCCACCCGCCGCGGAGCACGGCCCGCGCCGACCACCGCGCCCGGCCCTCCACCGGCCTAGCCCGGCCCTTGGCCAACCGGTCGGGACGGAGGCCGGCGGAAGCGCCGGTGCCGGGCGGCGCGGCGGGGACCCGGCCGCGACCGGCCGGGGGCACGAGGCCCGCGCCGTCCGCGGCGAGACCCCGGCCCGGCCGGTGGACGGCCGTGCCGTGTCCGCGGGCGGCCGGGAGGCCGGTACGGGTGCGGTGGTGCCGCCGTCCCGGCCCGGGGAGGGCGGATCCGGCGGATCCGGAATCCCCGGGTCGGCCGGCGGGCCGATGACCGGGGACCCCGTCCACCCGCCGGTCGCCGGGGCGGTGCGGGGCGGACCGGACTCGGTCGCCGTCGGGGGCGGAGGCGTCCCCCGCGTGCTCGTGCTGCGTGCCCTCGGGCTCGGGGACCTGCTGGCCGGGGTGCCCGCCCTGCGGGCGTTGCGGCGGGCGTACCCCGGGCACGAACTGGTGCTGGCCGCCCCCGCCGAACTGGCCCCCGTGGCCGCGGCCACCGGCGCCGTGGACCGGGTACTGCCCGCCGCCGCACCCGGGCGTGCCGTCCCGCGCACCCTGGACTGGACCGGGCCGCCCCCCGACGTCGCCGTCGACCTGCACGGCAACGGCCCGCCCAGTCACCGCCTCCTCGCCGGCCTGCGCCCGCGGAGGCTGCTGGCGTTCGCGCACCCCGGGACCCCCGAGGTGGACGGCCCGCCCTGGTACGCCGAGGAACACGAGCGCGAGCGGTGGTGCCGGCTGCTGCGCGCGTACGGCATCGACGCCGACCCCCGCGACCTGCGGCTGCCGCGCCCCGACGCACCGTCCCCCGCCCCCGGCGCCGTCGTCCTGCACCCCGGGGCGGGCGCCCCCGCCCGCTGCTGGCCCGTGGAACGGTACGCGGCCGTCGCCGAGGCGCTGCGTGCCCGCGGACGCCGGGTGGTGGTCACCGGAGGGGCGGACGAGGCGGACCTGGTGGCCCGGCTGGCCAAGCGCGCCGATCTGCCCGACACGGACGTGTTCGGCGGTGGCCTGCCCTACGGCCGGCTCTCCGCCCTGGTCGCGGACGCCCGCGCCGTCGTCAGCGGCGACACCGGCATCGCCCACCTCGCCGTCGCCCACGCCACGCCCTCCGTGACCCTCTTCGGCCCGGTCCCGCCCAGCCGCTGGGGCCCGCCGCCCGACCCCCGCCACCGCGCGCTGTGGCATCCGGGCCCGGACGGCGACCCGCACGGCCGCCGCACCGACCCCGCGCTGCTGCGGATCACCCCCGACGCCGTACTCGACGCATGTGACGCACTCGACGCGCTCGACGCGCTCGACCCCCCGGACGACCCGGACGCCCCGGAAGAGGGACCATGAACCACCCCGCGCACCACGGCCCGACGGTCACCCCGGAACGGCACCACTCCGACTCCACCCGACCCGCCCCCGTCGGCATCGTCATCGCCACCAGGAACCGCCGCGCGAGCCTCGCCGTCACCGTCCGGAACCTGCTCGCCCTGCCCGAACGGCCCGACGTCCTCGTCGTCGACAACGCCTCCACCGACGACACCCGCGCCATGCTGGCCCGCGACTTCCCCGAGGTCCGCGTCCTCCCCCTGCCGTCCAACCGCGGCGCCCTCGCCCGCACCCACGGCGTGCGCGCCCTCGACACCCCCTACGTCGCGTTCAGCGACGACGACTCCTGGTGGGCGCCGGGCGCCCTCGGCGCCGCCGCCCGGCACTTCGACGACCACCCCCGGCTCGGCCTGCTCTCCGCCCGCACCCTCGTCGGCCCCGGCGACGCCGCCGACCCCCTCAACGACCTGCTCGCCGACTCCCCCCTCGGCACGGCCACCGACCTCCCCGGCACCCAGGTGCTCGGCTTCCTCGGCTGCGCCGCCGTCGCCCGCCGCACCGCCTACCTCGACGCGGGCGGCTACCACCCGCTGCTCTTCTTCGGCGGCGAGGAGACCCTCCTCGCCTACGACCTGGCGGCCCGCGGCTGGGGCGTCACGCACTGCCCCGACGTCATCGCCCACCACCACCCGCACCCCCGCCCGCGCACCGGCCGTCCGGCCGTCGTACGGCGCAACGAACTCCTCACCGCCTGGCTGCGCCGCCCCCTGCCGCACGCGCTGGCCCGCACCCGGGCCCTCGCCGCCGACGCCCGCCGCGACCCGCACGCCCGGCACGCCCTGCGCGAGACGCTCACCCGCCTGCCCGCCGCGCTGCGCGCCCGCAGGCCCCTGCCCCCGCACGTGGAACGGGCCGCACGCCTCCTCGACGGAGCCGACGGACCGGGCGGAGCGGTCTCATGACGGACGCCCGGACCACCGTCGTCGTCATCACCCACAACCGGTGCCCCGAACTCCTGCGCACCCTGGACCGGCTCGCCGAACTCCCCGAGCGGCCGGCGGTGATCGTCACGGACAACGGTTCCACCGACGGCACGGCCGCCGCCGTCGCCCGCCACCACCCCGGCGTACGGCTTCTGCGCCCCGGCCGCAACCTGGGCGCCGTCGGCCGCAACCTGGCGGTCCGCCAGGTCACGACCCCCTACGTCGCCTTCTGCGACGACGACTCCTGGTGGGCGCCCGGCTCCCTGTCCGGGGCCGCGGACCTGCTCGACCGGTACCCGGCGGTCGGCTCGGTCACCGCCCGCATCCTGGTCGAACCGGAGGGCGCCGAGGACCCGATCGTCGAGGAACTGCGCGACTCGCCCGTGCCCCGCCCCGACTGGCTCCCGGGACCGGCGCTCGGCTCCTTCCTGGCCGCCGCGACCGTCCTGCGCACCGACGCCTTCCGGGCCGCGGGCGGCTTCCACCCCCGGCTGTGGCTGGGCGGCGAGGAGGAGCTGCTCGCCGCCGACCTCGCCGCGAACGGCTGGTGGCTGACGTACGCCGAACAGCTGACGATCCATCACCACCCGTCCGGGACGCGGGACTCGACCGTGCGCCGGTCCCACGGCATCCGCAACACCCTGTGGTTCACCTGGCTGCGCCGCCCGGTCGGCCCCGCCCTGCGCCGCACCCTGCACCTGGCCCGCACCGTCCCCCGCGACACCGCGTCCCTGCGCGCCTTCGCGGAGGCGACGGCCGCCCTGCCGTGGGTGCTGCGCGAACGCCGGGTGCTGCCGCCGGAGGTCGAGGCCCGGCTGCGTGCCCTGGAACCCGCCCAGCGCGACTCGACGGCCCGCAGCTACACCGGCTGATCCGGGCCCGCCGCCGTACCGGCACCCGACCGACCGCCCGGCGGCGCCGTCACCGCCCCGGCGCCGCTCCCGACGTGTCCCGCAAGGCCGCCAGCAGGCCGTCCGCCGCGTCCGGCACCGGGTCCGCCGCCCGGAACCGCGCGGCGATCCGCGCCGCCGCCGCCCGCCCGTCGGCCAGACACCAGTCCCACCAGGGCCCCAGCACCCCCTCCGCGGCCGCCCCGGCCAGCCGTTCGGCGGCCACCAGCGCCGGCCAGCCGCAGGCACGGGCCTGCGCCGTCACCTTCGCGCCGCCCTCGACCGGATCCACCGCCAGCACCGGCACACCGGCCCGCAGCGCGAGCACCAGACCGTGCAGCCGGTCGGTGACGACCAGGTCGAGGCGGGCCAGTACGGCCTCCAGCTGGGCCGGTGTGCCGCACAGCCGCCAGTCGTGCGCGTCCAGCCGGGTCTCCAGCTCCAGCCGGGCACAGTCCCGCCCGGCCAGCCAGCGGGTCAGCACGGCGGCCACCTCCTCGTGGCGTCGCCGCCCCCCGTACTCGTGCTGCCCGTGGGTGAGCACCACCCCGACGACGGGCACGGCCGGGAGCGCCGGAGCACGGGCCGCGAGGTCCACGCCCGGACCGGTACCGGCGGCGTCCCGGGCCAGCACCCGGTGGAAGCCGATGACGGCGGGGGAGCGGGGATCGACCACGGAGACCCCGACGGCGATCCGCACACAGTGCGCGAACCGCCGGTGCAACTCCTCGACCTGCGGCCCGTGCACCGGCCCGCACACGAACACCAGCCGGGAGTACGCCGCCGGGTCCAGGTCCGCGAAGTGCGTACCGCCGGCCCGGAACCCGGGGCTCCACACGACGTCGTACACGAACCCCGCGTCCCGCAGCACCCGCTCCACCCGCGCCAGCGCCAGCACGTCCCCGGCCGTCGCCTCCCCGTGCAGGAAGCTGAACCAGCCGGTCACCAGGATTGCGTCCCGTCCGTGCACAGTGCCACCGGGTGCCCAGCCGACGGCCCCGCAACCAACGGCACGGCGACCGCGTACGCCGGGTCAGCGGGTCCCCGGGGCCGGGGAGACGGCGCCGCCGGCCGCCGGGCGACCGCCCGGACGCCTGTCCCACCGGGCGGCGCGGACGGTGCCGCTGGACCGGGACGGCCTCGCCGGCCTGCGCGACCGCGCCCGGCCCGGCTCCGGGAGCGCGCCGTGCCCCCGTCCGGCCGCGGACCCCGGCGCTCGCCGGGGAAAGAGGACAGGACCCGTCCTCGTTCCCCGCTAGCGTGCAGGGCATGACGACCAAGGCAGGAACGACCGGCCCCGTCCTCGGCATCCGGGCCCTCAACCGCGCCACCCTGGCCCGCCAGTTGCTGCTGCGCCGGGCGGCGATGTCCGCCGAGGCCGCCGTCGCGCACCTCGTCGGGCTCCAGGCCCAGAACGTGAAGCCCCCGTACTACGCGCTCGCCGCCCGTCTCGACGGCTTCACGCCCGAGGACCTGTCCGGGCCGATGGCCGACCGCCGCGTCGCCCGGCTCGTCACCCTGCGCTCCACCATCCACACCCACACCGCCGACGACTGCCTCACCCTGCGGCCACTGGTGCAGCAGGCCCGGGAGCGCGAGCTGAGGACCTTCCGCAAGGGCCTGACCGGCGTCGACCTGGACCGGCTCGCCCGCCTCTCCCGGGAACTGGTCGAGGCCGAGCCGCGCACCCCGGCGCAGTTGCGCGCGGCCCTCCTCGCCGAGTGGCCCGCCGCCGACCCGCAGGCGCTGTCCGTCGCCGCCCGCTGCCGGCTCCCGCTCGTCCAGGTGACGCCGCGCGGCCTGTGGGGCCGGAGCGGTCAGGTCACGCTCACCACCGCCGAGCACTGGCTGGGCCGCCCCGCGCGCCCGGAGCCCGCACCGGACGACACCGTCCTGCGCTACCTGGCCGCCTTCGGGCCCGCGTCGGTGAAGGACATGCAGACCTGGGCCGGCCTGACCCGGCTCCGGGACGCCTTCGAGCGGCTGCGCCCCCGACTCGTCACCTTCCGCGACCCCGGCGGCACCGAACTCTTCGACCTCCCCGACGCGCCGCGCCCCGACCCGGACACTCCGGCCCCGCCGCGCTTCCTGCCCGAGTTCGACAACCTGCTCCTCTCCCACGCCGACCGGGCCCGCGTCGTACCGCCCGCGCACAAGGGCCGCACCTGGAAGAAGAACCAGGCCTACCGCGTCCTGCTCGTCGACGGCTTCGTGGCCGGACTGTGGAAGCTCGAGGACGACGCCCTGGTCGTCGAGGCCTTCGACCGCCCCCCGAAGCGGCAGCGGGACGAGATCGTGGCCGAGGGCGAGCGGATGCTCGCGACGATGCACACCGGCACCGCGTACGACGTCCGCTTCGGGACCGTACGGGACTGACATGGAGAGGGGCGCTGCGGGCCGCTCGTGGAGGCCCGCAGCGCCCCCGGTCTTGCACCTGAGGGATGCTCAGGGTGTCAAACGGTGGCGTTCGGTCTGGAGCGGGTGAGCCCGGGCATGAGTCTCCTCAAGGGGTAGCCGGTGGGGGGTCGCACGGGCGTGGGGGGGTTTGACGGGGGTCTCGGGACAGACCCCCGTTTGCCCGGGCGAGCGGCACAGGCTCACGCTAGAACCGGCGGTCCGGACCGCCCAATGAGGGAACCCCCTAAGGGCGTCGGGCAGGGAAAACCCTCGGTTTACCGCCGGTAAACCCGGCCGTTGTCAGTCGGGGCGCCGACCCGCCGCCAGGCGGACGATGTCGACCCGGGACCGGATCCCCAGCTTGCGGTAGACGCGCGTGAGCGTCGCCTCCACGGTCTTCACGCTGACGAACAGCCGGGCGGCGATCTCCCGGTTGGTCGCGCCCTCCATCACGAGCGCCGCCACCTGACGCTCCATCGAGGCCAGCCCCGCCAGACCGTCCGGCTCGGCGGCCGGCACCGGGGCCGGTCCGGACGCCCGCACCGCGACGGCGGCCTCCACCCGCCGCAGCCAGGGCAGCGCCCGGCACCGCCGGAACAGCCGCGCCGCCTCGTCGTAGGACGCCGATTCCGGGGCCCGCCCCGGCCGTTCGGCGTGCAACTCGGCCAGTGCGAAGACCGCCCGGGCCTCCTCCAGACCGAAGCCCAGCCCGGCCAGCCGCTCCCGCGCCGACGTCAACCGGGCGACGGCCGCCCGGTGTTCGCCCCGCGCCGCCCGCACCAGCGCCTCGGACCGGTCGAGGACGGCGAGCACGCTCTGGCGCCCGAGCCGCAGCGCGTGCGCCCGGGCGACCTCGATGACGTCCATGGCCTCGGCCGGCTCCCCGGTGCGCACCAGCGCCTCCGCGAGATCGCCCTGCCACCGGCCGCGCGCCGGGTCGGTGATGCCGGCCCCCGCCTCCAGCTCCCGCACCCGGCGCAGCGCCCGTACGGCCGCCGCCGCGTCGCCCGCCACCAGGTGCGCGTGCCCGAGCGCGGCCAGCGCGCGGGACAGGTACACGGCGTCGCCGTCGCCCTCCGACCGCCGTACCGCCTCCCGGGCCAGCTCCAGGGCACGGTCGGGGTCGCCGCCCGCGGCCTCGGCGAGCGCGGCCTGCATCGCGCCCGCGCCCTCCCCGATGCCCGCGTCGCGGGCCAGGGTGAGGCTCTCCCGGGACAGTTCGAGGGCCCGGCCGCAGTGGCCGGAGTGCAGCTCGGTCTCCGCGAGGAAACGCAGGTAGTGGACCTCGCTCTCGGCCATGCCGCGGCGGCGCACCTCGCGCAGCAGCGCGGTGACGGTGGTCCGCGCCTCGGCCAGCCGGTCGCTCATCACCAGCCACCGGAACCGGGAGGAGCCGGCCCCGTTGTGATGGCACGCCACCCGCGGGTCCTGCGGCTCCTGGAGCGCCCGCTGGATGGTCGCCGGAGCACCCGGATGACCCATCAGCGTCTCCGCCTGCGCCTGGAACGCGAGCGCGAGCAGTTCGGTACTCCGGTCCCCGGCCCGCGCCGCCAGCCGGGCCGCGTGCGCGGCCTCCTCCCGGCCCTGGGCGAAGTCGCCCTGCACCACCAGGGAGCGCCAGGCCAGCTGGTAGTGGACCAGGGCGAGCAGCCGGGGGTCGTCGCCCGCGTCGGCCAGGGCCTGCGGGAAGACGGCGTCGACCTCGCCGATGGCCTGTCCGGCCGCCTCGATCACCGCCATCCAGGCCCGCACCCGCTCGCCGGGCGCGGTGGCCCGGGTCAGCACCTCCCGGGCGACGTCCCGGGCGAGGTCCTGCTCGCCCGCGGTGATCGCGTCCTCGGCGGCCGTCAGCCGGCGCTCGTCCGGGCCCGGCGTGCCGTCCGCCGGGGTGTGGCGGGCGGCGAGCAGCCCCAGCGAGGCGGCCACCGACGGCGCCCCGCGGTCCCGGGCCAGCGCGGCGGCCTCCGCCAGCCGGGCCGCCACCTCGGGGTCGGTGCCGGTGGTGGCCAGCGCCAGGTGCCGGGCGCGCTCGATCGGGTCGGAGGCGGCCGTGGACAGCGCGGCGTGCGCGGCCCGCCGCTCCGGCGCCGGAGCCTCGGCGTACAGCGCGGCCGAGATCAGCGGGTGCGCGAACCGTAGGGTCGGACCCTCCGGGTCGGGCGCCAGCAGCCCGAGCGCCGCCGCCTGCGCGGTCTCCGCCTCGGCGTTCTCCCGGCCGGCCGCGCGCAGCAGCGCCGGGGTGGGGCGGGCGCCGGCGCTGGCCACCAGGAGGGTGCGGCGGGCCTCGCCCGACAGCATCTCCAGGCGGGACAGGACCAGGGCGCGCAGCGAGGTCGGCACCGGCAGCGGCTCGCCCGGACGCGGTGCGGCGGGGCTCTCGGCCAGGGCCCGGCCCAGCTCCAGGGCGAACAGCGGGTTGCCGCCGCTGGTGCGGTGGATGTCCCGGACGGTGGAACGGTGCAGGCCCGAGTAGCCGCGTTCGTCGAGCAGCGCCGACACCTGGGCGCGGGTCAGCGGCCCGAGGCGGACCGCGCGGGTGTCCGGCGGGGAGGCCCGCAGATGGCGGTCGTACTCGGCGTCGTCCGTCTCGGTCCCCTCGGTCCGTACCGCGCACAGCAGCCGTACCGGGGTCTCGCCCAGGCGGCGGGCGGCGAAGCCGAGGAGTTCCGCGCTGGCCGGATCGAGCCACTGGAGGTCGTCGGCGACGACGAGGACGGGCCCCTCGGCGGCGAGCGCGCGCAGCGCGGACAGCACGGCCAGGCGCAGCGCCAGCCCGTCGCGCTGGAGGGTGGACTCGCCGCGGCCGGTGAGCGCCGACTCCAGCGCGGTGCGCTGGGCGGCGGGCAAGGCCCCGGAGACCTCGTCGAGGACCTGCCCCAGGAGGTCGGCGAGGGCGAGGAAGGGGAGATGGGACTCGGACTCGGTGGCCGAGCAGCGCAGTACGGTGTGCGCCGTGCGGGCGTATTCCGCGGCCAGGGTGCGCAGGACCGTCGACTTTCCGATTCCGGCGGGGCCGTGCAGCAGCACACTGCCGCCCCGGGCGAGCTGCTCACGTGCCGCGCCGAACGACCCCTCCCGCCCGATGACCAGGTCGGAGCGGCCTCCGGCAGCCTCCGCGAAGTCCCGTGGCACGGTGACCGCTCCCCTCCGTGTGGCGTGTCCGGGCCAATATTAGGCAACGGCGCATCGCGTTACGGAGGGTCGGCGAGGTGACCCGAACAACAAACGGGCCACCGGTGGAATCGAGCACGGCCGGACAAGGCCCGCGCCGGCCCGGCGTCCCGGCCCGTCTCCTACGGCAGCCACCCCGTCCGGCGGGCGGCCGCGACGGCCTCCGTGCGGGTGCGGGCGCCCAGCTTGCGCATCGCCGAGCGCAGATAGCTCTTGACGGTCTCCGGGCCCACCCCGAGCCGCTCGGCCGCCGCTCCGTTCGTCGCGCCCGCCGCCACGCAGGCCAGCACGTCCACCTCGCGCGGCGCCAGCCGCGGCCCCGGCACGGGGCCGTCCCCCGCCACCAGCAGACCGCACGCGCGCAAAGCTCGTCCCGCAGCGCCGGGTCCGTGATCCTCGGGGCCAGCGCCCGCAGCGCGGCGTGCGCCTCCCGCACCTGCTCCCAGCCCGCGCCGCCCGCCGCACCCGGGGCGGACGCACCCGGCCCGGCCGCACCCGGTGCGGCCGCCGCCAGCAGGTCGTCCGCCTCGTCCCGCAGCACCAGCGCCTGCTCCGCGTCCCGCGCCGCCGCCACGGCCGCGCCCAGCGTGCGGTCGCCCAGCGGCTGGGCCGTGCGCAGGGCGCCGTACAGGACGCCGCGCACCCGGCGCCGTACGACCACCGGCACCGCGAGGACCGAGCGCAGGCCCTCGGCGGCGACGGGCAGGTCGTACTCGTGGCTGATCTGCCGGGAGACGGAGTAGTCCGTCACCGCGCACGGCCGCGACAGCGCCACCGCCCGGCCCCCGAGCCCGTTGCCGGCCGTCACCGCCAGCGCGCTGAGCGCCGTCGTGGCCGTGCCGCTCAGCTCGCTGATGCGCACCTGGCGCCGTCCGGACTCGACGAGACCGCCGAAGGCGACGGGCAGCCCGGTCGTGCGCCGCAGCCGCACCAGCGCGCTGCGGATCTGCGCCGCGTCCACCGCGTCCACCGCCACCCGTTCCGCCCTCCCTCGTGACCGTTGCGGGACGCACACCCCCGTTCGGGGGTAGTGAGACCCACATCACGGATTACACGATGGCACAGAGCCGCCCGGCAAGGTCCGGCACCGAGGAGGACAGATGACGACGGCCACGGAGCTGTTCCGCACCGCACGGGACTTCCTGCTGGAACACCGCGAGGACTACACCGCCGCCTACGAGGGGTTCCGGTGGCCCCGCCCCGGGAACTTCAACTGGGCGCTGGACTGGTTCGACGTCATCGCCGAGGGCAACGGGCGCACCGCCCTGCACATCGTCGAGGAGGACGGCCGCGAGGTCCGGGTCTCCTTCGCCGAGATGTCCGCCCGCTCCAACCGGGTCGCCAACCGCCTGCGCGAGTGGGGCGTCGGCCCGGAGGACCGCATCCTCGTGATGCTCGGCAACCAGGCCGAGCTGTGGGAGACCGCGCTGGCCGCGATGAAACTGCGCGCGGTCGTCATCCCGGCCACCACCCTGCTCGGCCCCGCCGACCTGCGCGACCGCGTCGACCGCGGCCGGGTCGCGCACGTGATCGCGCGCGCCGAGGACACCGGCAAGTTCGACGACGTGCCGGGCGACTACACGCGCGTCGCCGTGGGCGGCGAAACGCCGGCCGCCGGCTGGCGGGCCTACGAGGACGTGTACGGCGCCCCGGACACCTTCACCCCGGACGGCCCGACCGCCGCCGACGACCCGCTGATGCTGTACTTCACCTCCGGCACCACCGCCCGCCCCAAGCTGGTCGAGCACACCCACGTGTCGTACCCCGTGGGCCACCTGGCGACCATGTACTGGATTGGCCTGAAGCCCGGGGACGTCCACCTCAACATCTCCTCGCCCGGCTGGGCCAAGCACGCCTGGTCCAACCTGTTCGCGCCGTGGAACGCCGAGGCGACCGTCTTCCTGTACAACTACACGCGGTTCGACGCGACCCGCCTGATGGCCGAGATGGACCGGGCCGGGGTGACCACCTTCTGCGCCCCGCCCACCGTGTGGCGCATGCTCATCCAGGCCGACCTCACCCGGCTCGCCACCCCGCCGCGCGAGGTCGTCGCCGCCGGTGAGCCGCTCAACCCCGAGGTGATCGAACAGGTCCGCCGCCTGTGGGGGAGGACCATCCGGGACGGCTTCGGCCAGACCGAGACCGCCGTCCAGGTCTCCAACAGCCCCGGCCAGGTGCTGAAGACCGGCTCGATGGGCCGCCCCAGCCCCGGCTACCGCGTCGAGCTGCTCGACCCGGTGACCGGCGCGCCCGGCGCCGCCGAGGGCGAGATCGCCCTGGACCTGTCCGGCCGCCCCGTGGGCCTGATGACCGGCTACCACGGCGACCCCGACCGCACCGCCGAGGCGATGGCCGGCGGCTACTACCGCACCGGCGACATCGGCGCCCGCGACGAGGACGGCTACCTCACCTACGTGGGCCGGGCCGACGACGTGTTCAAGGCCTCCGACTACAAGATCAGCCCCTTCGAGCTGGAGAGCGCGCTGCTGGAGCACGAGGCGGTCGTCGAGGCCGCGGTCGTGCCCGCCCCGGACGAACTGCGCCTCGCGGTGCCGAAGGCGTACATCGTGCTCGCGGCGGGCTGGGAGCCCGGATCGGACACCGCGAAGGTGCTCTTCGAGCACTCCCGCGACACGCTCGCCCCCTACAAGCGGCTGCGCCGCCTGGAGTTCGGCGAGCTGCCCAAGACCGTCTCCGGCAAGATCCGCCGCATCGAACTGCGCGAGGCCACGGCGGCCGGTTCCGCGAACGAGTACCGCGAGGAGGACTTCCGGTGACCGCACCCGCGCCCCAGCCGTCGTACGCGCACGGCACCAGCACCACCCCGCTGCTCGGCGACACCGTAGGCGCCAACCTCGGCCGTGCGATCGCCGCCCACCCGGGCCGCGAGGCCCTCGTCGACGTCCCGTCCGGACGGCGCTGGACCTACGCCGAGTTCGGCGCAGCCGTCGACGAGCTGGCCCGGGGGCTGCTCGCGAAGGGCGTCACGAGGGGCGACCGGGTCGGCATCTGGGCGGTCAACTGCCCCGAGTGGGTCCTCGTCCAGTACGCCACCGCCCGCATCGGCGTCATCATGGTGAACGTCAACCCGGCCTACCGGGCCCACGAGTTGGAGTACGTCCTCAAGCAGTCCGGCATCACCCTGCTGGTCGCCTCGCTCGCCCACAAGAGCAGCGACTACCGGGCGATCGTGGAGCAGGTCCGCGGCCGCTGCCCCGCGCTGCGCGAGACCGTCTACATCGGCGACCCGTCCTGGGACGCGCTCACCGCGGGCGCCGCCGCGGTGGAGCAGGAGCGGGTCGACGCCCTCGCCGCCGAACTGAGCTGCGACGACCCGGTCAACATCCAGTACACCTCCGGCACCACCGGCTTCCCGAAGGGCGCCACCCTCTCCCACCACAACATCCTCAACAACGGCTACTGGGTGGGCCGCACGGTCGGCTACACCGAGCAGGACCGGGTCTGTCTGCCGGTGCCCTTCTACCACTGCTTCGGCATGGTCATGGGCAACCTGGGCGCCACCTCCCACGGCGCCTGCATCGTCATCCCGGCCCCGTCCTTCGAGCCGGCGGCCACGCTGGAGGCGGTGCAGCGGGAGCGGTGCACGTCCCTGTACGGCGTCCCGACGATGTTCATCGCCGAGCTGAACCTGCCGGACTTCGCCTCCTACGACCTCACCTCCCTGCGCACCGGCATCATGGCGGGCTCGCCCTGCCCGGTGGAGGTGATGAAGCGGGTGGTCGCCGAGATGCACATGGAGCAGGTCTCCATCTGCTACGGCATGACCGAGACCTCCCCGGTCTCCCTGCAGACCCGCATGGACGACGACCTCGAACACCGCACCGGCACCGTCGGCCGCGTCCTGCCGCACATCGAGGTCAAGGTCGCCGACCCGGTCACCGGCGTGACCCTGCCGCGCGGCGAGGCGGGCGAACTGCGCACCCGCGGCTACAGCGTGATGCTCGGCTACTGGGAGGAGCCCGGGAAGACCGCCGAGGCCGTCGACCCGGGCCGCTGGATGCACACCGGGGACCTCGCGGTGATGCGCGAGGACGGATACGTGGAGATCGTCGGCCGCATCAAGGACATGATCATCCGGGGCGGCGAGAACGTCTACCCGCGCGAGATCGAGGAGTTCCTGTACGCCCACCCGAAGATCGCGGACGTCCAGGTCGTCGGCGTCCCGCACGAACGCTACGGCGAGGAGGTCCTGGCCTGCGTCGTCGTGCGCGACGCCGCCGACCCGCTCACCCTGGAGGAACTGCGCGCCTACTGCGCCGGGCAGCTCGCCCACTACAAGGTGCCCAGCCGCCTCCAGCTCCTCGACTCCTTCCCGATGACCGTGTCGGGGAAGGTGCGCAAAGTGGAGTTGCGGGAGCGGTACGGAGCGTGAGACAAGAGGGCCGGTTCGCCCGCCAATCCCGGTGATCGTCCGTTTTGATCTGGTGGACATGTGAAGGAACTGTTGTTTGGATAAGGCGAGTTGACAAAGTCTCGTGGCGCCGTCCGGGAGTGCGCCCTGAGTTCGTCCTGCCTGCGGACTCAGTCACTCCTCCGAGGGCGCTCAGCCAGTTAGGACGTGCTTTGAGACCCATCGCTCGTACAGGTGTGGCCGTCTGTCTGGCGACGGCGGCTGCCGTCGCCTGGACCGCCTCTTCCTCGGCCCAGCCGTCTCCGCCCGCGACCGCCACCGTCGCGGACGAGGGCCCCGGCTACGCCGTCGAGGACTTCAACTACCCCGGGGCAGACAAGATCCAGGAAGAACAGGGCCTCGTCCTCAAGCGGGGCGACGGGCACATCGTGCTCGCCGAGTGCGGCAGCGAGAGCGGCCTCATGGAGCTGTGGGTGCGCTACCGGCCCGAACACGTCTGCTTCCGCGTCACCGGGAACAGCGGCTACCTCAGCGTGGAGATTCCCGCGGTGTACGGCATCAAGGGTGCCGCGGACCAGTCCGCCGACGTGACGATGACCGTCGACAACGAAGAGTCGCACTACGAAATCCCCGCCGGCGCGCTCACGAACGTGGGCGAGACCGCCGATCCCGAGGGCCGCGACCACATGCTCCTGGAGATCACCACCACCAAGTAGTCGCCGCCGCCTCGCAGCCGTCCTGCCGGGACATCGTTGTCGGCGGTGATCCGGTGATCCGGTCGCCGTGGGGGGTCATGCCCGTCCGGCCCGGGGCCTTCGTGTGCCCTGTGCCGGGCCGGTTCTCCCGTGGGCAGGGTGCTGCGTCGCGGCAGCGCACGTCTCGTTCTTCCTCTCATCCACCGTCGGTGGCGCTCAGGCATGCCCAAGGGCCGCCGACCGCAGAACGATCGGGAGTCGATTCTTGAACACCACGTACTGGAGCAGACGCCGGGTCCTGAGCGTGGCTGCCGCCACGACGGCGGCGGCAGCGCTGCCCCTCACCGCCACCGCCCGGGTCTTCGCCGCCACGGCCGCGTCGGGTGACGCCCCCAACCTGCCGTCGCTTCCCGACACCGCCCGCGCGCGAGCGGTGACCGCATGGCAGACCGGCGGAAAGGCGACCAAGGCCGCCGCGGCCGCCGCTCTCGTCGGCACCGACGCCGACGTCGAGGAGTTCGTCGCCACGAAGCTGCCCGCCGCAGTCGCCGAGGACAACCAGGTCGCCCTCTTCAAGGCGCTCGCCCTCGCGGGCAAGGGCACCACGGCGGCCGTCTCCGACGCTCTGACCGCCGGGGACGCGGCCATCGAGGCCTTCCTCGCCGGTGGGTACGAGGCGGCGCAGCGGGAGGACATGAGCGCCCTCACCTTCACGCTGAAGGGCCTGGGCGGCAGGAGCGTCAAGGCCGCCGCCGACACCGCGCTGAACGACGGCTCCGGCGACGCCCTGCTGAAGTTCATCACCGAGACCCAGTTCACGGCGCGCCTCGAGGACGAGACGGCCGAGGTGTTCAAGCTCCTCAACGGCGCCGGACCCGAACTGACCACGTACGCGCAGCGCGCGCTGAACGACGGCAGTGCCGACGCCATCCGCTGGTTCCTGGAGATCGGCCAGAACATAGCCCGGGCGCGCGACGAGGAGGCCGCGTCCATCGAGCAGCTCGTCGCCGTGACCCAACGGCAGTCCGCGCGCGCCGAGTTGTCGACGGAGAAGGCCAAGGAGGAGTCGGACAAGGCGAAGAAGGCCGCAGCCGCGGCCAAGGCGGCGGCACAGGAGGCCGCCGCCGAGGCGCAGGCCGCGAAGGAGGACGTGGCGAAGTCCGCCGCCGCCGCCCGCAAGGCGGCCAGCGCCGCCAAGGGCGCGGCCAACGCGGCGACGACCGCCATCTCCGCTTCCTACGCGGCCCAGACCGCGGCCCGCAAGGCCGCCTGGGCCGCCCACGCGGCGACGTCCGCCGCGGCCACGGCCGCACGCGCCGCCTCCACGGCCTACCAGGCCGCCATGGCCGCGTCGAAGGACGCGTCGAAGACGGCGGCCGCGAAGAACGCCGCCGTCGCCGCCCGCAACGCCGCCGCCAAGGCACGGACGGCCGCCGCGGCCGCCGACCAGGCCAAGATCGCCTCCGCCCAGTCCGTGGTGGTAGGCAACTCGGCCGCCGCAGCCGCGCGGGACGCCGCGGTCGCCGCCAACGCGTCGGCCACCGCGGCCGGTGCCGCCGGTGCCGCCAAGGCGGAGGCGGCCGCCGCCCGTGCCGCCGCCCAGCAGGCGGATGCCCAGGCGGCTCGTGCCACCCGCGCCGCCTCCGCGGCACAGTCCCTGGCCAACAAGGCGGCGGCCGCGGCCGGAGCCGCGCGCGACGCGGCCAACTCCGCGGCCGCTCACGCCGAGAAGGCCGCCGCCGCGGCCGAGGAGGCCGCGAAGGCCGCGGGCCAGGCCGTCGACTTCGCCAACAAGAGCACCGCCTGGGCCGCCGACGCCCAGGAGGCGGCCGACGCCGCGATAAAGGCGGTGCTGGACGCCCAGGCCGTGGAGAAGGAGGCGCGCGAGGCGGAACTGGCCAAGCTCGAGGAATACGCCGATCAGGGCAAGGCGGAGGCCGTCGAGCTCGCCAGGATCGAGCAGCAGGACAACGAGAACGCCCGTAATCAGCTGACCCAGCAGCAGGCCATGGACTCGGCCACGCGGGACCTGATCGCGGCGGCCGAGCAGGCACTCGCGGCCGGAGACCGCGCGACCGCCGTCGAGCAGGGCCGCAAGGCCTGCTTCAGCCTGTGCTCCTCCAGCGGCACCTGGACCCGCGAGGCGGCGGCGTTCGCCCTCGCCGCGGGCGAGGAATCGGTCCTGAACTGGGTCGACACGGACCGGTCCATCGCGCAGAAGCAGGACGACCGCGAGACCGTCCTGTTCATCGCCCAGGTCTCCACCGTCGACGTGGCGAGCGCGGCGCAGACGGCGCTGGAGTCCTCGGACGATGCCGCCCCCACCGCGTTCCTCACCACCGGCGCCATCGACGCCGCCCGGGAGGACCAGACCGCGGCGATCTTCCGAATCCTCGGTGAGAATCCCGGCAAGGCGGTCACCCAGGCGGCGACCGAGGCGCTCAACGACGGTTCGGCGAAGGCGGTGCACGAGTTCTTCACCGTCAAGTACGGGCCGGCGCTGGCGGAGGACGACAACGTAGCCGTCTTCTCGAAGCTCGACTCCGCGGGTCCGTACACCAAGACGGCCGCTACCGTGGCGCTCGAGGGCCCGAGCTGGATGCGCCGCAACTTCGTCAACACTGTGTACCAGCGGATGCTGCAGATCGACGCGGACGCCGCCGCGCACATCGCCGCGATGCAGGCGCTGCTCGCCCAGGCGGCCAAGCACGCTCAGGACGCGGTGACGAACGCGGCCTACGCGCAGAAGGTGGCGGCGGAGGCACGCAAGGCGGCAGAGGACGCGCAGCGGTGGGCCACGGCCGCCTCGAAGTCCGCCGAGCAGGCTGAGGAGTACAAGAAGCAGGCGGACGCCCACGCGGACGACGCCGAGAAGTCGGCGAAGGAGGCCCAGGCCTCCGCCGAGAAGGCGAAGAACGCGGCCCTGACCGCACGCACCGCCGCCCGGCACGCCAACTACTCCGCCAACCGGGCGACCGCGGCCGCCGCATCGGCGGTGGTGTCCGCCAACAACGCCCAGGCCTCGGCGAACTCGGCCCGTGCCTCGGCGACGCAGGCAGGCAAGGACGCGAGGGAGGCGGCGGCGGCCGCGTCCGAGGCGAAGCAGATCTACCACCAGAAGCGCAGGCAGGAGCAGATCGAGGCGGCGAGGAAGGCCAAGGAGGAGGCGAACAAGGCCAAACAGAACGCCATCGACCAGGCCGACACCGCGGAGAACGACGGGGTGAAGGAGCCGGGGACCTTCCTCGGCGCCGACAAGGACGAGTGGCGGAGCGCCGCTTCCACGCTCGGCACCATCTCCACGTGGACCGGATACGCCGCCGCGGGCAGTCTTCTGGTCCCGCCGCCGTTCGGGGAGGCGGGCTTCGCGTTCTTCGGAGGCGTCTCCTTCCTCACGGGCGTCGCCAGCACGGTCATCTACGGTTTCACCGACGGCATCATGTCCGAGGAATTCCTCACCTCGGCATTCAGTGTCGCGATCGGTGTTTTCACCACCGGTCTTCCCTGGGGCAAGTTCGGGGGCACTGTCGGCGCGATCGACGACGCGTTCCGCGGACTGGGGGCGGGTGCCATGTCGGTCGGCGTCCAGGCCCGGCGCGTGGGTGCGGCCATCCTGTCCCCGGCCACCAGTACGGTTGTTGATGCCGGAAGGGCCGTGGGTGACGCCGTCAGCGATACCTGGCACGATCTGACGCCTTGGTGAAATGACAATGGTAGTCTCCTGGGCGGGATTTCAATGCTCGAGGAGCAGCGGGAAATATCCTGCTCAGGAGGCTTCCGACCGTGACTGCTGACATCACCACAACCCAATGGTTCCTGGTTTCGGCAGGCGTCACTGTCATATACATGGCTGCGATGGCATGGGTCATGCCGACACCCAAGGCAAGGCTGCGCATGGTCCTGGTCCCGCCTGCGGGCTGGGTTTTCCTGCTGCCCAGTGCTGTGGTGAAGAGTTATTCCGTCGCGCACACCTTGTACATCTACTGTGGCGCCCTCTTGATGTTCGTCGTTATGTTCGTACCCGTTGCGAAAAGAGTTGCGGCCGATATCGCGGAACAGGAAGAAAAACCCTGGGACAAAGTTCCGGTCAATATGCCCTCGTTGTACTGGATGTTTGGGTCGGCCACGGTCTGCATCGGGGTGGGGGCATATTTCTGGCACTTCGTTGATTGAAAGTTGAGGAGTTATCCGTGCACCGCGCGAGACCAGTGGGCCACCCCCGATCCATACGCTTCGCCGCACTAGCGGTCGCCCTTGCCGCGGGCTCCGCGCTCATGACGGCGTCACCGGCCGCCGCCGTCACCGGCCCCGCCGCCGCCGACTCCGACACCACGCACGCCTACACCGCGCAGCTGGTGATCGGCGGCCACGACCGCGGCTGCTCCGGCGTCCTGGTCGACACCGAGTGGCTGCTGACCGCCGCCAGTTGCTTCGCCGACAACCCCGCCGAGAGCCTCGCGGTGCCCCCGGGCAAGCCCGCCCTCGCCACCACCGCGACCATCGGCCGGGCCGACCTCACCGGCACGGGGGGCGCGGTCCGCAAGGTCGTGGAGCTGGTGCCGCGCACCGACCGTGACGTGGTACTGGCCCGGCTGAACCGCCCGGTCACCAATGTCACCCCGCTCGCCCTGGCCACCACCGCCCCCACCGCCGGCGAGGAGCTGACGCTCGCCGGGTACGGCCGCAGCGCGTCCGAGTGGGCGCCGCTGAACCTGCACACCGGCGTCTTCTCGGTGGACGCGCCGGACGCCACCACCGCGACGGTGACCGGCAAGGACGGCGCGGCCGCCTGCATGGGCGACACCGGCGGCCCGCTGGTGCGCACCGCGGACGGCACCCGGCGGCTGGCCGCCCTGAGCAGCCGTTCCTACCAGGGCGGTTGCTTCGGCATCGACGCCGCCGAGACGCGCACCGGCGGCATCGTCGCCCGCGTCGACGACCTCGGCTCCTGGGTGGCGTCCAAGACCGGCGCCAACCGGATCACCGACTTCAACTGCGACGGCGTCGAGGACGTCGCCGTCGCCGACCCGATGGCGGACGTCGACACACACGCCAAGGCGGGCCTGGTCAGGGTCGTCTACGGCGGCGGCAAGGGCACCGCCGAGATCACCCAGGACCTCGACTGGGTCCCCGGCGGCTCCGAGGGCAACGACCAGTTCGGCACCGCGCTGGCCGTCGTCGACTACGACGAGGACGGGTGCAGCGACCTCGCGGTCGGCACTCCGCGCGAGAACCTCGGCGAGGCCGTCGACGCGGGCATGGTCGACATCCTGCACGGCGGCCGGGGCGGTCTCGGCACCTCGGCGACCAAGGCCACCCACTTCGAGCAGGGGGCCGGAAACGGGACCATCGGCGCCTCCGCGTCGGAGACCGGCGACCTGATGGGGCAGGCACTCGCGGCCGGTACCACCGCCGCCGGTGAGCCGTTCCTCGCCATCGGTGTACCGGGCGAGAGCCTCGGCACCGTCGCCAAGGCGGGCCAGGTCTACTACGTCCGGGGCGGCACCAACGCGGGCATCCACCAGGACCGGCTGGACGTGCCCGGCGCCGTCGAGGCGAACGACGGTTTCGGCGCGGTGCTCGCCGCCGACGCCAACCACCTCGTCATCGGCGCGCCCGAGGAGGCCATCGGCGCGGACGCCGCCGCCGGCAACCTCGCGGTCTTCTCGCACACGCTGAACAGCGAGAAGCGGCCCACCCCGCTGTTCGGTCTCGACCAGGACCTGGACACCGTCTCCGGCGGTGCCGAGGCCGGTGACCGCTTCGGCGCGGCCCTGGCCCTCGCCCCGTACCGTCCGTCCGGTGCGGCGCGCGCCGACGAGTCGATCCTCGCGGTCGGTTCACCGGGCGAGACCCTGAGCATCAACGGTGCGAACAAGGCGGAGGCGGGCAGCGTCTACACCTTCCGGATCGCCGCCGACGGCACCTACAAGCAGCTCAACGGCTTCTACTCCGGCACCAACGAGGACGACGTCTCCGGTGCCTCGGAGGCGGGCGACCACTTCGGGTCCACCCTCACCGCCGTCAACACCGCGCCGCGCGCGGTGAGCACCACGGCGACGATGAAGCTGGCCGTCGGCATCCCGGACGAGGCACTCGGCTCGGCGGCCAGTGCCGGCGCGGTGCACGTCTTCTCGCTGCTCGGTTCGCCCGGCGCCAACGACAAGTGGATCGAGTCCGGCGACGGCGACGGCATCCCAGGGACCCCGGGCGCGAACCAGCGCCTCGGCTCCAGTCTCCACTTCACCGGCACCCACCTGTACGTGGGCATGCCCTACGGTCCGACCAGCACCGGTGCGCTGTACGCCCTGCCGATGTCCAACGTGACCCTCGGCGAGACCAACACCGCGGTCACCGCCTACCAGCCGGGACAGGGCGGTCTCCCCGCCTCCGGCACCACCTTCGGGTTCGCGGCGAGGTAGCCGCCGCGTCAGTCCCGGCCGGCCGTGGCGTCCAGCGCCACGGCCGGCGCGTTCGCCGGGCGCGGCACGCCCGACGGGTCGAGCACGAACAGCGCGACGTCCAGCAGGTCGCCGCGGACCCGGGCGTCCTCGGCGTACCCGGCGAGCGAGAAGTACACCCCCCGCGCCGACTCCGCCATGGCCGTCAGCCACAGGCACTCCACGTCCCGCACCGAGGCCGGGCCCACCGTCGGATCCACCTGGACGACGAGGCCGGGCGCCGCCAGTCCGATGCCGGACAGCGGGCGCTGGTCCGCGCGGCGCACGTCCCGGTGGCCGAGGCCGCGCAGGTACAGCACGGCGGCCGTGACCGCGTCGCGGGCGGTGCGGACCGGAACGGCCCGGTGCGCCGGGACCCGTGACCCCGGAGTGCGCCCGGACCGGCCCGCGGCCGCGGCGTCCACCGGCACGCACAGCACCGTCCCGCAGGGGCAGCCCAGCTCCGGCCGCGGCCACCGGCTCTCGGTCCCGCAGGCCGCGCAGCGCACCCCGATCCACTCCTCGTCCCAGGCCCGCCGGGTGACCGCGGTGGCGGCCCCGCGCGGATCCAGCTCCGGGGCGACGGGCGCCCCGCACACGCAGGGGTACGACGGTGCCGTGTAGCGGTGCCGGCGCCCGCAGGCGGTGCAGCACACCGAGATGGTCTCGGACATGACCCCATCGTCCTCTCTTGACGGCCCCCGGCTGCCCACTTACATTACTTCCAGATCGTAGAAAACAAATTTCGCTATACGGAAGTTGCTACGGAAGAAGCTCACCGCGGGGCGCGACGGGAGTGCGAATCCGACAGCCGGATCAGGAGTACTCGATGGCTCGTATGACCGCTGCCCGAGCGGCAGTTGAGATCCTCAAGCGCGAGGGCGTCACCGACGCGTTCGGTGTGCCCGGTGCGGCGATCAACCCCTTCTACGCGGCGCTCAAGGCGTCCGGCGGTGTCCAGCACACCCTCGCCCGTCACGTCGAGGGCGCCTCGCACATGGCCGAGGGCTACACCCGCACCCACCCCGGCAACATCGGCGTCTGCATCGGCACCTCGGGCCCGGCCGGCACCGACATGATCACCGGTCTCTACTCGGCGATCGGCGACTCGATCCCGATCCTGTGCATCACCGGCCAGGCGCCGACCGCCGTGATCCACAAGGAGGACTTCCAGGCCGTCGACATCGCCTCGATCGCCAAGCCGGTGACGAAGATGGCGGTCACCGTCCTGGAGGCCGCGCAGGTCCCCGGGGTCTTCCAGCAGGCGTTCCACCTGATGCGCTCCGGCCGTCCCGGCCCGGTCCTGATCGACCTGCCGATCGACGTCCAGACGACCGAGATCGAGTTCGACCCGGAGACCTACGAGCCGCTCCCGGTCTACCGGCCCACCGCCACCCGCGCCCAGATCGAGAAGGCGATCGGCCTGCTCAACGCCGCCGAGCGGCCGCTGATCGTGGCCGGCGGCGGTGTCATCAACGCCGACGCCGCCGACCTGCTGGTGGAGTTCGCCGAGCTGACCGGCACCCCGGTCGTGCCGACCCTGATGGGCTGGGGCCTGCTGCCCGACGACCACGAGCTGAACGCCGGCATGGTCGGCCTCCAGACCTCGCACCGCTACGGCAACGCGACCTTCCTGGAGTCCGACTTCGTCCTCGGCATCGGCAACCGCTGGGCCAACCGCCACACCGGCAAGCTGGACGTCTACACCGCCGGGCGGAAGTTCGTCCACGTCGACGTCGAGCCGACCCAGATCGGCAAGATCTTCGCCCCGGACTACGGCATCGCCTCCGACGCCAAGGCGGCCCTGGAGCTGTTCGTCGAGGTGGCGCGCGAGCTGAAGGCGGCCGGCAAGCTGCCCGACCGCTCCGCGTGGGCCGCCTCCGCGCAGGAGCGCAAGGCCACCCTCCAGCGCCGTACGCACTTCGACGACATCCCGATCAAGCCGCAGCGCGTCTACGAGGAGATGAACAAGGCCTTCGGCCCGGAGACCCGGTACGTCTCCACCATCGGCCTCTCCCAGATCGCCGGCGCCCAGATGCTGCACGTCTACCGGCCGCGGCACTGGATCAACTGCGGCCAGGCCGGCCCGCTCGGCTGGACCGTCCCGGCCGCCCTCGGCGTCGCCAAGGCCGACCCGGACGCCCAGGTCGTGGCGCTCTCCGGCGACTACGACTTCCAGTTCATGCTGGAGGAGCTGGCCGTCGGCGCGCAGCACCGGATCCCGTACGTGCACGTCCTGGTGAACAACTCCTACCTGGGCCTGATCCGCCAGGCGCAGCGGGCGTTCGACATCGACTTCCAGGTCAACCTGGAGTTCGAGAACATCAACTCGCCCGAGCTGGGCGTCTACGGCGTCGACCACGTCAAGGTGGCCGAGGGCCTGGGTTGCAAGGCGATCCGGGTGACCGACCCGAACGAGCTGGGCGCGGCCCTGGAGCAGGCCAAGAAGCTGGCCGCCGAGCACCGGGTGCCGGTCGTCGTCGAGGCGATCCTGGAGCGCGTCACCAACATCTCGATGTCGGGCACCAACGACATCTCCAACGTGGTGGAGTTCGAGGAGGTGGCCACGGAGCCGGGGCACGCCCCGACCGCGGTCAGGACGCTGAAGGTCTGACGGACCCGGCGCCCAGGGCCGAGAGCGGCCCGTCCCACTCCTCGGGGGGACGGGCCGCTCTCACCTGTGTACGGGCCCCACGTGTGCGGGCCCCACGTGTGCGAGCCCCCACGTGTACGGGCCCGTGGTGTGCGGGCCCTACGTGTGTACGGAGCCCATGTGCGCGCGCTCAGTCCGAGCCGCCGCCGCCCCCCGAACCGCAGCCGCCCGAATGGTCCCCGTGGCCCGTGCCGCCCCAGTCGCCCGAGACCGAGTCCTCGTACTCGTCGCGCCACCTCAGGAACCTGCCCCGGCCCAGCGAGAAGCGCACCCCGTCGGCCGGTGCGCCCGGGTCCATCAGTCCGGTCCGCAGCGCGAAGCGGGGCAGGAGCAGGCGCAGGGCGGCATCACCGTGCAGGGCGACCGCGAGCAGCGTGTCCTCGTCCGTCAGCCCGTGCCTGACCGCCGGCAGCGGATGCCGCTCCCGCCAGAACGCCACGCGCCGGCGGGCACCCCGGGTGGGCCTGAGCCAGGGGTGGGTCAGCAGTCCGTCCTCCGCGAGCGGGATGCGGGTCAGGGCCAGGGCCAGCCGCACGTCGGCGTGCCGGACCAGCTCGCGGGCGGTGAGCGGCTCGCGCAGGCAGTCCAGGACGGTCCCCTCGAACGGCCCCAGTCCCTCCGGCTCCGGGCCCGTCGCGCACAGCGTCCGGCCCGGGCCGGTCTCCACGGCGCCCAGCAGGTGCAGGGCTACCACCGCCACCGTGACGGCGGCCCGCGGCCCGCCGCCCAGCAGCGCGACCTCGTGCGGCTCCCACCCGATCTCCGTGCCACCGTCCACGACACCACCCCCGTGCGCCCCGTGTTGTGCCGGGGTTGTGCCCGCTGCGGGTGACTCCTACGCGCGTTCAGTCAGCGCGGTGCTCGTGGTGCTCGTGCAGCCCCGGCCAGTCCTCCGGGCCGCCGCCCTGCCACTCGACCAGGTCGCTCGACTCGACGTCGGTCACGTACAGGTCGGCCAGCCGCAGCAGCTCGGCCACGTCGTCGACGTGCGAGGCGACGCCCAGGGTCTCCTCGCCCGAGGTGACCCGGCGGGAGCCGTCGAGGGCGGGGGAGTGGACGACGATGTGCGGACGCTCGGGCGGGTGTGCGGTTGCCATGCCTCCAGGCTGCTGCGCGGGAGGAGAATCCGCACCCGGTGAACGCCGAGCAGCGCCGGATGCGGGACCGTCCGCATCCGGCGCTGCTCGGCCGGTGAAGGTTCTCGGTGCGAGGCGTCTTCACGTGGTGCCCGTCCGGCGGCGCGAGGCTGGGCGCGACAGGTCGTTCGCGCCGCCGGACGGAGTATGTGGGGCCTCTCGATCACGAGAGGCGGGTGGCTGGGACCGCGGCGGTGCGACGGACCGGGACGGTTCCTCCCCTCAGGTCGTAGGAGGAACGTCCTTGCCCTTCACCACCGCACTGGCTCGCAGGCCGCCGCGGTCCTCGCCCTGCCCGCGCCGGCACCTGGCGGTCACCCCTCATCCGGGCCGCTTCGGTGCCTGCGCGGGCCGCGCACACGGTCCCGGCCTCCCCGCCGGGTCCCGTGCGCGAGCCGGTGGATCAGTCCTCGCGCAGGGCGCGGACCGCCTCCTCGACGCGCTTGCCGTACTCGGGGTCGGCCGCGTGGAAGTGCGCGAGGTTCTTCTCCACGACGTCGTTGCGCGAGACCTGGGACAGACCGCCGGCGAGGTTCGCGACCAGGCGCTGCTTCTCGTCCTCGCTCATCAGCCGGTACAGCGCACCGGCCTGCACGAAGTGGTCGTCCTTGGTGTGCAGCGGTGCCTCGTGGGTGCCGGTGTGGCCGGACACCGCGAGCGGGGCCGCCAGCGGCGTGCCGGTCTCGGCCGGGCCGTCGTAGGAGTTCGGCTCGTAGTTCTTGGCGTACCGGCCCTGCGGGTTGGCCGCCATCAGACCGTCGCGGCCGTAGTTGGCGGCGCCGCCGGGCACGGCCTTCGGGGCGTTCACCGCGAGCTGGGTGTGGTTGACGCCCAGACGGTAGCGGTGCGCGTCCGCGTAGGCGAACAGGCGGCCCTGGAGCATCTTGTCGGGGGAGGGACCGATGCCGGGGACGAAGTTGTTCGGCGAGAACGCGGCCTGCTCGACCTCCGCGAAGACGTTGTCCGGGTTGCGGTCGAGCACCAGCCGGCCGACCCGCTTGAGCGGGTAGTCGGCGTGCGGCCACACCTTGGTCACGTCGAACGGGTTGAAGCGGTAGTTCGCCGCCTCGGCCACCGGCATCAGCTGCACGTGCAGCGTCCAGGACGGGTACACGCCCCGCTCGATCGCCTGCACCAGGTCCGTCTGGTGCGAGGTCGGGTCCTCGCCCGCGAGCTTCGCGGCCTCGTCGGCGGTCAGGCAGCGGATGCCCTGGTCCGTCTTGAAGTGGTACTTGACGAAGAAGGACTCGCCCTTGGCGTTCGTCCACTGGTAGGTGTGCGAGCCGAAGCCGTCCATGTGGCGGTAGGACGCCGGGATGCCGCGGTCGCCCATCAGCCAGGTGATCTGGTGCGTCGCCTCGGGGGAGTGCGCCCAGAAGTCGAAGACGTTGTCCGGCTCCTGACGGCCCGTGAACGGGTCGCGCTTCTGCGAGTGGATGAAGTCCGGGAACTTGATCGGGTCCTTGATGAAGAACACCGGGGTGTTGTTGCCGACGAGGTCGTAGTTGCCCTCCTCGGTGTAGAACTTCAGCGCGAAGCCCCGCGGGTCGCGGACCGCGTCCGCGCCGCCGAGCGAGTCGGCCACCGTGGAGAAGCGCAGGAAGACCTCGGTGCGCTTGCCGACCGTGTTCAGGAAGTCGGCGTGGGTGAAGCCGCTGACGTCGTCGGTCACCTCGAAGTGGCCGTAGGCGCCGGAGCCGCGGGCGTGCACCACGCGCTCCGGGATGCGCTCGCGGTTGAACCGGGCGAGCTTCTCGATGAGGTGCTGGTCCTGGATCAGGAGGGGGCCGCCGATGCCGGCGGAAGCGGAGTTCTGGTTGTCGGCGACCGGGGCGCCGGACTCGGTGGTGAGCACGCGCTGCGACATCGTGGACCTTCCGTGGCCTTGCAGACGAGGGTTCAGCGGAAACATCTAGTGGAAACTCGTTTCCGCTTCGTGGAGCCTAGATTTGGGACTGTGGCACGTCAACAGTTTGTTGAAGTGGGTTCCGGGCGGCGCCGCCGCTCGGGCGCGACATGACAGGTGTCAGCGGCGGCGCCACCCGGAGGTCTCGGGGCGGGTGCCTCAGACCTGGGCGCCGGAGAGGCGCTCCACGGCCCGCAGCAGGGCCGAGTGGTCCAGGCCGCCGTCACCCTGGGCGCGCAGCGAGGCGACCAGCTGGGCCACCACGGCGCCCACCGGCAGCGCGGCGCCCACGTTGCGGGCGGCGTCGGTGACGATGCCCATGTCCTTGTGGTGCAGGTCGATGCGGAAGCCCGGCTTGAAGTCGCGGCCGAGGAAGTTGTCCTTCTTCCGGGTCAGCACGGTCGAGCCGGCCAGGCCGCCGCCCAGGACGTCCAGGGCGGCCTTCAGGTCCACGCCGGACTTCTCCAGGAAGACCACGGCCTCGGCGCACGCCTGGATGTTGACGGCGACGATCAGCTGGTTGGCGGCCTTCACGGTCTGGCCCGAGCCGTGCGGACCGCACAGCACGATGGTCTTGCCGAGCGCCTCCAGGAGCGGCTTGGCCTCGTCGAAGTCGGCCTGCTCGCCGCCGACCATGATGGACAGCACGGCCTCGATCGCGCCGGCCTCGCCACCGGAGACGGGGGCGTCCAGGACGCGGATGCCCTTGTCCTTCGCGGCCTTGGCGAGGTCCACCGAGGTCTGCGGGGTGATCGAGGACATGTCGACCAGCAGCGCGCCGGACTTCGCGTTCTCCAGGATGCCGTCGGGGCCGTAGGCGATGGCCTCGACCTGCGGCGACGCGGGCACCATGGTCACGACGACGTCGGCGTCGCGGACGGCCTCGGCGATCGAACCGGCCACGTTGCCGCCGGCGGCGGCGAGGCGGTCCAGCTTCTCCTGCTCCAGGGTGAAGCCGGTGACCTGGTAACCCGCCTTGATCAGGTTCTCGGACATGGGCGAGCCCATGATGCCGAGACCGATCCAGGCGACCTTGGGGAGCGTGCTCATGATGGGTACCTCTCTGGAAAATCTCTGAAGAAATTCTGCGGGTGGCGCTCAGCGGGCCGCGCGGGCCCCGGCCGGCAGCCAGGAGAAGGACTGGGCGCTGGGGTCGTCGCCGGGCTTGTACTCCAGGCCGACCCAGCCGTCGTACCCGGCCTTCCTCAGCCGGTCGAGCAGGTCCTCCAGCGGGAGGGAGCCCGTACCGGGGGCGCCGCGGCCCGGGTTGTCGGCGATCTGCACGTGGCCGGTCTTGGCGGCGTACGCGTCGATCACCTGCGGCAGGTCCTCGCCGTTCATGGACAGGTGGTAGAGGTCCATGAGGAACTTGGCGTTGCCGAGACCGGTGGCCTCGTTGACCTGGTCCACGACCGCGATCGCGGCCGGTGCCGACACCAGCGGGTACAGGGGCGACTCGGGCTGGTTGAGCGCCTCGATCAGCAGGACCGCGCCGATCCGGTCGGCCGCGCGGGCGGCGAGGATCAGGTTCTCCAGCGCGAGCCTGTCCTGCTCGGCCGGGTCCACGCCCTCGACGCGGTTGCCGTACAGGGCGTTGAGCGCCGTGCAGCCCAGCGACCGGGCGAAGTCGGCGGCCACGTCGATGTTGGCGCGGAAGCGCTCCGACTCCTCACCGGGGATCGACAGCGCGCCCCGGTCGGGTCCGGGCAGCCGCCCGGCGTAGAAGTTCAGGCCGGTGAGCTGGACGCCGGCGTCCTCGATGGCCGCCTTGAGGGCGTCGAGCTCGGACCGCTCGGGGGTGGGCGAGTCGATCCAGGGCCACCACAGCTCGACCGCGGTGAAGCCGGCCGCGGCGGCGGCCGCGGGGCGCTCCAGGAGCGGGAGTTCCGTGAAGAGGATCGACAGGTTGACGTTGAAGCGCTGGTCTGCGAAGCCCATCGGGTGCCGCGCTCCCTTCCGTTCGAGGGTGTTTCCGTATTACGGAAGTTCGTTTCTGCTTGATGGAAGGTTGCCCGGCGAGCGCGCCTGTTGTCAAGAGGGGGCGGCGCAAAGCGGTCACCCCGCGTTAGGTTGACCGCGTGCGATTGAGAGTGGAGTTCACGACCGAGCCCTTCGACCTGGACGAGGCGCCCGCCCACGCGGTGGTGGCCCGGGAGGTCGTCGAGGCCGCCGAGCTGGACGCGGTCGACGTCGGTCCCTTCGGCAACACCGCCGAAGGCGGCGCCGACCAGGTGCTCACCGCCGTGGACGCGCTGCTGCGCCGCTCCCTGGAGGCCGGTGCGACCCGGATCTCGCTCCAGGTCAACGTGGTCGGAGCGGGCGCCGAGGGAGAGGGCGAGCGGTGACCGGTCCCGCCGAGGAGCCGTTCATCGCGGCCGTCAAGCCCCTGGTCGACGCCATGGGCGGCGAGATGCTGCCGCCGGACGAAGCGGGTCTCGAGGACGTCGTGCTCTCCTGGGAGGGTGCCGACGTCGTCGCCGTACGCCTGCCCCAGCTCGCCGACTCCCTCGACCACATCCTGGCCGCCATGGAGCGCCGGCAGGGCAGGCCCCTGGCCGACCTGGACCGCAGGACCAAGCAGGAGGTCGTGCGCGCCCTGGAGGCCCGCGGCGCCTTCGCCGTACGGCACGGCGTGGAGACCGTCGCGAGCGCCCTCGGCGTCAGCCGCTTCACCGTCTACAACTACCTCAACCGCGAGAAGGGCACCTGACCTGCACGGTTCCCCCGCACCTCCAGCCGCCGCCCGGTAACCGGGCGGCGGCTTTTCTGACCCCGAATTTTCAACAAAGTGTTGACGGCTTGTTTCCGAGGGCGTTAGCTATCGGCACGCCCGCTCAGCACAAGGCCACGGAGGCTCCCGTGACGTCCACTTCCGCGTCGGGCCTGGCCCGTTTCAACACCCTCGAGGAGACCGCGGCACTCGCGGAACTCCACGAGGCGTGCGCCGCCACGGCGTGGGCCCGGCACCTGCTCGCCGCCCGCCCCTTCGCCACCGCCGAGGACCTGTACGCCGCCAGCGACGCCGCCATGGCCGAGCTGACCGCCGAGGACCTCGCCGAGGCGATGGCCGGACACCCGCCGATCGGCCGCCCCAAGCCGGGCGATCCGACCTCGTCCCGCGAACAGGCGGGCATGGCCGGCGCCGCCGAGGAACTCAAGGCGGAGATGCTCGAACTGAACCTGGCCTACCAGGAGAAGTTCGGCCACGTCTTCCTCATCTGCGCCACCGGCCGGACCGGCGAGCAGATGCGGGACGCCGTCAAGGAGCGGATCGGCAACTCGCCGGAGCAGGAGCGGGAGATCGTCCGCACCGAACTGGGGAAGATCAACCGCATCCGCCTGACCCGACTCGTCGAACAGGACGCCCGACCATGAGCACCAGCACCACCGCCTCCGTGTCCACGCACATCCTGGACACCAGCGTCGGCCGCCCCGCCGGGGACGTCGCCGTCCGCCTCGCCGCCCGAACGGGCCGTGAGGCGGACTGGCAGGCACTCGGCGGCTCCGCGACCGACGCCGACGGCCGGTGCAAGGACCTCCCGGCCCTGCCGGAGGGCACCACCCACGTACGGCTCGACTTCGACACCGAGACGTACTTCGCCAAGAAACAAGCCGCGGCCCAGCAGGACGCCCCCGCGCTCCGGGACAGCGAGAACGGCCGGCCCGTGTTCTTCCCCGAGGTCACCATCACCTTCGCGGTGGTGCCCGGCGAGCACTACCACGTTCCGCTGCTGCTCAACCCGTTCGGCTACTCCGTTTACCGAGGGAGCTGACCGAATCATGACCCGTTTCGTCCTGGGACAGAACCAGTACGGCAAGGCAGAGAACCGCGTCGTCAAGATCACGCGTGACGGCGACACGCACCACATCAAGGACCTGAACGTCTCCGTCGCCCTGTCCGGCGACATGGAGGAGGTCCACCGCAGCGGTTCCAACGCCAACGTCCTGCCGACCGACACCACCAAGAACACGGTGTTCGCCTTCGCCAAGGAGCACGGCATCGAGAGCGCCGAGGACCTCGGCGTCAAGCTCGCCCGCCACTTCGTGGACAACAACGAGCCGATCCACCGGGCCCGCATCCGCATCGAGGAGTTCGGCTGGGAGCGGATCGAGACGTCGAAGGGCGGCGCCCGCTTCGTCGGCGCGGAGGAGATCGCCCACTCCTTCGTCCGCACCGGCCAGGAGACCCGCGTCGCGCAGATCACCTACGACGGCCACGGCATCCAGGTGCTCTCCGGCTTCAAGGACCTGACCGTCCTGAACTCGACCAACTCCGAGTTCTTCGGCTACCTGAAGGACAAGTACACGACCCTCAAGGAGGACTACGACCGGATCCTCGCCACCACCGTCTCCACCTGGTGGCGGCACAACTGGGACGGCGTCGACTCGCACGCCCCCGACTGGGACCGCTCGTACAACGGGGTGCGCAAGCACGCGCTCCAGGCGTTCGCCGAGACCTACTCGTACTCGCTCCAGCAGACCCTCTTCGAGATGGGTGTGCGGGTGCTCAACTCGCGCGACGAGGTCGACGAGATCCGCTTCTCCATGCCCAACAAGCACCACTTCCGCTCGGACCTGTCGCCCTTCGGGATCGACAACGAGGCCAAGGACGGCGCCGTGTACTACGCCGCCGACCGCCCCTACGGCCTGATCGAGGCCACCATCCTGCGCGACGGCGCCGAGCAACTCATCCCGGTCGACATGACCAACCTCTGACGCGGGACGCGCGCCACCGGCCCGGCCGCTCGGGCCGGCGGCGCGTCACACCGGAGGGAACACCATGGCACAGCCTGCAACGGAGCCGGCGAAAGGCTCAAGTTCCACCCCGTCACCGGAGCACACCGAGGACGCCGTCACGTCCGTGCACCCGGTCGACGAGAAGCTCCACCCCTCGCGGCTCGTCCCCGCCGCACTCCAGCACATCGCCGCCATGTACGCGGGCGTTGTCACTCCTCCGCTCATCATCGGCCAGGCCTGCGGACTCGACATCGAGGGCCGCACCCGGCTGATCGCGGCCTCGCTGCTCATCGCGGGCGTCGCCACCCTGCTCCAGACCCTCGGCGTCAAGGGCTTCGTCGGCAACCGCCTGCCCTTCGTCAACGCCGCCTCCTCGGCCGGCATCGCGCCCATCCTCGCCATCGTCGAGACCAACGCGAAGGGCAGCCAACTCCCCGCCGTCTACGGTGCGGTGATGGTCGCCGGTGTCTTCTGCCTCGCCGTCGGACCGTTCTTCGGCCGCTTGCTGCGCTTCTTCCCGCCGCTGGTCACGGGCGTCGTCATCACCCTCATCGGCGTCACGCTGATGCCGGTCCCGGTCGGCTGGGCCCAGGGCGGCGACAAGACCGCCGCCGACTTCGGCTCGATGCGCAACCTCGCGCTCGCCGCCTTCACCCTCGCGGTCATCCTCGTCATCCAGCGCTTCGGCCGCGGCTTCGTCAAGCAAGTAGCCCTGCTCTTCGGCCTGTTGATCGGCACCCTGGCCGCCATCCCCTTCGGCATGGCCGACTTCGGCGCCCTGAAGTCCGCGCCGGTCGCCGCGCTGCCCACGCCCTTCGCCTTCGGCGCCCCCGAGTTCCAGCCCGCGGCCATCCTGTCGCTGTGCATCGTCATGCTGGTCCTGATGACGGAGTCGTCCGCCGGCATGCTCGCCCTCGGTGAGATCTGCGACCGCCGCGCCGACGCCAAGGTCATCACCCGCGGCCTGCGCACCGACGGCCTCGCCACCCTGGTCGGCCCCGTCTTCGGCGGCTTCCCCACCTCCGCGTTCGCCCAGAACGTCGGCGTCGTCTCCCTCACCCGGGTGCGCAGCCGCTACGTCGTCGCCGTCGCCGGCGCCACCCTGCTGGTCCTCGGCGCCTTCCCGGTCCTCGGCGCGGTCGTCTCGCTGGTGCCGATGCCGGTGCTCGGCGGCGCGGGCATCGTCCTCTTCGGCTCCATCGCGGTCAGCGGCATCCGTACGCTGTCCGAGGCCGGACTCGACGACAGCTCCAACATCATCCTGGTCGCCGTGGCGCTCGGCGCGGGCATCATCCCGCTCGCCGCGCCGACCTTCTACGCCGAGTTCCCCGCCTGGGCCCAGACCGTGCTGGGCTCCGGCATCAGCGCCGGAGCGATCGTCGCGGTCGCCCTCAACCTGTTCTTCCACCACCTCGGCACCCGGAGCCGCCACCCGGTTCCGGCACTCAAATCCTCCTAGGGTCCTGCCGTGCCCTCCCCGTGGGTACTCGACTCCCCGCCCACGGGCCCCACCGAAAGGCAAGGAAGCAGCATGGCAGCATCATCGGCACCCGAACGCACCGTCATCGAGAACTGTGCGATCGCCACCGTGGACGCGGGCGGCACCGAGTACGCCTCCGGTCACGTCGTGCTCGCCGGCAACCGCATCGAGTCCGTCGGCGCGGGCGGGGCACCCGAGGACCTGGACAACGTCGTACGCCGGATCGACGCGACCGGCCACCTGGCCACCCCCGGACTGGTCAACACCCACCACCACTTCTACCAGTGGCTCACCCGCGGCCTGGCCACCGACCACAACCTGTTCGACTGGCTGGTCGCGCTGTACCCGACCTGGGCGCGCATCGACGAGCCGATGGCCCACGCGGCGGCCCAGGGCTCGCTGGCCATGATGGCCCGCGGCGGCGTCACCACCGCCGCCGACCACCACTACATCCACCCGCGCGGCGCCGGTGACCTGTCCGGCGCGATCATCCGCGCCGCACGCGACATGGGCGTCCGCTTCACCCTCGCCCGCGGCTCCATGGACCGCGGCGAGTCCGACGGCGGGCTGCCGCCCGACTTCGCGGTGGAGAGCCTGGACGACGCGCTCACCGCCACCGAGGCCACCGTCCGGGAGCACCACGACCCCTCCTTCGACGCGATGACCCAGGTGGCCGTGGCCCCCTGCTCGCCCTTCTCCGTCTCCACCGAACTGATGCGCCAGGGCGCAGAGCTGGCCCGCCGGCTCGGCGTGCGGCTGCACACCCACGGCTCGGAGACCGTCGAGGAGGAGAAGTTCTGCCACGAGCTGTTCGGCATGGGCCCGACCGACTACTTCGAGTCCACCGGCTGGCTCGGCGAGGACGTGTGGATGGCGCACTGCGTCCACATGAACGACTCCGACATCGCCGCCTTCGCCCGCACCGGCACCGGCGTCGCCCACTGCCCGTCCTCCAACGCCCGCCTGGCCGCGGGCATCGCCCGGGTCCCCGACCTGCTCGCCGCCGGCGTCCCGGTCGGCCTCGGCGTCGACGGCACCGCCTCCAACGAGTCCGGCGAACTCCACACCGAACTGCGGGGCGCCCTGCTGATCAACCGCCTCGGCGCCCACCGCGAGGCCGCGCTGAACGCCCGCAAGGCGCTGCGCCTGGGCACGTACGGCGGCGCACAGGTCCTCGGCCGGGCCGCCGAGACCGGCTCCCTGGAGCCGGGCAAGCTCGCCGACCTGGTGCTGTGGCGGATGGACACCCTCGCCCACTCCTCGATCGCCGACCCGGTGGCCGCCCTGGTCCTCGGCGCCCCCGCCCCGGTCACGGCGTCGTTCGTGAACGGACGGCAGATCGTCGAGGACGGCAGGCTGCTCACGGTCGACGAGGACGCCGTCGCCCGCTCCACCCGGGACGAGGCACGGCGCCTGGCGCGGACCGCCGCGCGGGGCTGAGCCGGAAGCCGCCGAACACCGCACAACAGAACACCACTTGATCTCCGGCCGGGAGGGACGGCTCCCGGCCGGTAACCGTGGACCCGAGCGGGGTCCACGGTGGCCTACTCCGGGGTGTGCGCCCCTGCGCGCACGCCTCGGAGCGGTCGCCCGTTCCCCCGAACGGTCCGTCCCGGTCCCGCACGACCACCACTAGCTCCACCTCCCTGACACCCACGTCAGAGCCGACGTGTAAACGACCGGAGGAACGCCGCCGTGGCCGACCACCCTGTTGACGAGAAACTCCCGCCACTGAAGATGGCGACGACCGGCCTGCAACACGTGGCCGCCATGTACGCCGGGGTCGTCGCCCCGCCCCTGATCGTCGGCGCGGCCATCGGCCTGAGCGCCACCGAGCTGACCTTCCTCACCGGCGCCTGCCTGTTCACCGCGGGCCTGGCCACCTTCCTCCAGACGCTGGGCATCTGGAAGATCGGCGCCCGGCTGCCCTTCGTCAACGGCGTCACCTTCGCCGGTGTCGCCCCCATGACCGCGGTCGTCGCCTCCACCGACGACAAGTCCGACGCGCTGCCGATCATCTTCGGCGCGGTCATCGTCGCCGGACTCCTCGGCTTCGTCGCCGCCCCCTTCTTCAGCAAGGCGATCCGCTTCTTCCCGCCGGTCGTCACCGGCACCGTCATCACCCTGATAGGCATATCCCTGCTGCCGGTCGCCTTCGGCTGGGCACAGGGACCCAGCCCCACCGCGGACGACTTCGGTTCGGCGACCAACCTCGGCCTGGCCGGGATCACCCTCGCCATCGTCCTCTTCCTGCGCCGCTTCACCCGCGGCTTCGTCAAGCAGATCGCCGTACTCCTCGGCCTGATCGCGGGCACGCTCGTCGCCATCCCGTTCGGCGTCACGGACTTCGGCCCGGTCGCGGACGCGGACGTCGTCGGCTTCCCCACGCCGTTCCACTTCGGCGCCCCGCAGTTCCAGATCGCCGCGATCATCTCCATGTGCGTGGTGATGGTGGTCTCGATGACCGAGTCCACGGCCGACATGCTCGCCCTCGGCGAGATCGTGGACCGCCCGGCCGACGAGAAGACCATCGCGGCCGGACTGCGCGCCGACACCCTCGGCTCCGCCCTCAGCCCGGTCTTCAACGGCTTCATGTGCAGCGCCTTCGCCCAGAACATCGGCCTGGTCGCGATGACGAAGATCCGCAGCCGGTACGTCGTCGCGGTCGGCGGCGGCTTCCTGGTCCTGATGGGGCTGTGCCCGATGGCGGCCTCGCTCATCGCGGTGGTCCCGCGCCCGGTCCTGGGCGGCGCCGGCGTGGTCCTCTTCGGTTCCGTCGCGGCCAGCGGCATCCAGACCCTGGTCCGGGCGAGCCTGGACAAGGACAACAACGTCCTGATCGTGGCGGTCTCCCTGGCCGTCGGCATCATCCCGATCGCGGCGCCGGAGTTCTACCACTCGTTCCCGGAGAACGCGCGGATCATCCTGGACTCGGGCATCTCGACCGGCTGTGTGGCCGCGGTCCTGCTCAACCTGGTCTTCAACCACATCGGCGGGCGGGAACGGGACGCGGAGGACGTCACCCACCCGATGGAGGCGGGCGACGAGATCACCGAGGCGTCCCGGGCCGCGGCGATGCCGTGACGCCGGGAGCCCCGCCGGGGCTCCATCGCTGTCCGGTGACGGGACGGTTCGTCCCGGGCGACCCGCCGTCCGCGCGGTGTGCCGCCCGGGACGAACCGTCCCGGCGGTGTGCCGTCCGGGACGAACCGGCCCTCTCCATGTCACCGGCGCCTCACCGGTTCCGACCCTCCCGACACTGCAGGGCGGCCGTGGCGATCGTCGCCGCCACCCGGAAGGCGGGCCGCTGCCCCTCGACCGAGGCCCGCGCGGCCTATGACACCGAGCACCGGCCCGAGCCGGCGGACGCCCGACCCGGCACCCCTCGGCCTACAGCCCGAACAGCTCCGGCCGGGCCGCCAGTTCCTTGAAACGCTGCCGCGGGTCCGGCACCAGCCTGCGCTCGCGCAGGTCCATCAGCCCGCCGACGCCCTCGACCTCGGCGGCGACCGTGCCGTCCGTCTTGGTGATGAGCTGCCGGATCCGGAAGGTCTTGCCCGTACCCCACTCGAAGGCGCAGGTCACCGTGACCTCGTCACCGGCGAGCAGCTCCCGCTGGAACCGGATCGTCGTCTCCAGGGCCACCGGCCCGACCCCGCGGGCGACCAGGTCCGCCTGCCGGATCCCGGCCGCCTCGAGCATCGACCAGCGGGCGTGCTCGGCGTAGTTCAGGTACACCGACTGGTTCAGGTGGCCCTGGGTGTCGGTCTCGTACCCGCGGACGCTCACGGGAACGGAGAACGGTTCGCTCACGGCTGCTGCCTCTCCTCGCACACGTACTGACGCACCGATCCTGACACGCCGGTGTCACACCTTCCGCGGGGAGGCCAGCAGGAAACGGGCCCGCGTGCGCGGCTCGGTGTGCTCCCCGGTCTGCCAGCCGGCCCGCGCCAGCGTCGCCGCGCACTCCCGCAGCGCGCCGCCGTCGCCTTCGTACACCGCGACCGCCTCGGGCTGCGGCGTCGCCCGCACCCGGTACCCGTCCGCGCCGTCCGGGCTGGCCGGACGGTGCCCGGCCGCCTCCAGGGCGAGCGCGGCGGCCCGCACGAGATGCGACCGCTCCCACGCACAGGGCCGGTCCGTGTTCCCGTCGGGATGCGTCATCCGGCGCAGCTCCAGCAGCCCCTGCCAGGCGCCGCGCACCTCGCGCAGCCGCGCGGGCCCCGCGTCGCCCGGCGCGGCCTCCTCCCCGCCGACCCGCGCGGCGAACACACCGTCGGCGGCCGGGACTTCGGCGGGCTCCGGCGGCTTCGGCCCTTCCGGCGCGTCGGCCGCCTCCCGTGCCCGGTGCCCCGCCGGGGTCAGGAAGTGGTCGTGCGGCGGGCGCGGATGCCGGAAGGCGAGGCCCCGCCTCACCAGCGCCGCGAGCTGGGCCTCCGTACCCTTCAGGCGTCCGGTGACGGGATCGGCGGCGGCGATGACACGCCGCTGCGCGGCGGTCGGCGACAGGGCCACGGCGTCCCTCCTTCCCTCATCGGTCACGCCTTCGAAGGCTACGACGGAGGTCTGACATTCCAGGCGGCGATCACCGGCCGCCCGTGCTCCGTCCCCAGCCGGCACAGCGTCCCCGTACCCAGCTGGAACAGCGCTCCGTGCGAGGGCGGAAGGCCCAGGTGCCGGGCGGTCAGGACGCGCAGGAAGTGCCCGTGCGCCACCAGCACCACGCACCCCTCGGTGTTGGCGAACGCGGCCTCCACCGTGGCCAGCACCCGGTCGGCCCGCTCACCCACCTCCTCGGGCGTCTCCCCGGGATGGTCCGGCGGCCCGGGCGCGACACCGTCCGTGAACAGGAACCAGTCCGGCCGGGTCCGGTGGATCTCGACGGTCGTGATCCCCTCGTAGCCGCCGTAGTCCCACTCGTGCAGGTCCGGCTCGATCCGCACGTCGTGCAGGCCGATCAGCTCGGCCGTCTCCCGGGCCCGCTGGAAGGGGCTGACGAAGGCCGCCCCGATCCGGTGCGACCGGATCAACGGCACCAGACTCCGCGCCTGCTCCCGCCCCTTCTCGGTCAGCGGGACGTCCGTCAGCCCGGTGTGCCGACCCGAACGCGACCACTCGGTCTCACCGTGCCGAACCAGAAAAAGATCACCCATGCCCCCAGGCTACGGCGGGCACGCCGTTACTGGCGGTAGCCGCTCAGGAAGCGTCCGATGCGCCCGATCGCCGCCTCCAGGTCCTCCGCGTGGGGCAGGGTCAGGATGCGGAAGTGGTCGGGGGAGGGCCAGTTGAATCCCGTCCCCTGCACCACCTGGATCTTCTCCCTGAGCAGCAGGTCGAGGACGAAGCGCTCGTCGTCGTGGATCCGGTGGACGGCCGGGTCGATCCGCGGGAAGGCGTACAGCGCGCCCTTGGGCTTGACGCAGGAGACGCCGGGGATCTCGTTGAGCTTCTCCCAGGCCACGTCCCGCTGCTCGTGCAGCCGCCCGCCGGGGGCCGTCAGCTCGCGGATGGACTGGCGGCCGCCGAGCGCGGCCTGGATGGCGTACTGGGCGGGCGCGTTGGCGCACAGCCGCATGGAGGCCAGCATGGTCAGGCCCTCCAGGTAGTCCTTCGCGTGCTGCTTCGGCCCCGTCACCACCAGCCAGCCGGAGCGGAAGCCCGCCACCCGGTAGGTCTTGGACAGTCCGCAGAAGGTCAGCACCACCAGGTCGGGGGCGAGGGACGCGGCGGAGTGGTGCACGGCGTCGTCGTACAGGATCTGGTCGTAGATCTCGTCGGCGAAGACCATCAGGCCGTGCCGCCGGGCGAGGTCGAGGATGCCCTCGACGATCTCCTTGGGGTAGACGGCGCCGGTGGGGTTGTTGGGGTTGATGATGACGACCGCCTTGGTGCGGTCGGTGATCTTCGCCTCCATGTCGGCCAGGTCCGGGTACCACTCCGCCTGCTCGTCGCAGAGGTAGTGCACCGCCCTGCCGCCCGCGAGGGTGGTCACCGCCGTCCAGAGGGGGAAGTCGGGGGCGGGGATCAGGACCTCGTCGCCGTCCTCCAGCAGGGCCTGTACGGCCATGGAGATCAGCTCGGACACGCCGTTGCCCAGGAAGACGTCGTCCACGTCCACCTCCAGGCCAAGCGCCTGGTAGCGCTGGGCGACGGCCCGGCGGGCGGAGAGGATGCCGCGCGAGTCCGTGTAGCCGTGCGCCTGCGGCAGCATCCGGATCATGTCCTGGACGATCTCCTCCGGCGCCTCGAAGCCGAAGAGCGCGGGGTTGCCGGTGTTCAGGCGCAGCACGCTGTGGCCCGCCTCCTCCAGCGCGTTGGCGTGCTCGATGACCGGGCCGCGGATCTCGTAACAGACCTCGCTGAGCTTGTTCGACTGCCGGAACTCCATGCGCGGCTTCCCCTCCGGAATCTGGTGTTGCTTGGTTTTACCAAGTAGCAGCTTGGAAAGTCCAACAACTTGTCTACACTGCGTCGCATGTCACCACGTCCTCGCCGTAGCTACGACCAGTACTGTTCCGCCGCCCGCGCGCTCGACGCGGTCGGCGACCGCTGGACCCTGCTGATCGTCCGGGAGCTGCTCGCCGGTCCGCGGCGCTACACCGACCTGCACGCCGACCTGCCCGGCGTCAGCACGGACGTACTCGCCTCGCGGCTCAAGGACATGGAGCGCGAGGGGCTGACGACCAGGCGCCGGCTGCCCCCGCCCGGCGCGGCGTACGTCTACGAACTCACCGCGCGGGGACGCGGTCTGCTGCCCGTGCTGGAGGCGCTCGGGGCGTGGGGCGCGGGCGAGCTGGGGGAGCGGCGGCCCACGGACGCCGTACGGGCGCACTGGTTCGCCCTGCCCCTGCTGCGGGCCCTGCGGGAGGCCGGGGCGGCGGAGGGAGTCGTCGAAGTCCGGCTGGAGGAGGGGGACTTCCACCTGTACGCCGACGCGGCGGCCGACTCGGTGGAGGGTCCCGTGTACGGCGACGGGCCCGCGCCCGGGGAGCCCGACGCCCGGCTCGTGCTGGACGCCGTGACGTGCGCGGCCCTCGGCCGCGGCGAGACGGGTCTGCGGGAGGCCGTGCGGGACGGCCGGGTCCGGGTGACCGGCGACGGCACGGCGGCCAAGGCGCTGCGGGAGGGGTGAAACGGCAGGAGGCCCACCGGGAGTGGGCCTCCTGACAACCGGTCAGGCCCCGGGCGGCACCCGGGACGGCCGACCCGAACCACGGGTCAGCGCATAGCCGCCGATGCCCGCGAGCGCGGCCAGTACGGCCCCGATCCCGCTCCACACCCAGCGGTCCGACCACCAGCCCGACGACCAGCCGTCCTCCGGCTCGATCGCGGACAGCACGGCGCCCTTCTCGTCCTCGTCGCCCTGGTCGGCGCCGGAGGTCACCGCGATGCCCGGCACCAGCGGCTCGGCCAGCGAACCGTCCACCGCCGCGGCCCCGCCGATGTCCTTGGAGTCCGCCCGGACCTCGGCGGAGACCGGTACACCGAGGTCGGAGGTGGGCACGTTCACCGCCGTGAGCCGGACGTAGTAGGTGCCCGGCAGCGGGTCGTTGGCCCACGGCTCGGTCCAGGCGCGCACGGTGCGCAGCACGCAGGCCAGCTCGACCGAGGAGGTGCCCGCGTCCGCGGTGCGGGCCTGGGCGCCCCACTGGCAGGCCTGGCGGCGGCGCAGCCCGTCGTACACGTCGACCCGCCAGGTCTGGGCGGCGTGTGTCTCGGGCAGCTTCACCGTGGCCTTCACGGTGGGCCGCTGCCCGGCGTCGGCCGGGAAGGACCAGTACAGGTAGTCGCCCGCGGCACCGTTCGCCGTGGCGACCTGCCCCTGCTCGAACTCGGCCGCCGTCCGGAAGGACGTGCCCGCCGTGGTCGGCGCGTCACCGTCCTGCGCGGGGCTCGCGGAGGGCGAGGAGTCGGCCGCCGCGGGAGCCGCGGCGAGACCGAGCAGCACCACGGCCGTCGTCAACGCTCGGGTGAATCGCATCAGTTGGTCCTCCAGATCGCGAACCGCCAGCGCGAGAGCCAGCCCCACAGCAGACCGGCGACGAAGCCGACCAGCACCAGCAGGCCGAGCAGCCACCAGCCGCGCCCGAGGCCGAAGGCGGCCACGTCGTCGGAGTCGCCCGGGCCGTCCACGACGTCGACGGTCAGCTCCAGCGGCAGACCGGGCGTGGTCTTCACACCGGAGGCGACGGAGAAGGAGTTGGTCACCTGGAGGCACACGGCCTCGGCCGGGGCGTCGTCCTCGTCGCTCTCCGCCTTCGGGTAGCGCAGCCCCGTCGAGAGCACGTCGGTACGGCCGTTGCCCGCCGCCTCACCGCGCACGATCTCCCGGCCGTGCACCGTAACCGCCCGCAGCAGCACCCCGTAGGACGGGTTCACGGCCCGGTCGGCGCCCACGCTCACGGAGGCGCGCAGCTCCTGGCCGGGCTCCACGTCCACCCGGTACCAGCGCTGCTGCCCGAACTCCTCGCGGTCGGTGTACAGCCCCGACTTCAGCGTCGGCGCCTTCGCGCACGCGTCCGCGCCCTCGGTGGCCACCGGCGTCACCACCGGGTCGGCCGCCCGGTCCACCAACTGGTTCACCTTGTCGGTGAGTTCGTCGGTGTGCTCGACCGAGGTGTACGTGCCGCCGGTCGCCTCGGCGATGCAGCTGAGCTGCCGGCGCATCTTGGTGTTCGGGACCAGTCCCAGCGTGTCGATGGTCAGCCCGATGCCCTTGGCGGCGATCTCGCGGGCCACCTCGCACGGGTCCAGCGGGGCGCAGGTGTCCTCGCCGTCGCTGATCAGCACGATCCGCTTGGAACCGTCGCCGCCGTCGAGGTCGTCGGCCGCCTTGAGCAGCGCCGGCCCGATCGGCGTCCAGCCGGTCGGCGACAGGGTCGCCACCGCCGTCTTCGCCTCGGTGCGGTCCAGCGGGCCGACCGGGTAGAGCTGCGCGGTGTCCTTGCAGCCGGTCTTGCGGTCGTCGCCCGGGTAGTCCGCGCCGAGCGTCCGGATGCCCAGCTGCACCTCTTCCGGCGTCGCGTCGAGCACCTCGTTGAACGCCTGCTTCGCCGCCGCCATGCGCGTACCGCCGTCGATGTCCCGCGTCCGCATCGAACCGCTGACGTCGAGTACGAGGTCGACCTTCGGCGCGTCCTCACCCGTGGGTTCACCGGCGCTCGCCCCGGCCGGGAACGCCATCCCGGCCGCCAGCGCGGCGAGCAGTGCACAGGCACCCGCCGCCAGCCGTGTTCTTGTGATCATCGGCGGATCCTATTGATCAGTGCCGCCGGGCTCCAAAACGGCGGGTGTCCGGCGGCGGGCATCCGCCGGACGCGCCGTCAGTTCTCGCCGCCGTTTTCCGTGACAGACGTGAACAACCCGGCCAGCCGGGCCCGGTAGAGGACGGCGACCGTGAAGCCGTCGGTGATCCGGCCGTCGGCCACCATGGCTTCCGCCTCGGCGGCCGGCACCGTGATCACCCGCTGGATCGCCTCGCCCACTTCCGGTGCACCCACCGACTGCACTCGTGCCGCGTAGAGTTCGACGCGGTGCGCACACAGACCGGTGTCGGGGTGGAGCTCACCGAGGGCGGTCACCGCCGTGGGACGCGCGGAGACCTCCTCCGCCAGCTCCCGCGCCACGTTCTCCTCGCCGGTCGCGCCCGGATCACCGAAGCCGCGCACGGCCTCCCAGTGCCGATCGCGGGTGGCGTGCCGGTAGTGCTCGATCAGCACGACCTTCGCCCCGTCGTCGAGGAGCGGCAGCACGACGACGCCGGGGGAGGACTCCGGAGGCGGCAGAAGACGGTCGTACAGCCCGAGCCGGCCGTCGGGGAACCGCACCGGATCGCGTAGGTACCACAGGTAGCGGTTGGCCGACACCACACCGGTCGGGACCGGCCGCAGGGCAGCCCTCGCCCACGCCCGCAGGGAACCCAACGGGCCACGTCGCACCGTCGGGACGGCCGACCGCCGGGCCCTGCGGACCAGCGCGGGGTCCGTCAGGATCTCGATCCCCCCGGGCTCGTTGCGGAACCACTCCGGAACGCGTCGGCGCAGGGCCTCGTACCGGTTCATCGGGCGTTTCGCAGGCAGTGCACGGTACTCCAGCCAAAGCTCAGTAGTCGTTGGGCACGTCGTCGTCCTGGGTGGTGGTGGCGGCGTTGCCGGCCGATCCCGTGTGCGCATCCTGCCGGTAGTCGGGCAGCCGCTGCACCAGGTCGCGGAACTGCCGCCATTCTCGCTCACTCGCCAGCCGTACGGAGGCTATCTCCCGGGCGAATCTCTGCTCCTGTCGCCCGGCTTCCCAGTTGCGCAGCACCAGCTGTACCGAGCCGGTCACCGGACCGGACACCGCGGTCGGCAGGAGAGCGCCGGTCAGTTCCCACAGGCCTGCGCCGCTGATGGCCGAGAACGTGCCCGCGGTAAGGGTGACGACGACCTCGACGACCGGACGCCACCGGTTGGGACGAGCCTGCCTGCGTTCCTGCGCGAGTCTGAGAATCTCCGAGTTGAGCCGGACGTAGCGGTCGAACACCTGCCCTGCGGCGTCGTGGAAGCGGTCTGGAGCCGCGGTCAGCGCTCCGAACGCCCGGATGTAGCTGTTCCAGACGGAGGTCTGCCGCAGCCGCCAGATGTCCTGCAGAGCCAGCGAGTTCACCGCGGCCGGCGTCAGATGGTCCTGAACGGTCGCGAAGGCCTGCCGCCGCAGGAATGTCAGCAGTTGTTCGGGGTCCTCCACGAACCCGGTGGTGGTGCGTGCCTCACGTGCTTCCTGCAACACCACCCGCCGCAGGCTGTCGGCCGGGGTGAGGGGATAGCGTCCCAGAGCGTCGGCAAGGTTGACGTTGTAGATCAGGTCGAGCAGTTGCTTGATCTCCTTGGCGTAGAGCTTGCCGCGGTCGTACCTCCCCTCTGCCACGTTCGACCCGGGGACGGACACGAACTCCTCGTACAGCGTGTTGCGCACCACGGGCTGCCGTCGGACGCTGAGGCTGTTGCTGTGGCTGACCACCTCACCGAGCCGCCTGCCGAAGGCGTCGAACTCCTCGGGCGGCACGCCGACTTGCGAGGCGAGGACATCAATGTTCTTGGCGGTCAGGCCCTGCACCTTCTCGGTGAACGGCTGGAACAGCCGGATCCGGGTGTGCTCCCGGTTCGCCCGGTCGTCGAGCGAGTCGTCCCAGGCCATGCGCACACAGCGGACCCGGTCGGTGCCGGACATGCCCTCCAGCGTCTCCTGCCAGGCGGTGAACCCCTCGGGCCGTACGTGCAGGTGCGCGGGTGGTTCCTCGGCGGGGTGGCGCTCGTTGAGCAGGAACGGCACGATCGCCCCCGAGGCGAGCAGACTGCGGTGCGCCGAGCGGGACTCGCCCTCTTCCAGGAGGTCCCGGCTGATCGCCGCGTTGTTGTAGAAGTAGGCGCGGTTGATCACGACCTGGCTCGCGTTGATGAGGCTGCGGAAGTACTCGGCCCGCACCTCCCTGATGCGTCGGCCGGCGACCTCGTCCAGGGACTGGCCCCGTTCGATCATGTCGGCCGCCAGCCGGGCCGGCACCCACTGGTTGTCCAGCGACTGCGCGATCACCGCGCCCGGTTCCAGTTGATCGGGCCGGATCGGCGTCATCAGGCCGTCACTGCCGTTGGCGTCAGTCATGTCCCGCTCTCACAACCCTCACGTCCGGATGACCCCACAGGGCGTACACCGTAGGGCGCGCCCGCCGCGGCCAGCCCCGGGTTTTCCACGAAGAGCCGAAAATCGGCCAAGCCTTGGCCGTCCGGCCCTTGACGGACCGGCCGGCCGGGCCGGGTCAGCAGGGACCGGTTGCCAAGGGATTGGGCAGCACGGTCCAGATGTCGCCCGCATGTCCGGGCGTCAGCCGCATCACCGTCAGCGCCTTCACCGGCAGCGGTTCCTCCCGCAGGGCCACGACGTCCTCCGTGCGCGGCAGTTCCGGCACCGCCGCCTCCAGGGCCCTGCGCAGGGCCGGGCCCGAACCGGCCGTGGCCGCCAGCGCGCCTCCCACCAGCGAGCCGAACAGCTTCCGGCGCAGCGCGAGCGGTTCGTCGGTCAGTACCCGGCCGGGCAGGCCGTGGGCCGCGAGGCCGTGCCGGGCCAGGCGGGCCGGGGAGACGCGGATGTCGGCCAGGTCGCGGTAGACCAGGCGCAGCGGGTCGCCCGTCGCGGACAGCACGACCAGGAGGTTCTGACCGTGCGCCTCGAGGGCCACGCCCAGCTCCAGCGCGCGCAGCCCGACGGTGAGCGCGAGACGGGCGAAGGCGGCGAGCCACGCGGCGGAACGCGGCAGTCCGGTGGTCGCCAACGCGGCCACCGGGACGACGTGCTCGCCGGGCGAGGCGTACACCTCGGGCGCTTCGCGCAGGACGGCGGCCAGGTCGGGGGAGTGGGCGGTGGCCGCGCCCAGCGTGCGGGTCACGTGGAGCAGGCCGTCCAGACGCGCCGCCAACCGCGCCCCGAACGACGACAGATCGGCCGACGCGGCGATCGAGGCGACCGAGATGTCCCGCACCGAGGACGTCAGCCGGGCACTCAGCGCGGTCTTGACGTGCACCGAGCCGGGCACGGCGAGGGTCCGCAGGGACATCAGCGGATGCGCGGCGGGCCCGGCCCCGTACGACTGCTTGAGCACGTGCGCGGCCTGCCAAGGATGCACCGGGACCAGCACCCGCGCCCCGTCCCGCAGCTCCCCGGGCCACACCCCCGTCACCAGGCACTCCGCCGCCGGGACCGGCATGAGCCCCAGCTCCACCACCGGCCCGTGCTCGGGCCCGTAGGCGAGCTGCTCCGCCACCGAGAAGCCGGGCCGCGCACGGCAGCCGGGGTGGTACGGGTGCCCGTCGACCACCCGCCGCTCCCAGCCCCAGCCGCTGTCCGGCCACTCGTCCGGGTGATTCTCGGGCGCCCCCTCCCGGACCGCCCGGGGCTGTGCCGCGCGCGACAGGGCCAAGGACGCCGCACTGTGCCCGAGTTCGGCGGCGAAGGAGGCCGAGTGCGGTACGGCGAGGTCGGTCAGCAGCCGCTCCGGGTCGTCGTACGCGACCTCGTCCAGCCGTACCACCCGGACGTAGGCGTCCGTGCGGTACGGGTCGGCGGGCGGACCGCTCAGCCGGCGGCCGTCCCGCAGGCGCAGGACGAGCCCGTCCCCGGACCGCTCCCGGCCCTCGACCCACGGCAGCGGTTCGAAGGCGAGGGCACGCCACAGCCGCGACAGCACGGCCGCGCGGGCCCCTGGCCGCTCGGCCGCGAACCGGGCGGCCAGAGCGGGACGGACGGCCGCCAGCTCCTCGGCGACCTCGGCCGCCGCACTGGGGGGACGATGCACGGGCAGGCTCCTCGGGTACGGGTCGGAGTACGCGTACGCGTACGGGTCGGAGTACGCGTACGAGTACGACGTCACGGCGGAGGACCGACGACTGTCATGACGAGAGACATACTGATCGTCTCCGTCCTCTCCGCCATGGACCGACCGTAGGGAACGAGTGGAACGCGTGGATCTCCTGCCCCCGCCCACCGGCGCCGACGCCCCCCTTCCGGACGGCGCCGCCGCCCGGGACGACGTGGCGCGCCGCGCCGACGCCCACGCGGCCGTACCGCTGCTGAACTGCCTGCTGCGCGAGGTGGCCGAACCGCTGCCGGGCCCCGGCGCCCGCCCCGTGTACCTGCTGCCCGGCGGCAGACTGCTGCGGGTGCGACGGGGACGGCGGCCCGCCGAACCGGAGGTCCGCACGCAGGACGGGTGGCACCGGGTCGACCACGCCGAACTGGTGAAGCTCGTCGCCGAGGCCCTGCGCCGGCACACCGGTGTGCCCAACCACGAACTGCCCACCGAGATGACCGACAGCCGCGACGCGGTGGCCGCCCTGCTGACGGCACGCGCGCGTGCCACCCCGCCCGCCGACCCGTACCTCCGCTCCGAGCAGGCCCTGCTCACCGGCCACACCCACCACCCCGCCCCCAAGGCACGCGGCGGCGGCCCGCACGCCGGGTGGCTGCCCTACGCGCCCGAGGCACACGCCCGCTTCCCGCTGACGCTGCTCGCCGTGCGCGAGGACACCGTCGTCGACGAGGGCGACACCGCCGCCCTGGACGCCCTCGGCAAGGCCCCGCCCGGCTACCGACTGCTGCCCGCCCACCCCTGGCAACTGGAGCTGACGGCAGCCGCCCTCGCCCCCGCCTTCGCCGACGGCCGGCTCGTCCGGGTGGGCACGACCGGCTTCTTCGCCTGGCCGACGGCCGCGATCCGCACGGTGTACGCGCCCGAGTACCTCCCCGGCCGGGACCTGTTCCTGAAGTTCAGCCTCGACGTGCGCGTCACCAACGACATCCGCCGCCTGTGGCGCCACGACCTGCTGAGACTGCGCCGCACCGACACGGCCGCCACCGAGGCCTTCGCCTCCCTGGGCCCTCCCGCCGCCTGGCTCGGCGACCGCGGCCACCGCACCGCGGACTTCGCCTTCGAGGAACTGGCCGTCGTCGTCCGCGACGGCCTGCGCGACCACCTCCTGCCCGGCGCGACCCCGCTCCTGGCCGCCGCGCTCGTGGAAGGCTTCCCCGACAGCCCGCTGACCGCCACCGCTGACCCGGCGGCCTGGTGGGAGGCGTACCTCGCCGCCGTCGTGCCGCCCGTCCTGACCGCCTTCGCCGACGACGGCGTCGTCCTGGAGGCGCACCTGCAGAACACGCTGGTCGCCGTGGACGCGACCGGCATGCCGGTGCAGGCCCTCTTCCGGGACGCGGAGGGCGTCAAACTACTGCCGGACACCCCGAGGGCGGCCGGCTGGGAACGCCTGGTCTACTGCCTGGTCGTCAACCATCTGTACGAGATCGCCGCCGCCCTCACCGAACACCACCCGGCCTTCGACCCCTGGCCCGCCGTCCGCCGCACCCTGGCCCGCCACGACCTGCCCGAAATCCCGGCCCTGCTCACCGCCCCGACCCTCCCCGCCAAGACCAACCTCCTGCTGCGCTGGACCGGCGCGGACGGCGCCGACGCCCGCTACCGGCCGCTGCCCAACCCGCTGCGCGTGGCCTGAGCGGCGGCACTCACGCGCCCGGAAATCCCGTGCCGTACCGCTCCCGGGTGGTGCACACTCACCGCATGGCGGACATGGACGCGTTCCGGGACGAGATCGCCCGCTGGGCGGCGGCGGGCGGCGCCGGGGACACGGCGGGTGACCTGGCGGCGGATCTGGTGAGGGATCTCGGCCTGCGGACGGCGGTGCTGCTGGAGGGCCCCAGCGACCTCGCCGCCGTCCAGGCCCTGGCGGCCCGCGAGGACCGCGACCTGACCGCCGAGGGCGTGGCCGTGGTGTCCATGGGCGGCGCGATGAGTGTCGGCCGCTACGCGGGGCTGCTCGGCCCACCCGGCCTCGGCCTGCGCCTGACCGGCCTCTGCGACGCCCGGGAGGAGCCCTTCTACGTCCGCGGCTGGCAACGGGCGGGCGCTGCACGCGACTTCCACGTCTGCGTGGCCGACCTGGAGGACGAGATGATCCGGGCACTGGGCCCGGCGCGGGTCGAGGAGGTCATACGCTCCGAGGACGAACTCCGCCCCTGGCAGACCTTCCTGGCCCAGCCCGCCCAGCACGGCCGCCCCCGGCAACAGCAGTTGCGCCGCTTCCTCAGCACCAGGAAGGGCCGCAAGATCCGCTACGGCGGCCTCCTCGTCGAGGCCCTCGACGGCGCACGGCCACCGGCCCCGCTCGCGGATCTCCTGGCGGGGCTGTGACCGTCGGGCCGCCTCGTGACCCAAACCGTTTGAGCGAGGCGGCGCCCCGCTGCTACGGTCCTGGCGGACCGTGAAGTCGTCGTATGGAGGTGAGCCCCGTGAACGCAGTCACCCGTGGGTGCTCACCCGATCCGTCACGGTCCGACGGCTGACCTTCCGGTGTCGCCAGGAGCGCCCGAGCCCGAGGCACTCCTGGAGGAGGACTCCGATGAACTCAAAGCCCTTCACATCCGGCCCGAGAGAAAACGCCGTGACGATCACGCGCGTCGCGGACCGGCAATGGCACGCACTGGACGACGACTTGGTGGTCGGCCGCGGATATGCGGCGCGCCGGGCCGACGGTCGCCTCTTCGTCAGCATCGACGCCTGGCACGACGCCCCCTTCGACCGGCTCGCCGAGGCGATGCTGGCGGAACTTCCGGCACCGTTGCACACGGTGGTGGACGAAGCCGATGCCGAGCTGACGGCCCGCTGGCTGCGGGCGGGGTTCACGGTCCGCCGCCGCGAGTGGGAGTACGTCGTACCGACCGACCCGCAGGACACAGGGCTCGGCGAGGCCCTGCCGCCTTCCGGCGTGACGATCGTTCCCGCCGGTCAGGCGGACGAGGGTCTGCTGCGGGCCGTGGACCGCGCGATCCGTGACGAAGTCGGCGCGACCGTCGGGTGGCAGTCGATGCCGGCGGAGGTGGTCACCTTCCCCGAGGGCGACACCATCGTCGATCCGTCGAAGTACGCGGTGGCCGCGGCGCCGGACCGCTACCTGGGGCTGATCCGGGTGGTGACGGTGAGAGGACCGCGCATCGGGCTGGTCGCGGTCCGCACCGGCGAGCAGCGCCGCGGCATCGCGCGGGCACTGCTGGCCCACGCGCTGGGGACACTGCACCGCTCGGGGTTCACCGAGGCGCGGGCCGAAGTCCAGGAGTCCCATCACGCGGCATCGGCGCTGTTCGAGGGCATCGGCGCCCGGCCGACGAGCAGCAACCTGGAGCTGGTGCGATGACGAAGCACAAGAACGTCATCGAGGTCGAGGGCAAGGTCGTCGAGTGCCTGCGCAGCGCCATGTTCACAGTTGAGCTCGAGAACGGCCACCAGGTCCTCGCGCACGTCAGCGGGAAGATCCGCAAGAACTACATCAGGATCATGCTGGAAGACCGGGTACTGGTGGAGCTCCCGCCGTACGACTTGACGCGCGGCCGGATCGTGTTCCGGTACCGGAACTAGCGGCAGTCGGGGTCTCTCGCGGCAAGTGGACGTCCCGGTCCCGGTGCGACGCCCCGTCCTGGAAGGAACCCAGGACGGGGCGTTCGGACGTGCGGGGGTGGCGGCGGACCAGCGCCTTGCTCAGCCGGTGATGTCGAGTGCCGTGCCGTACAGGCGGTCCACCTTCAACCGGATGACCATCCGGCGCTCGGCGACCAGTTGCGCCAGGAACGCGTCTTCGTCCTCCGGCTTCGCGGCCTGCGGGACCATCGCGAGCAGTTCCCGCCCGACGGCGTCGCCGGGAGCGGTCGTGCTCTCGGACACCTCGGCCTCGCCTTCGGCGACGGCGAACGACCACACGTCGCCACCCTGCACATGCAGCGCCGCACGCGGGTTGCGCCGCAGATGCCCGACCTTGACCCGGTCGGCCGTCGTCGAGAAGCGCACCGTGCGGGCTTCGGAGTCCCAGCTGTACAGCATCGTGGTCAGGTGCGGGTGGCCACTGCGCTTGACGGTGGCGAGCGTGCCGAACTGCTGCTTGCCGAGCAGGGCGGAGAGGGCTTCGTCGGACAGGGGGCGAGGCGCTGGTCCTTGAGTCATGATGTGGTCAACGCCTGCGGCTGATCGGCCATTTCATGGACGCACGTGTTGAGGAAACGGGTCCAGGCCGTCGGGGAGAGGGCGAGCTGGGCGCCCTGCCGTACTTTGGAGTCCCGGACGTGAATGGTGCCGGTGCAGGTCGCCACCTCGACGCAGTCGCCGTCACCTCCGCTGCTGTACGAGCTTTTGAACCAGGCCAGTTCCGTCGTGTTCATGAGGCTCCTCGCATCCGCTGCAACAGGCCCAGGGAGTCGTCGAGGGAGAGGGCCTGTGACCGCATCCTGGCATACCTCATCTGGAGGACGCTGACCTCTTTCCGTTCAGAGACGAACATGCCTCCGCGCTGCCCCTCGTTGTAGGCGAACCAGCGAGCGTCGGGCGTCTCCAGGAGCTGCATGGGGCCGTCCATGCCTGCGTGTGCCTTCCGCTCCAATGGCATCACCTGCACCTCCACGTTCCGTAGCTCCGCCAGCCTCAGCACGTGGTCGATCAACTCCCGAGTGGTCTGCGCCCCGCCTGTGCGGCGCAGGAACAGATGCTCCTCCAAGATGAAGCTGAACGCCGTGTTCGGTCGCTCCTTGAGCAGCCGCTGCCGTTCCGCCCTGGCCACCCATTGCGTCTCGATCTGGTCGTCACTCAGTGGCGGCAGTTGGTTCGTGAACAACGTGCGCGCGTACGCCTCGGTCTGCAACAGCCCCGGGACCAACCGGCATTCATACGTGTACAGACTCACCGCCTCCGCCTCGAACCGCGCCCACTGGCGGAACCAGCTGGCCAGCCCCGGTTGCCGTGACAGATGCCGTGCCGCACCCCGCAGCACACCGAACGCGTCGAGGACTTCCTCCGCGCGCTCCACGAAGTCCAGCGGAGGAAAGCGCCGCCCCTGCTCGATCGACGCCACCGTCGGCACCGAGTAGCGCACCTGCGGGGCGAACTCCTCCTGGGTCAGGCCCGCCCGTTTGCGGAACGCCTTGACGACCTCGCCGAAGGTCCTGAGGCTGTCCGACCGCTCCGGTTCCCCGCCCCCGCAGAGCGCTTCCGCGCCACCCGTTCCGTCCGACATCCAGGACACCTCCCGCACGTACACCCACCCGGACAACCCACCCAACGGGCCCATGGTCACGGATGGTTACCCCTACAGTCCACTCTGAGTACCCGTACGCTGGCCCTGCGTACCGGTGTCCGACCTGGTGGCGGACCGTCGCCGCAGGTGGGATGGGCCGCATGAGACCAGCCTCCACCCCCCGACTCCCGGTCACCGCGCGTGTGTTCGTGCAGCGGTTCAGCTCCACTCCGCGCGGCGCCCGCCTGGCCCGGCACCTCGCCGTACACCGCCTCGACGCCTGGGGCATCCCGTACGGCTCGGCGGTCTCCGACACGGCCGCGCTGCTCGTCGCCGAACTGGCGGCGAACGCCGTGACGCACGGGCGGGTGCCGGGGCGGGACATCGAGGTGCTGCTGCGGCTGGACGCGTACACGCTGCGGATCGACGTGTCCGACAGCCGCGGGGAGCGCCGTCCGGCCGGGCCGGAGGGGACGGTCACGGTGGCGCCGGAGGCAGAGCACGGCCGTGGGCTGCTGCTCGTGGACGCGCTCGCCGACCGGTGGGGCGTCTTCGACCGAGTGCCCGTAGGCAAGACGGTCCGCGCCGAACTGGACCTGCGGTGACGTACCCGGTGTCACGACTCAGGCGGGTCCGGCGTCGAGGGCCCGTCCGGCGGGGACGCGGGCGTGGAGCCAGGCAGGGAGGGCGGTGAGCGTGCCGACGGTCAGCAGGACGGCGAGTGCGGCGGCGAGCAGCGACGACGCCGGGGGGACGACCACCGTGCCGAAGAGCCAGTACAGGGCGAGTCCCGCCGGAACACCCGCGGCCACTCCCGGTACGGCGGGCAGCAGTTGCGCGACGCAGAGCGCGGCGGTGACCTGCCCGGGTGTGGCGCCGAGGGTACGGGCGACGGCCAGGGTGTGCCGGGCCTGAACGGCGGTGCTCCAGCCGAGGAGCACGGTGTTGAGCGTGGACAGCGCCACCATGGCGAGCGTGACGGCGAGCAGCACCTGACCGGTCTGGTCGGCCCGTACGTCGATGGGGCCGAACCGGCTGAAGTCGGGCCGCACATCGAGTTCGGCGTGCCAGGTGAGCAGGGCGGTGACCATCAGGGTGGTGGCGGCCGTGCTTGCCGAGGCCAGGACGGCGCGGCCGGGGCGGCGGGCGAGCAACCGGACGCCGAGCAGGAACGAGGTGGGCAGATGTGCCGTCACCGCGTTCAGGTGCGGGTGACGTGTGAGCAGGTGTGCCGGGTCGGCCAGTGCGTGGACCGTGCTGGTGCGGGCGGCGCGCAGGGCGGGGCCGAGGGCACCGGTCACGGCGACCACGACGGCCAGGAGGAGCACGGCCGTGACGGTGTTGGCATCCGGGGGGCCGAGCGTGTTGAGCAGCCCGGCGCTGGGATCGACCACGTGCGGCGCGGCCAGCGTGCCGACGGTCAGGCCGAGCGCGGTGGCCAGCAGTGTCAGCAGCAGGTACTGCGCCAGCAGGACGGCGGTGACGGTGGCGGGCCCGGCGCCGACGGCCTTGAGCAGCGCGGCACGCCGGTTGTCACGGGCGGAGCGCACGGTGGCGAGCGCGGCGAGGGTGACGACCGCGGCGACGGCGAGCAGCGAACCGCCGACCACCAGGGCGGGCCGGCTGTTCCTGATCATGGCGCTGTCGGTCCGGAGGATGCCCTGCCAGTTGTGGGTGTTGACCCAGACGTCGCCCCTGCGCTCCGGGGTGAAGACGGACTTCTGCCACCGCTGCGTCGCGGCCGGGTCGGTCAGCTTCAGGTGGATCAGGTGGACACCGGCGGCGTCCGTGTCCTTGGCCGCCGCGCGGGTGTCGGCGGTGGTGAGCCAGATCCTGCCGCCGAAGTCGGACGGGCCGGGGCCCTGTGCGGCGTCGCTCCACGGATACACGGAGGTGGCGGCGCTGATCGCGGTCCCGACGACCGGGTAGTCGCGCGTGCCGATGGTGACGCGGTCGCCCACGTGCACGCCGAGGGCTCGGGCGAAGCCGCGTTCGAGCACCGCCCCGCCGGGACGCACCCAGGTGCCGGAGGTCACCAGCGGCCGGTCCACGACGGAGGGCGAGCCGCCCCGCCCCTCGACGGAGGAGTGCGCGGTCCGGCCGTGCGCCTCGACGTAGGTGTCGAAGGCGAAGACGGGGTCGGACTGCGCCGCCACCCCGGGGGTGTCCGCGATGCGGCGGGCCACGGCGGTCGGATCCGCGGCCGTCGTGACCGCCACGACGTCCGGCCCGGAGGTGGCCTCGCGGGTCTTCGCGTACCCCGTGGCCACGGCGTCGTCGCTCGCCAGCCCGAGGGTCAGGCTCGCGCCGGCGACGGTGACGGCGAGCAGGAACACGACGGCCTCGCCCGGACGATGGCGCAGGTCGCGCGCGATCAGACGCCACACCAGCAGCAGACGTCCCACGGTCAGCCCTCCCAACGCAGCAGCGTGCCGAGCCGATGGCCGTCACGAGAGGCGTCCAGGCGGGTGTCGTCCGTCACCAGCCCGTCGCGCAGGGAGACGACGCGGTCGGCGGTGGCGGCGACCCGCTCGTCGTGGGTGACCAGGACGAGCGTCTGGCCCGCGGTGCGCAACTCGTCGAAGAGCCGCAGGACGTCGCGGGTCGCCGCGGTGTCGAGGTTGCCGGTGGGCTCGTCGGCGAGGACCACCTGCGGCTCGTTGACCAGGGCGCGGGCGATGGCGACCCGCTGGCGCTGCCCGCCGGAGAGAGCGGAGGGCAGATGGCGCGCCCGGTCCGCGAGCCCGACCCGCTCCAGGAGTCCGGCGGCGCGGCGGCGGGCGGTGCGTGGCGACGCGTCGGCGAGCAGTGCGGGCAGCTCCACGTTCTCCGCCGCGGTCAATTCGTCCATGAGGTGGAAGTCCTGGAAGACGAAGCCGACGGCGCGACGCCGCAGCCCGGCCAGCGCCCGCTCGCCGAGTTCGTCGATCCGCCGCCCGCCCAGCCACACCTCGCCCTCACTCGGACGGTCGAGGCCGCCGAGGAGTTGCAGCAGTGTGGACTTGCCGCAGCCGCTGGGCCCGGTCACGGCCAGCGTCTGCCCGGCGGGTACGTCGAGGTCGACGCCGTCGACCGCCCAGACCAGGCTCTCGTCCTCGCCGTAGGTGCGCGTCAGACCGACCGTCCGCAGCGCCGGACCGGCCGCCCCCTCGGTCCCGCGGACTCCCGGTCCCCTGCTCGTGTCCGGGGTGGCGACCGCGCCCTTACACCGCAACCGGCCGCCCCCGGCCCGTCGACCGTCTCTCGTCATGCGCTTCCTCTGCCTTTCCCACGTCGGGCACGGGCGGACCAGGTCCGCGCGCATGCCTCCAGCCAGCGAAGATCGGCCTGCAGTCGGAGCGCGATGCCCTCCAGGAGCAGCCCGGCCTCCGAATCCGTGTCGTGGGCGAGGGCGGCGCGCTGGGTCTCGGCGAGGCCGTGCAGCAGCTCCCGGCGCCGGGCGTCCACGAGAGCGAGCGGATCGGCCATGCCCGACTCGGCGGCGGCCACCAGCTTCAGGTGGAACTCCGTCAGGTCCGCCCGGGGGCCGGGGCTCTCGGTCAGCCAGGCGGCCACCCGCTCCTGCCCGGCGGCGGTCGGCGCGTACACCTTGCGCCGCGGCCCGCGCACCGACGTGTCCTCGCGGACCTGGACGACCAGACCCGCCTTCTCGAGCCGGGTGAGCGTCACATAGATCTGCCCCGCGTTCAGCGACTCCCCGAGCGGTCCGAGCGCCGCCACCAACCGCCCGCGCAGGTCGTACCCGTGCGACGGCTCCTTGGCCAGCAGCGCCAGCACCACGTCCTGCACGGACCACCCCACCCTCCCGAGACCTCCAATAGATAGCGGTTATTCAATGGGGCGTCAACCGAGGGGCCGCTCAGCCCTCACCTTCGCCGCATTTATCGGGTTTGCCCGGCATGGCAGAATTCATTGGGTCGAATGGGTAAGACACTTTCCCATCCCTTCTATTGGCTAAATTTTCCTATGACTCATGTCACAGCGCACAGGTAAATGGACGCACGTTCACGTGTCCACATCCCGGGATCCCTGTGAAAAGATGCCGACGTGCACGTCCTCGACCAAGGCGCAAACGATCATCCGATCCATTGACGGGTTTGAATCGAAAGCGGGGGGCGACAATGCCGAGAATGATCGTCATCGGGTATCGGGACGACCTCGACCAGGCGTTGCGGCGTCGTGGTCTCGATCCCTTCTATGTGGTGCAGGATCCCAACGGCGCACCGGCCGACCGGCAGTCCTGCCGGGTCGCCGACTTCGAGAACGCCCAGGAAGTGCTGCGCGCAGTGCTCGCCCGGCGACTCGACGACGTCGTCGGTGCCCTTTCCGTCCATGAAATGGGAGTGTTCACCGCGGCCTGTCTGCGGCAGCAGTTCAATCTTCCGGGAAACGCGGACCCGCGCACCATTCTCTCTTTCCGCGACAAGTATCTTCAAAAGAGCGGTCTGCCGCCCGAAGTGCGGAGGGCGCGTTGCCGGCATGTGCCCACGGGGACCCCGTACCGGCAGCTGGCCGACGAGCTGGGTGAGCCGTTCGTGATCAAGCCGGCTGCCGGAGCCGGCGCCCAGCGCACGAGCATCATCCATTCCGCGCGGGAGTACGAAGACGCCCTCGCGCTCTTTCCGGGAGCCTCGGACGTGGCGATCGTCGCCGAGTCGTTCGTCGACGGGCCGGAGGTCTTCATCGACGGCATCTGGGAGCGCGGTGAACTCCGCTGGTCGTGCATGAGCCGCTACCACGAGGCGCCGTTCGACGCCGCACGGGGCGGGACCATGGCTGCATGGGTGCTGGACAGAACGCTCCACGCCGGGCTGTTCCGGCAGGCCGAGACCATCGCCCACCAGGTTCTGGGAAGTCTGCGCGCACCCGACTGCGTATTCCATCTCGAGCTCTTCGAGGAAGACACGGCCCTGACGTTCGGCGAGTGCGCCGTCCGGATTCCCGGCGGGCTCTCCCCGCGGGCCAACAAATTGACCTACGGCGTCGACCTCTTCGATGCCGAGATCAGCCTGGCGCTCGGCGAGTCGCCGTCTCTGACGGAACGCGTCGAGACACCCGAGCGTTTCTACGGGTACGTCCTCCTGCGGCGCCCCGACAGCGGCCACCTGGCCCAGGATGATTTCGAGCGCGCCTTCCGGCTCGACGAGATCCACTACGACGCGTCACCCGACGCACGGGTCGGCCCCTACGGCCTTGTCGGCCGGGCGATGGTGTCCGACCCGGACGAATCACAACTGGAGAAGACGGTTCACGAAATCGTCCGCTTCAACGTGACCGGCGGAGCATAGCGGGACGCTCCGCAACCCGAGGGAAGTCGTGGCGCACCCCTGCCCTGCCTTCCCTGTCTTCCTCTGCCTTCGAACCGGAGGTTCTCTTCGCATGCCTGGAATTCCCACGCCTGGAACTGCCACACCGGACATACATCCTGCCGCCGCGACACTCCCCGACCTGCTCGACCGCGCGGCGCTCGACACCTCCCGCGGTGTCATGTTCGTCGGTGACACTCGCACATTCCTTTCCTATGCGGAACTGCGGGACGCCGCCGCCCGCATCGCACAGGGACTGCGCGACCACGGCACCGCCCCGGGGCACCGTGCCCTTGTCACGGCCACCGAACCCAAGCAATTCTTTCCGGCGTTCTGGGGCTGTGTGCTGAGCGGTGTCGTTCCGTGCCCGGTCGCACCGGCTGCCGACCCGGCGCGGCGGCACGACCAGTTGAAGCACCTGCGGGTACTGCTCGGCGACCCGCTGGTGATCGAGACGAGGGCGGCCGCACACGAACTGCCCGACGTGGGTCTGAGACGGGTGACCGTCGAGGAACTGGGCCGGGCCGCGGGCGGGACGCAACCCCCGTACGCGAGCGCCCCGGACGGCCTCGCCCTGCTGATGCTCACCTCTGGGTCCACCGGAACGAGCAAGGCCGTCCGGCTCACCCACGCCAACCTCCTCGCCGCGCAGGCCGGGAAGGCCGGGGCACTCGGACTCGGCCCCGACGACACCTCGCTGAACTGGATCTCGACCGACCACATCGCCGCCGTGGAGGCCCATCTGCTGCCCATGTTCAACGGGGCGAACCAGGTCATGACCGACCCGGCCACGGTCCTCTCCGACCCCCTGGAGTTCCTCCGGCTTATCGACACGCACCGGGTGACGGTCACCTTCACCCCCAACTTCCTCTTCGGGCAGCTGAACCAGGAGCTCGCCGAGCGGCCGCCCGCGCCCGACGCGTGGGACCTGTCGCAGGTCCGCCACATCATCTCCGGCGGCGAGGCCACCGTGACCGCCACCGTGCGCGGCTTCACTCAGGCGCTCGCCCCGTACGGGCTGCGCGGTGACGTGATCGTGCCCGCCTTCGGCATGACCGAGACCTGCGCGGGCAGCGTGTTCAACGCAGAGTTCGCCGACCGGGACCTGAACGCGGAGTTCCCGCCGCTCGGCCGCCCCGTGCGCGGACTGGAGATCCGCGTCACCGGCGGAGACGGCACCGTGCTCTCCTCCACCCGGCAGCCCGGCCGCACCGAACCGGGCGAGGTGCAGTTGCGCGGCCCCATGGTCACCGACGGCTACTACGGCGACAAGGAAGCCACCGCCGAGGCGTTCACCGGCGACGGCTGGTTCCGCACCGGCGACCTGGGGCGCCTGGACGCCGACGGCCGGCTGACCCTCGTCGGCCGCACCAAGGACTCCGTCATCGTCAACGGCGTCAACTACTACAGCCACGACCTGGAGGCCGCCCTGGACACACTGGAGGGCGTGCGGCCCGGACAGGTCGCCGCGTTCCCCGTCCGGCCCGAAGGCGCCGACTCCGAACAGCTCGCCGTCGCCTTCGTCCCCGCCCGGGACGCGGCGGACGCGACGGCCCTGTACCGAACCCTCGTCGCGATCCGCAGCTCCACCGTCATGCACTGGGGGTTCAGACCGCACCTGATCCTTCCCGTGGGCGAGTCGGACATCCCGCGCAGCAACCTGAACAAGATCCTCCGGACGCGCCTGCGCGCCGCCGTCGAGGCCGGCGACCTGGACGCCGCGGCGCGCAGGGCGGACGAGGTGAGCACCCGGTTCCTCGGCGTCCACGTGGCTCCGCGGGGTGACGTCGAGACCGGGCTCGCCGACCTCTACGCGCGCGTACTGAACGTCGAGCGGGTGTCCGCGACCAGCAGCTTCTTCGATCTGGGCGGCACCTCCCTCGACGTGCTCCGGCTCAAGCTGCGGATCCGGACGGAGTTCGGCATCGACGACTTACCGATGGCGACCCTGTTGCAGGCGCCGACCGTGCGAGCGCTCGCCCACCGGCTGACCACCGGCCGCGAAGCCGGAGGCGACGCCGCCTACGATCCGCTGGTACCGCTCCAGGCGACCGGGGACGGCACGCCGTTGTTCTGCGTGCACCCCGGCCTGGGCGAAGTGCTCGTCTTCGTGAACCTCGCCCAGTACTTCACCGGCGAGCGGCCCTTCCACGCCCTGCGCGCACGCGGGTTCGGCAGCGGCGAGACGCCCTTCGCCTCGTTCGACGAGATGGTCACCACCTACGTCGCCGCGATCCGGCGGACCCAGCGCAGCGGGCCGTACGCGGTCGCCGGATACTCCTACGGCGGCGCCGTGGCCTTCGAGATCGCCAAACGCCTGGAGGCCGAGGGCGACGAGGTGAAGTTCGTCGGCGTCTTCAACCTGCCTCCGTCGATCTCCGGCCGGATGAACGAGATCACCTTCACCGACGGCGCCCTCAACCTCGCCCTCTTCCTCGAACTGATCGAACCCGCCCGCATCCCGGAGCTCACCGCGGCGCTGCGCCCCCTGCCGGAGGCGGACCAGCTGGCGTACCTCGTCGCGCACGCACCCGAACGCCGGCTGACCGAACTCGACCTCACCCTCGAACGGTTCACCGCCTGGGTCCACCTGGCCCAGGGCATGGTGCACCTGGGCCGCACCTACGAGCCGTCCGGGTCGGTCGAGCGGGTCGACGTCTTCTACTGCACCCCGCTGAAGGGCACGAAGCAGGACTGGCTCGACCAGCAGCTGCGGCACTGGGACCGGTTCACCCGCCGCCCCAACACATACACCGAGGTCGACGGGGAGCACTACACCCTCATGAGCCCCCAGCACGTACAGGCATTCCAGGCGACCCTGCGGCGCGAGCTGACCCGCGCCCTCGAACGATGAGCGAGGAGCGGATGAGCATGCACGGCAAGAAGATCCTCGTCACCGGCGGCACCGGTCAGGTCGCGCGGCCGGTCGCCGAGGCGCTCGCCCGCGACAACGAGGTGTGGTGCCTGGGCCGTTTCGGTGACCCGGCGGCCCGCGAGGCGTTGGAGCAGGCGGGCGCCCGCACCGTCGTCTGGGACATGGGCGACGGCACACTGCCCGACCTGCCCCGGGACTTCACCCACGTCCTGCACTCCGCGGTGCACCGCGGCGACGGCCGGGACTTCGAGCGGACCGCCCGCGTCAACAGCGTGGGCACCGCACGGCTGATGACGCACTGCGCCGGCGCCGAGGGCTTCCTCCACGTGTCGTCGGGCGTCGTCTACCACCGGGACGAGCCCACCCACCGCTACCGGGAGGACGACCCGCTCGGCGGTGCGGTGCCCTGGCTGCCCACGTACCCCGTGGCCAAGCTCTCGGCCGAGGGCGTCGTGCGCGGCCTGTCCGAGGCCCTCGGGCTGCCGTCGGTGATCGCCCGGCTCAACATCGCCTACGGCCCGTACGGCCACGGCGGAGTCCCCATGATCCTCTTCCGGCAGATGCGCGAGGGAAGACCGGCCGCGGTGCCGCACCGGGGGCAGAACTACTGCAACCTCCTGCACACCGACGACCTCGTCCGCCAGGTGCCGCTGCTGTGGCAGGTGGCGCGGACCCCCGCGCGGGTCGTGAACTGGGGCGGCGACGAGGAGGTCGGCGTCACCGACCTCCTGGAGTACATGTCCGCCCTCACCGGGGTGCCGCTCCGGCTGGAGCGCAGCGACCGCAGCCGGGAGACGGCGGTCTTCGACCACGAGGTGCGGCGAGGCCTCATCGGTGACTGCACCGTGGGGTGGGAGACGGGAATCGCCCGCACGCTGGGCGAGCTGTTCGAGGAGTACCGCGACCGCGTCGACGCACACCGGGCGACGGCCCCGGAAGGGGGACGGCATGCGCAGAGCCACTGACACGGCCGAGCTGCGGCGTGTGCTGTGCGCGGCCCTGGGTTCCACCGACCCGGTGTGCTCCCCGGTCCGACTGGGCCTGGAGGACGACGTGTTGGCCGGCACCGACGTCATGCACCGCTCCACCCTGGTGGGCGGCGGCGCGTGGTACGGCCCGACGAGCCCTGCTCCCACCGGGCCCGAGATCGACGCGCTCGTCCGCCGGGCCCGGGAGTCGGCCGTCGAGCAGATCCTGGTGCCCGGTGTGCGCCGCACGGACGACACGGGAGCACTCCGCGCGGCGGGCTTCGTCCCGGTCGCGGCCGGCTCCGAGTGCGTGACGCGACTGAACGGCGACGTGGACGAGCTGCTACGCGGCCGCCTCGGGGCCGGGCGCGTCGACGACCTGCGCCGAAGCAGCCGCGCCGTCTCGGAGGAGCTGACCTGGGAACGGATCCCGTTGACCGGGCTCGACGAGACGCCGTGGGCATCCGACGCCGCCGCGACGGGCCCGCACGGCGGCCTCCTCGGCCCGGCGGCGCTGAAGGCCCTGGCACAGGGCCCGTTGGCGGCCCGCGCCGAACTGCTCGTACGGCGCCGTGGGGACGAGGACGTGGTCCAGGCGGGGCTCCTCCTGGGCTCCCACAGCGGCCGGGGCACGTACTGCCTGGCCCTGGCCGCCGACCGCGACGACCCCGCCGCCCGCCACGACCTCCACGCGGCCTTCCTCCACCGGCTGTACACCGACGCGCGTGGCGCCGGTCTCGACTGGGTCCACCTCGGCCGCGGCGAGCCCGACGCCCTGCGTGCCCTGGGCGCCGACCTCTTCGTGCCGCTCGACCACTGGCTGCGGGCGCCGGGCCTCACGGCACCCCGGCAGTCGTCCCCCCGGGTCGAACCGACCCGTTTCGCGGCGCCGTCCGTCACCACGGTCGAGGTTCCGGGACCGGCCCGCTTCCGGCACCGGCCACGGTTCGACCTCGTCGATCTGTCGAGCAACACCAACCCCTTCCTGGGCCCGGGCGGCCGCTATCCGGACCTCGACACGGCGGACCTCGCCCGTACCTACCTCAACACCGTGGGCGAGCTGCCCGGCCAGGAGGGCCTCGCCTCCCTGACGGAGGACCACCTGATCTTCTCCAGCGGTGCGGTGGACGCCGTCAGTCTGCTGCTGACGGCGCTGACGTCGTCGGGGGACCGGATCTGCGTGACGCCCCCCACCTTCGAGCTCTACGCGCACTTCGCCCGGGTCCTGGGGCTGCCGGTCACGGAAGTACCCCTCGGTGGCGAAGATTTCGACCGGCTCGACGTGGACCGGATCCTGGCCACCGGCCCCCGGGTCACGTTCCTGTGCGACCCGAACAACCCCGTGGGCACCCGGCCCCGACCCGGGCAGGTCCGCGAACTCGTCACCCGGTCAACCGGGTTGGTGGTGATCGACGAGGCCTACGTCGAGTTCAGCGATCAGCCCTCACATGCCGGCCTGGTCGCCGAGCACGACAACCTCGTCGTCCTGCGCACCCTGTCGAAGGCGTGGGGTCTCGCCGGGGCCCGCTGCGGCGTCGCACTCGCCCGCCCCGGCATCGTCGAGGCGCTGCGCCGGGTACAGGTGCCTTTCGGATTCACCGACGCGTCGCAGCGAGCCGTACGGGAACGGCTCGTGGACACGCACCGCGTGCGCGACAGCGTCGCCCGCATCCTGACCGAGCGGGACCGCATGGCCGCGCTGCTGGCCCAGAACCCCGCGGTGGAGCGGGTGTTCCCGTCCCAGGCCAACTTCCTGCTGCTCCGGTTGCACGAGCCGGAACGCACCATGGAACGCCTGCGTGCCGCGGGCATCCTCGTCGCGGACGTCGGGAGCCTGGTCCCCGGCACCTGCCGTGTCTCCGTCGGCGAGCGGTCGGCGAACGAGGTGTTCCTCGACGCCCTCAGCGCGCCGCTGCCCCGCCACCCGTCTCGACGGTGAGAAAGGAGAGGGGCTCGTCGCCGATATTCCTCAGGTCGTGCAGGTGATGCTGCCCCTCGTCGAAAGTGAAGTACTGGGTGCGGCCGCGCTCGAAGGAGATCTCCCGGCTGGTTCCATCGCCTTCGTGCTGCCGCGCCGTGCCGTGGGTCAGGGCTATCCAGACATAGTCCCGCTCGTGGCGATGGACGGGAAGCCGCTCACCGGGATCGAGCCGGGTCTGCCAGATGCGCAGCTCAGGGGCGTCGTGGAGCAGCGTCTGGCCGCACTGGTCGCGGTGCGTGTTCGTCTCGAATTCCTTGTGGAGCGGCGGGCTCCAGCGATCGAACGCCTCGGCCACGACAGTGTTCACCAGGGAGAGGGCGGCGGCGGAATCAGTACCCATGAACCGAATCCTTTCGACGGTGGCGCTCTGGGCGGCAGCCCGCCTCAGGCTACTGGCTACGATGCAGAACATGAGACAGGTCACCGCGAGCCGCTACATCGAGCCCCTGCGCTCCGGCGGCTCCGTGCCCGCCGTCGTCGAGGCCGACGATCTCGGCACCTACGTGCTGAAGTTCACCGGCTCCGCGCAGGGCCGCAAGGCGCTGGTCGCCGAGGTGGTCGTCGGGGAGCTGGCCCGGGAGCTGGGGCTGCGGGTGCCGGAGCTGGTGCTCGCGCACTTCGACCCGGCGATCGCGGAGGCCGAACCGCACCAGGAGGTGCGGGAGCTGCTGCACGCCAGCGCGGGGCTCAACCTCGGCATGGACTACCTGTCGGGCGGTGCCGACTTCACGCCCGAGCTGGCCGAGGTGTTCCCGGTGGACGCGCGGGAGGCCGGGCGGGTCGTCTGGCTGGACGCCCTCACCGTCAACGTCGACCGGACGGTGCACAGCTCCAACCTGATGGTCTGGCCCACCCTCGGCACCGTGCCGCCGCGCCTGTGGCTCATCGACCACGGCGCGGCCCTCGTCTTCCACCACCGCTGGGGCGCCTCCCCGCCCGAGAAGGCGTACGACTTCCGGCACCACGCCCTCGGCCACTACGCGCCCGACCTCCCGGCCGCCGACGCCGAGCTGGCGCCGAAGGTGACACGGGAACTGCTGCGCGAGGTGGTGGACCGGGTGCCGGAGGCCTGGCTGACCTGCGAGGGCGACCTCGACACGCCGGAGAAGGTGCGCGCCGCCTACGTGGACTACCTGCACGCGCGCGTACAGGCCTCCCGGCAGTGGCTGCCCACCGGATTCCCGAGCCGCGAGGAACTCGCCGCCGAGAACGCCGCCCGCGCGGCGCACACACGGCGGGGGCGGCCCGACTGGCTCAAGCGGGTCCCCGACCTGCACGGCAAGCCGCCCGCCGAGCAGGACTGGTCCGTCCACCTCGGCTGACACGCGTCCGCGCCCCCGGTGCCGTGCTGCGGCACCGGGGGCGCGGATCACCAGGCCCGTAGGACGTCAGCCCTTGAGCTGCTCGTACGCCGGCAGCGTCAGGAAGTCGGCGTAGTCCTCGTCGAGCGACACCGTGAGCAGCAGGTCGTGGGCCTGCTGCCAGTTGCCGGCCGCGAAGGCCTCGTCGCCGATCTCGGCGCGGATGCTGGCCAGCTCCCCGGCGGCGACCTGGCGGGCCAGGTCGGCGGTGACCTGCTCGCCGTTGTCGAGGACGACCTCCGCGTTGATCCACTGCCAGATCTGCGAGCGGGAGATCTCGGCGGTGGCCGCGTCCTCCATCAGGTTGAAGATGGCGACCGCGCCGAGGCCGCGCAGCCAGGCCTCGATGTAGCGGATGCCGACCTGGACGGCGTTGACCAGACCGGCGTAGGTCGGCTTGGCGTCCAGGGAGTCGATCGCGATCAGGTCGGCCGCCTTGACGTCGACGTCCTCGCGCAGGCGGTCCTTCTGGTTCGGCTTGTCGCCGAGGACCTTGTCGAAGGACTCCATGGCGATCGGGACCAGGTCCGGGTGGGCGACCCAGGAGCCGTCGAAGCCGTCGCCGGCCTCGCGGTCCTTGTCGGCGCGGACCTTCTCGAAGGCGACCTTGTTGACCTCGGCGTCCCGGCGGGACGGGATGAACGCCGCCATGCCGCCGATCGCGTGCGCGCCCCGCTTGTGGCAGGTGCGGACGAGGAGTTCGGTGTACGCCCGCATGAACGGGGCGGTCATCGTCACCGCGTTGCGGTCCGGCAGGACGAACTTCGCGCCGCCGTCACGGAAGTTCTTGACGATGGAGAACAGGTAGTCCCAGCGTCCCGCGTTCAGCCCGGAGGCGTGGTCGCGCAGTTCGTAGAGGATCTCCTCCATCTCGTACGCGGCCGTGATCGTCTCGATCAGGACGGTGGCGCGGACCGTGCCCTGCGGGATGCCGACGTAGTCCTGCGCGAAGACGAACACCTCGTTCCAGAGGCGGGCCTCCAGGTGGGACTCGGTCTTCGGGAGGTAGAAGTACGGGCCCTTGCCGAGGTCCAGCAGGCGCTGTGCGTTGTGGAAGAAGTACAGGCCGAAGTCGACCAGGGCGCCGGGGACCGGGCGGCCGTCGACCTGGAGGTGGCGCTCGTCGAGGTGCCAGCCGCGCGGGCGCATGACGACCGTCGCCAGTTCGGCGTCCGGCCGCAGGGCGTAGGACTTGCCGGTGCGCTCGTCGGTGAAGTCGATGGCGCGGGTGTAGGCCGAGGCCAGGTTGAGCTGGCCGAGGACCACGTTCTCCCAGGTCGGCGCGGAGGCGTCCTCGAAGTCCGCGAGCCACACCTTCGCGCCCGAGTTGAGCGCGTTGATGGTCATCTTGCGGTCGGTGGGGCCGGTGATCTCGACGCGGCGGTCGTTCAGCGCGGCCGGAGCGGGGGCCACCTTCCAGGAGTCGTCCGCGCGGATCGCGGCGGTCTCCGGGAGGAAGTCGAGCGTGGAGGTGCGGGCGATCTCGGCGCGGCGCTCCGCTCGGCGGGCGAGGAGCTCGTCACGCCGGGGCGTGAACCGCCGGTGCAGCTCGGCCACGAAGGCGAGCGCCGCATCGGTGAGGACCTCCTCCTGCCGGGGCAGGGGCTCGGCGTCGACGATGGCCAGCGTGGACGGCGCTGGTGCGGACATGAGCTGTCACTTCCTTCAGCGGTGGCACCGGGTGCCAGAGGGTGCGTATGGGGCATTACGCACTCGCCGTGCAGCGGAGTGCTTCTGGTCAGTGGATAGTAGTTTCCTCATCGTGGAACTTCAATGGTTTGTTGATGTCGAGATTCTCCGGGTCGAGGCAAGGTGGCGCTCGGTGCCACCTCGCTCACTCAAGGTGGACCAGGTCCGCCTCGGTGTCGATGTCGTACGGCCGCGCCACGTCCCCGCACTCGACGAGGGCGATCTCCGCCTCGTGTTCCCTCAGATAGGCGCGGGCACCCCGGTCCCCGGTGGCGGTCGCCGCGACGCCCGCCCAGTGCGCGGCGCCGAGCAGTACGGGATGCCCGCGCACGCCCGCGTACGCCGCCGAGGCCAGCGACGTCTCGTCCCGGAATCCGGCGCGCACCCGGGCCGTCGCCTCCGCCCCGATGCCGGGCTGGTCCACCAGGGCGACCAGCGCCGCCCGCGCCCCGGTTCCGGCCAGTGAGCCGAGCCCGGCGCGCAGTGACGACCCCATGCCCTGCTCCCAGTCGGGGTTGCCCACTAGGACGCAGCCGTCGAGTGCGGCCCGCGCGCGTACGTCCGCGGCGCGCGCCCCCAGGACGACGTGCACGCGGGCGCAGCCGGCCGTGCGGAGCGTTTCGACCGCGTGTTCGACGAGTGGATGTCCGCGATGTTCGAGCAGTGCCTTGGGGCGGCCGCCGAGCCGCCTGCCGCCCCCGGCGGCCAGCAGCAGCCCCGCCACCCGGTCGCCCACCTGGTCTTCTGCCGGGGTCTCGTTGTCGGTCATGGCTCCTGCATACCTGACCGGCCGCCAAACGCCCCGGCGTGCGGGGGATTTCCGGAGACTTTCCGGAGGCTGAATTTCGGTCCGCGCGGTGGCGCGTCCGGTGCGCGGTGGCGTTTACTGGCCCGCGCACAACGGAGTGCTAGGGGGAGGGCTGTGTTGCGGAGCTTGGGGCAGAGGCACGTGACCGTCGGCGACGAGGACGTGAGGGTGGTGGCGCTGCGAACCGCGGTGTCGCGGTTGCGCCGCCAACTCGCGCTGCTGCCCGCCGACTTCCCGGACCGCCAGATCGCGGAGGACGAACTGGCCGACCTCGCGGCGATGGTGGGTCACGGCGTCCCCGAGGTGCCGCGACTGCGCCGCTCCCTGCTGCTGGTCGCGGGCGCGATCGGCTCCGTCAGCGCCCTCGCGCCGGGACTGACGGAGGTCCGTCACGCCGTGGAGCTCTTCGGGGACCCGCCGCGTCGCTGACCCCGTGACGGGCGGGCCGCCTCAGGCGGCCGGGTTGCCGTTCGAGCCGTTCGAGGTCAGCAGGGCCTCGGACAGCTCCGCCGCCACCTGCTGGAGCAGGGGCACGATCCGGTCGGTCGCGGCCTCGGTGACGCGGCCCGCGGGGCCGGAGATCGAGATGGCCGCGGCGGTGGGGGAGTCCGGCACCGGGACGGCCAGGCACCGGACGCCGATCTCCTGCTCGTTGTCGTCGATCGCGTAGCCCTGGCGCCGCACGTCCTCGAGCGCCGCGATGAACCCGTCCGGCGTGGTGATGGTCTTGTCGGTCGCGGCCGGCATGCCGGTACGGCCCAGCAGGGCCCGCACCTCGTCCGCCGGGAAGCTCGCGAGCAGCGCCTTGCCGACACCCGTGGAGTGCGGCAGGACGCGCCGCCCGACCTCGGTGAACATGCGCATGGAGTGCTTGGACGGCACCTGGGCGACGTACACGATCTCGTCCCCGTCGAGCAGGGCCATGTTCGCCGTCTCGCCGGTCTCCTCGACCAGGCGGGCCAGGTGCGGGCGGGCCCAGGTGCCCAGCAGCCGGGAGGCGGACTCGCCCAGGCGGATCAGGCGGGGGCCGAGTGCGTAGCGGCGGTTGGGCTGCTGACGTACGTACCCGCAGGCCACGAGCGTGCGCATCAGGCGGTGGATGGTCGGCAGCGGCAGCCCGCTGCTGGCCGAGAGCTCGCTCAGGCCGACCTCGCCCCCCGCGTCCGCCATCCGTTCGAGCAGGTCGAAGGCGCGCTCCAGGGACTGGACGCCACCGGTGGCGGACCTGGCGGAGTCGGTGGTGCTGGCGCTGGACGTCGGCACGGCACGTTCCTTTCGAGGCTGGCGGGAGGAAAGAAGCGTACCCGGCACCCGGTTGACTACCGGCTTGTACGTAGCTACGTTCTGCTTGCTGGAATTCTAATTCCGCTTTGTGGAAACGTCCAGAGCGGGGTCATTGGGCATGCCGTCACAAAGGGTGCCTCTTGACGGCCTCGGAGTGGGAGTGAAGACTCCTTCAACAGAACGTTGAAATTCGACGGCAGAGGCAGACAAGTACAGGCAGAGAAGGGGATCCGGGTGTCCGAAGCTGAACTGGTGCTGCGCTCGACGCGCGTCATCACTCCCGAGGGGACCCGCGCCGCGTCCGTCGCGGTCACCGGGGAGAAGATCACGGCCGTGCTGCCGTACGACGCCCCCGTCCCGGCGGGCGCCCGGCTCGAGGACGTGGGCGACCACGTCGTCCTGCCCGGCCTGGTCGACACCCACGTGCACGTGAACGACCCCGGACGCACCGAGTGGGAGGGCTTCTGGACCGCCACCCGCGCCGCGGCCGCCGGCGGCATCACCACCCTCGTCGACATGCCGCTCAACTCCATCCCGCCGACCACCACGGTCGACAACCTGCGCACCAAGCGCGAGGTGGCCGCGGACAAGGCCCACATCGACGTCGGCTTCTGGGGCGGCGCCCTCCCGGACAACGTCAAGGACCTGCGCCCGCTGCACGAGGCCGGGGTCTTCGGCTTCAAGGCCTTCCTGTCGCCGTCGGGCGTGGACGAGTTCCCGCACCTCGACCAGGAGCAGCTCGCCCGGTCGCTGGCGGAGATCGCCGCCTTCGACGGCCTGCTGATCGTGCACGCCGAGGACCCGCACCACCTGGCCGCCGCCCCGCAGCAGGGCGGCCCCAAGTACACCCACTTCCTCGCCAGCCGCCCGCGCGACGCCGAGGACACCGCGATCGCGACCCTGCTCGCGCAGGCCAAGCGGTTCAACGCGCGGGTGCACGTGCTGCACCTGTCCTCCAGCGACGCCCTGCCGCTGATCGCCGAGGCCCGCGCCGACGGCGTACAGGTGACGGTCGAGACCTGCCCGCACTACCTCACCCTCACCGCCGAGGAAGTGCCGGACGGCGCCAGCGAGTTCAAGTGCTGCCCGCCGATCCGCGAGGCCGCCAACCAGGACCTGCTCTGGCAGGCGCTGGCGGACGGCACGATCGACTGCGTCGTCACCGACCACTCCCCGTCCACCGCCGACCTCAAGACCGACGACTTCGCCACCGCCTGGGGCGGCATCGCCGGACTCCAGCTCAGCCTGCCGGCCATGTGGACCTCGGCCCGCGAGCGCGGCCACGGCCTGGAGGACGTCGTGCGCTGGATGTCGGAGCGTACGGCCGCCCTGGTGGGGCTCGACACGCGCAAGGGCGCCATCGCGCCGGGCCACGACGCGGACTTCGCCGTGCTGGCCCCGGACGAGACCTTCACCGTCGACCCGGCCGCCCTCCAGCACCGCAACCGCGTCACCGCGTACGCGGGCAAGACCCTGTACGGCGTCGTGAAGTCCACCTGGCTGCGCGGTGAGCGCATCGTGGCGGACGGCGCGTTCACCGACCCGAAGGGACAGCTCCTCGACCGGGCCTGACGTGCCCGGACACTCCCTGAACCCAGTACCCCCCGAACAGCCCCGAAAGGAACACCTGATCACCGTGACGGCCCAGCAGAACACCTCGTTGGCCAGCTTCACCGGCGACGCCCAGCCCTACGGAGGCGGCGACCCGTACGCGGACTACCGCACCGCCGACCTCCCCTTCACCCAGTACGCCAACCTTGCCGACCGGCAGCTCGGCGCGGGTGTCGTCGCCGCCAACGACGAGTTCTTCGCCCAGCGCGAGAACCTGCTGGTGCCCGAGCCCGCCGAGTTCGACCCCGAGCACTTCGGGCACAAGGGCAAGGTCATGGACGGCTGGGAGACCCGCCGGCGCCGCGGTGTCTCGGCCGAGCAGCCCTGGCCCACCGAGGAGGACCACGACTGGGCGCTGATCCGCCTCGGCGCCCCCGGCGTGATCCGCGGCATCGTCGTCGACACCGCCCACTTCCGCGGCAACTACCCGCAGGCCGTCTCCGTCGAGGGCGCCTCGGTCGCGGGCTCCCCCTCCCCGGAGGAACTGCTCGCCGACGACGTGAAGTGGACGACCCTCGTCCCGCGCACCCCGGTCGGCGGCCACGCGGCCAACGGCTTCGCGGTCTCGGCCGAGCAGCGCTTCACGCACCTGCGCCTCAAGCAGCACCCCGACGGCGGCATCGCCCGTCTGCGCGTGTACGGCGAGGTCGTCCCGGACCCCGCCTGGCTCACCGCGCTGGGCACCTTCGACGCGGTCGCCCTGGAGAACGGCGGCCAGGTCGAGGACGCCTCCAACCTCTTCTACTCGCCGGCCACCAACACCATCCAGCCGGGCCGCTCCCGCAAGATGGACGACGGCTGGGAAACCCGCCGCCGCCGCGACCGGGGCAACGACTGGATCCAGTACCGCCTGGTGGACCGCTCGCAGATCCGCGCGATCGAGATCGACACGGCGTACCTGAAGGGCAACAGCGCCGGCTGGGCGTCGGTGTCGGTGAAGGACGGCGAGGAGGGTGAGTGGCGCGAGGTGCTCCCGCGCACCCGGATGCAGCCCGACACCAACCACCGCTTCGTCCTGCCGGAGGCGGCCGTCGGCACCCACGCGCGCGTGGACATCTTCCCCGACGGCGGCATCTCCCGGCTGCGCCTGTTCGGCTCCCTGACCGAGGACGGCGCGGCCCACCTCGCCGCCCGCCACCAGGAACTGGGCGGCTGACCCGCCGCCACACCGAACCCGCGGGGCGCACCGGCAGGACAGCACCGGTGCGCCCCGCGCGTACTCGCGGGGACGGCTACGCCGCGTGGCCGCCGTCGACCGCGAACTCCGCGCCGGTGACGTACGTGGCGGTCGCCAGGTACGCCACCGTCGACGCCACCTCGTCGGCCGTGCCGAAGCGGCCCAGCGCCGTCATCGCCGCCTGTCCGTCCGCGTACGGGCCGTCCGCCGGGTTCATGTCGGTGTCGATCGGCCCCGGGTGCACGATGTTCGCCGTGATCCCGCGCGGGCCCAGTTCCCGGGCCAGCGCCTTGGTCAGCCCGATCAGCGCCGACTTGCTCGTCGCGTACAGCGTCCCGCCGGGCCCCGGCACCCGCTGGGTCATGCAGGTGCCGACGGTGATGATCCGCCCGCCCCCGGTCATGCGGGCCGCGGCCGCCTGCGAGGCCAGGAAGACGCCGCGGACGTTCACCGCCAGCAGCCGGTCGACGTCGGCGGGGGAGAGGCTCTCCAGCGGGCCGAGCAGGCCCAGGCCCACGTTGTTGACCAGCACGTCCAGGCCGCCGCCGAGCGCCGTGGCGGCCCGCTCGACCGCCCCCGCCGCCTCCTCCGCGTCGGCGGCGTCGGCCCGCAGGGCCACCGCGCGGCGCCCCAGCGCCTCGACGGCCCCTACGACGTCCTCGGCCGCGTCCTTGCCGTTCACGTAGGTGAGGGCCACGTCCGCGCCCTCCCGGGCCAGCCGCAGGGCGGTCGCCGCGCCGATGCCACGGCTGCCACCGGTCACGAGGGCGGTACGGCCGGTCAGCGGAGCGGTGGTGGGGGCGGGTGGGTTGGTGTGCGTGTGCGTGTTCATGGGTCCATCCCAGCCGGGCCGCCGTGCCCGTGCTGGCGGTGAACGGACGTCGACCTGAGCGGCGCGCCGTCCGTACCGGGGCGCCTCGAGGGCAGAGCGCCAAAGCCCCCTGGCGGCCCGGGCGGTGGGTCACGGTCGAGGTTGCAGCAGTCTGCCGAGGATGCCGGAGAGCTGTCTGCGCGCCGTACGGCTGAGGGCTCGGAAGGCGGTGATGGTGACGGCGTACGCGCGGAGTCGGCCTGCCGCCGGGCTCACCCGGATTCGCGGCTCTCGGCAGCGGCGAACAGCGCGCCGCCGAGAGCCAGCAGCGCGACGCTCGCGTAGACCTCGTAGCCGTCCAGGAAACCGATCCGCCGAACCAGCCCCAGGTTCCAGTCGGTGAATTCGTGCACCAGGCCCATCACGCCCTGGAGCACGGCGAGCAGGCCCAGGAACTCCAGCAATTGCTTCATGATCCCGACTCTCGCCCCGCGGTGCGCCCGCCGGCATCGGCCGCGGGGCGAGGCCTGCCCGACCGAAGGCTGCTTCGCGTGCCGACCGCGCGCCGAAAGTCGCCGCCCGTGCGACTTTGGTCGACGGTCCCGCGCGACCGGCCGTTCCCGGCGTCAGTCCTGCGTAGATTTGTCGACTGTGAACAGTAGTGACGAGCGGACCACGGTGCCCCCGGCCTTCGCCAAACGGCGCTGGGTACTGCCGGCGGCGCTGGTCGAGGACCTGTACCCGCAACCCCGGCGGCCCGGCGGCCGCCCCCGGCGCACCGCACGCGACTGGGTCGTCGACTTCGCCTGCTTCCTGCTCGCGGTCACCATCGGCCTGCTGGCCGCCGACGCGCTGGACCAGGAGCCGGACCTCTCACCCGCCATGGCCGTCGCGGACCAGCTGATCGGCGCCCTGGCCTGTGCCGCCGTCTGGCTCCGGCGGCGGTGGCCGGTCGGGCTCGCCGTGGCCATGGTGCCCGTCTCCCTGGTCTCGGCCACCGCGGGCGGCGCCGTCCTCGCCGCCCTGTTCACGCTCGCCGTGCACCGGCCCTTCCGGTACACGGCCTGGATCGGCGGCGCGAGTCTCGCCGTGACGCCGTTCTACTACTGGATGCGCCCGGAACCCGGCCTGCCCTTCCTGGCGTCCCTCGTCATCGCCGTCCTGCTCGCGGTCACCGTGCTCGGCTGGGGCCTGCTCGTCCGCTCCAAGCGCCAGCTCCTGCTCAGCCTGCGCGACCGGGCCCGGCACGCCGAGGCCGAGGCGCGGCTGCGGGCCGAGCAGGCGCAGCGGCTGGCCCGCGAGGCCATCGCCCGCGAGATGCACGACGTCCTCGCCCACCGGCTGACGCTGCTCAGCGTGCACGCGGGCGCCCTGGAGTTCAGGCCCGACGCGCCCCGGGAAGAGGTCGTGCGGGCGGCGGGCGTCATCCGGGAGAGCGCGCACGAGGCCCTCCAGGACCTGCGGCAGATCATCGGTGTCCTGCGGGCCGGGGAGTCCGACGACGCGGGCCGTCCCCAGCCCACGCTCGCGGCGCTCGACGCGCTGGTCGCCGAGTCCCGGGAGGCCGGCATGAAGGTCACCCTCGCGGAGCGGGTGCCCGACCCCGGCGCCGTCCCCGCCGCCGTCGGCCGCACCGCGTACCGCATCACCCAGGAGGCGCTGACCAACGCGCGCAAGCACGCGCCCGGCACCGAGGTCACCGTCTCGGTCACCGGGGCACCGGGCGACGGACTGGCCCTGTCGGTGCGCAACGTCCCGCCCCGGGGCGAGGTGCCCCACGTGCCCGGTTCGGGGCAGGGGCTGATCGGGCTGACCGAGCGGGCGACGCTCGCGGGCGGCACCCTGGAGCACGGGCCGACGCCGGGGGGCGGCTTCGAAGTACGGGCGAGGCTGCCGTGGGGCTGAGCCACCCCCGGGCGGCCGGTGGCGACCGTGATTACGTATGACGCATGACTGCGATCAGACTGCTCCTCGTCGACGACGACCCGCTGGTGCGGGCCGGGCTGTCCCTCATGCTGGGCGGCGCCGAGGACGTGGAGATCGTCGGCGAGGCCGCCGACGGCGACGAGGCCGTGGCGCTGGTCGACCGCACCCGCCCGGACGTCCTCCTCATGGACATCCGGATGCCGGGGACGGACGGCCTCACGGCCACCGAACGGCTGCTGAGCCGCCCGGACGCGCCCCAGGTCGTCGTGCTCACCACCTTCCACGCCGACGAACAGGTGCTGCGGGCCCTGCGCGCCGGAGCCGCCGGGTTCGTCCTCAAGGACACGCCGCCGGCGGAGATCCTCGACGCGGTGCGCAGGGTCGCGGCCGGCGACCCCGTCCTGTCGCCCGCCGTGACCCGGCGGCTGATGGAACAGGCGGCCGGTACCGCCCCCGACGCACGGCTCGCGCGGCGCTCGCGCGCGCGTGCCCGCGTGGACACCCTCAACGACCGCGAGCGCGAGGTCGCCGTCGCGGTCGGCCGCGGCATGGCCAACGCCGACATCGCGTCGCACCTCTTCATGAGCGTCGCCACGGTCAAGGCCCACGTCTCCCGCATCCTGGCCCGGCTCGACCTCGACAACCGGGTCCAGATCGCCCTGCTGGCGTACGACGCGGGGCTCCTCGACGAGTACCAGGACGACACCCCTTGAGGCCGGCGGGTACCAGGGCGACACGCCTCAAGACGTGAGCGCCTCTTAAGACGTGAGCGCCTCCTAAGACGTGAGCGCCTCGGGCACCTCCGTCAGCCGTACGGGTCTGCGCTCGCGCCGCGAGACGTCGCAGGCCTCCGCGATCCGCAGGGCCTGCAGCGCCTCGCGCCCGTCGCACGGGTTGGCCCGCTCGCCGCGCACCACCTGCACGAAGGTGGTCAGCTCGGCCTCGTAGGCGGGTCCGAAGCGCTCCACGAAGCCGGTCCACGGCTTGTCCGCGGCCGGGGGCCCGGTCGGCTCGGTGGACGCGATCGGCGTACGGTCGTCCAAGCCCACGACGATCTGGTCCAGCTCCCCGGCCAGCTCCATGCGCACGTCGTACCCCGCCCCGTTCAGCCGCGTCGCGGTCGCCGTCGCCAGCGTCCCGTCGTCCAGCGTGAGCAGCGCCGCCCCGGTGTCCACGTCGCCCGCCGCGCGGAACATCGGCGGACCGGCGTCGGACCCGGCGGCGTACACGTCGACGACCTCCCGCCCGGTCACCCAGCGCAGGACGTCGAAGTCGTGGATGAGCGTGTCCCGGTAGAGCCCGCCGGACTGCGGGAGGTACTCGGCCGGCGGCGGGGTCTGGTCGCTCGTCACCGCCCGGACGGTGTGCAGCCGGCCCAGCCGCCCGGACCGCACCGCCTCCCGGGCCCCGGTGTAGCCGGTGTCGAAGCGGCGCTGGAAGCCCATCTGGAGGACCGTCCCGGCGGCCTCCACCTCGGCGATCGCCTGTAACGTGCCCGGCAGGTCCAGGGCGATGGGCTTCTCGCAGAACACCGGGAGCCCCGAGCGGGCCGCCCGGCCGATCAGTTCGGCATGGGCCGGCGTCGCCGTGGTGATCACCACCGCGTCCACGCCCCACTGGAAGATCTCGTCCACTCCTGGTGCCGCCGTCTCGCCCAGCCGGTGGGCCAGCTCCTGCGCCCGTGTGATGTCGGCGTCCGTGAGGATCAGGGATCCGACGTCGCGGTGGCGGCTGAGCGTGTTGGCGTGAACGGTGCCGATGCGGCCCGTTCCGATGACCCCGATGCGCATGGAATCAAAGTGGGCTCACAGCCGCTCCCTGTCAATGCGTATGTCCGGACAATCGAACTGCGCAGCTTCCCGTCGCCTCGGCACGGAGCTACGCTCGGCCCGTGCCGAAACCAGAAGTGGACCCGACCGTGTCGCTGGACCTCAGCGTGGATCGCAGCAGCCCGGTGCCGCTGTACTTCCAGCTGTCGCAGCAGCTGGAGGCGGCGATCGAGCACGGCGCGCTGACCCCCGGCAGCCTGCTGGGCAACGAGATCGAGCTGGCCGCACGGCTCGGCCTGTCCCGGCCCACCGTCCGCCAGGCCATCCAGTCGCTCGTCGACAAGGGCCTGCTCGTGCGCCGCCGCGGCGTCGGCACCCAGGTCGTGCACAGCAAGGTCCGGCGCCCCCTGGAACTCAGCAGCCTCTACGACGACCTGGAGGCGGCGGGCCAGCGCCCCGCCACGAAAGTCCTGGTCAACAGCGTCGTCCCGGCCACCGCGGAGATCGCCGCGGCGCTCGGCGTGGCCGAGGGCGGCGACGTGCACCGCATCGAGCGGCTGCGGCTGACGCACGGGGAACCGATGGCGTACCTGTGCAACTACCTGCCGCCCGGCCTCGTCGACCTGGACACCGGACAGCTGGAGGCCACCGGCCTCTACCGGCTGATGCGCGCCGCCGGGATCACCCTGCACAGCGCCCGGCAGTCCATCGGCGCCCGCGCCGCGACCTCCGGCGAGGCCGAGCGACTCGGCGAGGACGCGGGCGCCCCGCTGCTCACCATGGAGCGCACCACCTTCGACGACACGGGACGCGCGGTCGAGTTCGGCACCCACACCTACCGGCCGTCCCGCTACTCCTTCGAGTTCCAGCTGCTCGTGCGGCCCTGAGCGACCGCGTCCGGCGACCGCCCCCCGCGGCGGCTCCCACCGGCGGCCCCCACCGTGCGGGTTCGTCGCAATGTCCGGACAATGTGACCCTCGGCCGATCCCCGGAGGCAAAGGCTCCGCTTGTGTGTCGGACAATGGGGCGTTTGGGGTCTCCAGAACCCGGCCGGGGCTGAGACAGGCCCCGCACGCACAGCACGGCACAGCAAGAAGGGCACGGCCTCGTGGCACGGTTTCGGACATGGGTGGGCATCGCGCTGGCAGGGGCACTGTCGGTGTCCCTGGCCGGCTGCAGCAGTACCGGCGGCAAGCGCGCCGAGGACGCCCGCAAGGCCGCGTCGGCCGAGGGCAGGGCGGCGGTGAACACCCCCCGCTGGACCTTCGCGATGATCACCCACTCGGGCGACGGCGACACCTTCTGGGACATCGTCCAGAGCGGCGCCGAGCAGGCCGCGGTCAAGGACAACATCAACTTCCTGTACTCCCACGACGACGAGGCGCAGCAGCAGGCCCAGCTCGTGAACGCCGCCATCGACAAGAAGGTCGACGGCATCATCGTCACGCTCGCCAAGCCCGACGCGATGAAGTCCGCCCTCGCCCGCGCGCACAAGGCGGGCATCCCGGTGATCACGGTGAACTCCGGCTCCGAGGAGTCCAAGGAGTTCGGCGCCCTCACCCACGTCGGCCAGGACGAGACGATCGCCGGTGAGGCCGTGGGCGAGGAGCTGAACGAGCGGGGCCGCGAGCAGGCGGTCTGCGTGCTCCACGAGCAGGGCAACGTCGGCCACGAGCAGCGCTGCGACGGCGTGGAGAAGACCTTCGACGGCAAGGTCCAGCGGCTCTACGTCAACGGCACCAGCATGCCGGACGTGCAGTCCGCCATCGAGGCCAAGCTCCAGACCGACAAGTCCGTCGACGCCGTCGTCACGCTCGGCGCCCCCTACGCCGACACCGCGGTCAAGGCCAAGCAGGGCGCGGGAAGCAAGGCCGAGATCGACACCTTCGACCTCAACGCCAAGGTGGCCGCCGGACTGGCGGACGGCACCCTCGGCTTCGCCGTCGACCAGCAGCCCTACCTCCAGGGCTACGAGGCCGTCGACCTGCTCTGGCTGTACAGGTACAACGCCGACGTCCTGGGCGGCGGCCGTCCGGTGCTCACCGGGCCGCAGATCATCACCAAGGACGACGCCGCCGCGCTGGCCGACTACACGAAGCGGGGCACGCGATGAACGCCACGCAGGTGAAGGCGGCTGACGAAAGGATTCTGCAGACCTCTCCGCTGCGGAAACTCCTCGGCCGCCCCGAGCTGGGCTCCGTCGTCGGCGCGATCGCCGTCTTCGTCTTCTTCGCGTTCTTCGCCGACAGCTTCCTGCACGCCGCCAGCCTCAGCACGGTGCTCTACGCCGCCTCCACGATCGGCATCATGGCCGTCCCGGTGGCGCTGCTGATGATCGGCGGCGAGTTCGACCTGTCCGCGGGCGTCATGGTCACCTCCTCGGCGCTGGTGTCGTCGATGTTCAGCTACCAGATGACCGCCAACGTCTGGGTCGGTGTCGGCGTGTCGCTGCTGGTCACCCTGGCGATCGGCGCCTTCAACGGCTTCATGCTCACCCGCACCAAACTGCCCAGCTTCATCATCACGCTCGGCACGTTCCTCATGCTGACCGGTCTGAACCTGGGCTTCACCAAGCTCGTCGACGGCACCGTCTCCACCAAGTCGATCGCCGACATGGAGGGCTTCCCCTCCGCCCGGGACGTCTTCGCCTCCACGATCACGATCGGCGGCGTCGGCTTCAAGGTGACCATCCTGTGGTGGCTCGCCCTGGTCGCCGTCGCCAGCTGGATCCTGCTGCGCACCCGCGCGGGCAACTGGATCTTCGCGGTCGGCGGCAACAAGGACGCCGCCCGCGCGGTGGGCGTCCCGGTCACCAGGACCAAGATCGGCCTCTACATGGGCGTCGGCCTCGGCGCCTGGATCTCCGGCCAGCACCTGCTCTTCTCCTACGACGTCGTCCAGTCCGGCGAGGGCGTCGGCAACGAGCTGATCTACATCATCGCGGCCGTCATCGGCGGCTGCCTGATCACCGGCGGCTACGGCAGCGCCGTCGGCTCGGCGGTCGGCGCGTTCATCTTCGGCATGACCAGCAAGGGCATCGTCTTCGCCGAGTGGAACCCCGACTGGTTCAAGTTCTTCCTCGGAGCGATGCTGCTCCTCGCGACCCTGCTCAACGCCTGGGTCCGCAAGCGCGCGGAGGCCACCAAGTGACGCGGAACGAAGACCGTACGGCGCTCGTCGAGCTGTCCGGCGTCAGCAAGAACTACGGCAACGTCCGCGCGCTCGAAGGCGTGTCCCTGGAGGTCCACGCCGGCGAGATCACCTGCGTGCTCGGCGACAACGGCGCGGGCAAGTCCACCCTCATCAAGATCATCGCCGGGCTGCACCAGCACGACGGCGGCACACTGAGCCTGGACGGCGAGGAGACCCGCCTCGCCTCCCCGCGCGAAGCCCTGGACCGCGGCATCGCCACCGTCTACCAGGACCTCGCCGTCGTCCCCCTCATGCCGGTCTGGCGCAACTTCTTCCTCGGCTCCGAGCCGCGCAAGGGCGTCGCCCCGTTCAAACGCATGGACGTCGACCACATGCGCCGCACCACCCACGCGGAACTCCTGCGCATGGGCATCGACCTCCGCGACGTCGACCAGCCCATCGGCACCCTCTCCGGCGGCGAGCGCCAGTGCGTGGCGATCGCCCGCGCGGTGTACTTCGGCGCGAAGGTGCTCGTCCTGGACGAGCCGACGGCGGCACTGGGCGTGAAGCAGTCGGGTGTGGTCCTGAAATACGTGGCGGCGGCACGTGACCAGGGCCTCGGTGTCGTGCTGATCACCCACAACCCACACCACGCGTACCTGGTGGGGGACCGGTTCGTGCTGCTGAAGCGCGGCACGATGGTCGGCAACCACGAGCGCGAGGACATCACCCTGGACGAGCTGACGAGGCAGATGGCGGGCGGAACGGAGCTGGACGATCTACGCCACGAGCTGCAGCGTGACCAGGGGCGCGGGGCTGTGTAATGTGCGGCTCCGCCGCGTGGGCGCGAGTAACCACAGCGCGCCCGCACCCGGCAACGAACCGATCACACCACCCCCTGTCCCATTCGGCGCACGGCACAGCCGTGCGGCACAATCGCACCCGATGAGCACCTACCGCGACTTCACCGCCCCCATCGGCTCCCGCCGTGCCCCGGTCCTGCGCACCGTGGGCACGAGGGAACGCCGCTCGCACCTCACGGCACCCCGCGTGCCCACGGTCGGCATCGACATCGGCGGCACGAAGGTCATGGCGGGTGTCGTCGACGCCGACGGCAACATCCTGGAGAAGCTCCGCACGGAGACCCCGGACAAGTCCAAGAGCCCGAAGGTCGTCGAGGACACGATCGTCGAACTGGTCCTGGACCTCTCCGACCGGCACGACGTGCACGCCGTCGGCATCGGCGCGGCCGGGTGGGTCGACGCCGACCGCAACCGCGTCCTGTTCGCCCCCCACCTGTCCTGGCGCAACGAACCGCTGCGCGACCGCATCGCCGGCCGCCTCGCCGTGCCCGTCCTGGTGGACAACGACGCCAACACCGCCGCCTGGGCCGAGTGGCGCTTCGGCGCCGGCCGCGGCGAGGACCACCTCGTCATGATCACGCTCGGCACCGGCATCGGCGGCGCGATCCTGGAGGACGGCCAGGTCAAACGGGGCAAGTACGGCGTCGCCGGCGAGTTCGGGCACATGCAGGTCGTTCCCGGCGGCCACCGCTGCCCGTGCGGCAACCGCGGCTGCTGGGAGCAGTACAGCTCCGGAAACGCCCTGGTCAGGGAGGCCCGAGAGCTGGCCGCCGCGGACTCCCCGGTGGCGTACGGAATCATCGAGCACGTCAAGGGCAGCATCGGCGACATCACCGGCCCGATGATCACCGAGCTGGCCCGCGAGGGCGACGCCATGTGCGTCGAGCTGCTCCAGGACATCGGGCAGTGGCTCGGCGTCGGCATCGCGAACCTCGCCGCGGCCCTCGACCCGTCCTGCTTCGTGATCGGCGGCGGGGTCAGCGCCGCCGACGACCTGCTGATCGGCCCCGCGCGCGACGCCTTCAAGCGCCAGCTCACCGGCCGCGGCTACCGCCCCCAGGCCCGCATCGTCCGCGCCCAGCTCGGCCCCGAGGCCGGCATGGTGGGCGCCGCCGACCTGTCCCGGCTGGTCGCCCGCCGCTTCCGCCGGGCCAAGCGGCGCCGGGTGGAGCGGTACGAGCGCTACGAGCGGTACGCCGAGGCCCGCCGTGAGTCCCGGGAGTCGCTGTGACGGAGTCCCTGCCGCACCAGCCCGGTCCCCCGGAGCCGGCCGGCGCCGCGGCCGAGGGCCGCCGGCACATGATCCGCCGCCGTACGCTCACCCTGCTCATCATCGTGCTGCTCATCGGCGTCCCGGCCGGTTACCTGGTGATCTCCGCCAACCAGAGCCGCGACAGCGGCCGGGACAAGGAGGCGAAGTACGCGGCGACCGGTATGACCAGCGGCTGGCCCTCCAAGCTGCAACGCCGCATCTACGAGGTGCCCGTCCCGGTCCCGGCCGAAGAGGTCGCGTACTACGAGACGAACAACTGGAGGACCAGCCGGCTCTACGTCCAGTTCGAGACCACCGGTGCCGGTCTCGACGTCTTCCTGGCGGGGCTGGGCGTCGACCGGGACGCGCTGAGGAAGGGCAAGATCGCGATCAGTGACCGCGCGCAGCGGGTCACCGGCTGGCAGTTCGGCGGGTCCGGCTCCTGGTGGGGCGTCGTCAACGAGCAGGAGAACCCGGCGCCGACCCAGGACGTCGTCGTGAACATGGACAATCCCGACTACCCGATGGTGTACGTGGTCTCGCACACCGTTCCGTAGGGCCGTGCTCCAGCCTTCGCCTCCGCCTCGGCCCGCCCCGCGCCGCGCCGTCCCGCCCCGCCCGGTCCCAGGGACCGGCGGCAGGCCGTCGGAGCCGATTGTCAGACCCCGCCCGTAGAGTCGAAGACATCTGATCGGGCGGACGGGCGGGAGGTGACAGAACGTATGAGCGACATGGCCGTGACGGAGGCAGGGCGGGCCGGGGCGACGACGTCGTCCGTCCCCGTCGGGCTCGCGGCCGTCTTCCTGCCCGCACCACTCCCGCGCGAGGGACGGATCGCCTTCTGGGATCCCGACGGCGGGCCGGTCGACGCGGCAGAGGACATCGGGGCAGCGGCCGCCGGGGATGGGGACCGGGACCGGGACGGAGACGGGGAGCGGTCCGGCGGACCGACGGAGCTGACCGTCGTGCGGCGGCACGGCGCCGGAGTGCGGCGCGGGACCGCGCCCGCGCTGTCGCTGCCGCTCGCCGAGGCGCTGCCCCACCTGGTGCGCGCCCGGCACGACCGGGCCGCCCACCCGGCCACCGCCTGCTGGGGCGCGGCGGCCCTGCACGCCCTGCGGCTCACCGCACGCGGCCAGCTGCTGCCCGGCCTGACCCCGACCGGTCACGACGCCTGGCGGGCCGGGCCGCTCGACCCCGACGACATCGCGCACCTGCGGGCCGTGGCCGCCGCCCTGCCGCCGGAGGGCCACGCGGTCCCCCTCGACGGCCCCGGACCGATCCGGCTGCCGGAGCCGGAAGCACTGGTCCGCGCCTTCCTGGACGCGGTCGCCGACACCCTGCCCCGCACCCCGGCCGCGCCCCACGCCTCGGGACGGCCGTTCGCCGCGCGCGAGGCCCGGCGCCTGCCCGACGCCCACGACTGGGCCGCGGAGGTCGCCGCCGGCATGGACGCGGGCGTGCGCATCTCGCTCCGCCTGGACCTGTCGGCGTACGACCTGTTCGACCGGGAGGGGGAGGCCGCCCCGGGGAGCGGAGGCGTCGGCGCGCGCAACGCCGGCGCGGCCGTCGTCCAGGTGCACAGCCTCGCCGACCCCACCCTCGTCGCCGACGCGGCGGACCTGTGGTCGGGGACGGCGGACGCGGCGTTCGGCGCCCGCACGCGCGTGGACACCGCCCTGGCGGTGCGCCGCGCGGCGCGGGTCTGGCCGCCGCTGGACCGGCTCACCGACCAGGACGTGCCCGACGTACTCGCCCTGTCCGAGGAAGAGGTCACCGACCTGCTGGGAGTGGCGGCCGGCCGGCTGGCCGCCGCCGGGGTCGCCGTGCACTGGCCCCGCGACCTGGCCCAGGACCTCACCGCGACCGCGGTGATCAGGACCGCGCCCGGTTCGGCGACCGACGGCACGGGCTTCTTCGAGAGCGAGGACCTGCTCCAGTTCCGCTGGCAGCTCGCGATCGGCGGCGACCCGCTCACCGAGGCCGAGATGGACACCCTCGCGGAGGCCCACCGCCCGGTCGTCCGGCTCCGCGACCGCTGGTTGCTGGTCGACCCGGCGCTCGTCCGCCGGGCCCGCAAGCGCGACCTGGGCCTGCTCGACCCGGTCGACGCCCTCTCCGTCGCCCTCACCGGCAGCGCGGAGACCGACGGCGAGACCGTCGAGGTGGTGCCCGTCGGCGCGCTGGCCGCCCTGCGCGACCGGCTCACCGCGGGGGTGCGCCCCGCCGAAGCACCGCCCGGCCTGCACGCCACCCTGCGCGACTACCAGTCGCGCGGCCTGGCCTGGCTCGACCTCATGACCTCGCTCGGCCTCGGCGGCTGCCTCGCCGACGACATGGGCCTCGGCAAGACCGTCACCGTCATCGCCCTGCACCTCAGGCGCGCCCGCACCGAACCGACCCTCGTGGTCTGCCCCGCCTCCCTCCTGGGCAACTGGCAGCGGGAGATCAACCGGTTCGCGCCCGGCGTCCCGGTCCGCCGATTCCACGGCCCCGACCGCACCCTCGACGACCTGACGGGCGGCTTCGTCCTCACCACCTACGGCACCATGCGGTCCGCCGCCACGACCCTGGCCGAGCAGCCCTGGGGCATGGTCGTCGCGGACGAGGCCCAGCACGTGAAGAACCCGTACTCGGCCACGGCGAAGGCCCTGCGCACGATCCCGTCCCCGGCCCGGGTGGCCCTGACCGGCACCCCGGTGGAGAACAACCTCTCCGAGCTGTGGGCGCTGCTCGACTGGACCACGCCCGGGCTGCTCGGCCCCCTGAAGTCCTTCCGCGCCCGGCACGCGCGCGCGGTGGAGAACGGCGAGGACGACCAGGCGGTGGAGCGTCTCGCCCGGCTGATCCGCCCCTTCCTGCTGCGCCGCAGGAAGTCCGACCCGGGCATCGTCCCCGAGCTGCCGCCGAAGACCGAGACGGACCATCCCGTCCCGCTCACCCGCGAGCAGGCCGCGCTGTACGAGGCGGTGGTGCGCGAGTCGATGCTCGCCATCGAGGAGGCCGAGGGCATCGGCCGCCGCGGCCTCGTCCTCAAGCTGCTGACCTCGCTCAAGCAGATCTGCGACCACCCCGCGCTGTTCCTGAAGGAGGAGCACCCGCCGGGCGGGGCCGACCGGATGACCGCCCGCTCGGGCAAGCTCGCCCTGCTGGACGAGTTGCTGGACACGGTGCTCGCGGAGGACGGCTCGGTGCTGGTCTTCACGCAGTACGTCGGCATGGCCCGCCTCATCACCTCCCACCTGGCCGCCCGCGCGGTCCCGGTCGACCTCCTGCACGGCGGTACGCCGGTGCCGGAGCGCGAGCGGATGGTGGACCGTTTCCAGAGCGGGGCGACCCCCGTGCTCGTCCTGTCCCTGAAGGCCGCGGGCACCGGCCTGAACCTCACCCGCGCCGGACACGTCGTGCACTTCGACCGCTGGTGGAACCCGGCCGTGGAGGAGCAGGCCACCGACCGCGCCTACCGCATCGGCCAGACCCAGCCGGTCCAGGTCCACCGGCTCATCACCGAGGGCACGGTCGAGGACCGCATCGCCGAGATGCTCCAGTCCAAGCGGGCGCTGGCCGACGCGATCCTCGGCTCCGGCGAGTCGGCCCTCACCGAACTGACGGCCCGTGAGCTGTCCGACCTGGTGTCCCTGCGGAGGCCGTCGTGACCCCCCGGCCCGCGGACGAGGCCCGCCGCGCCCTGCGGGAGGCACGCGAGCGCGGCGAGGGTACGGGCGCGGACGCGGACCGTGGGCCGACGCCGACGCCGACGCCGACGCCGACGCCGACGTCTCCGTCTCCGTCACCGTCGGAGTCGGAGTCGCCGTCGGCACGGGGCCAGGACGGGGACCAGGACCGGAAGCCGCCGGAGCACAACCGTCCGCGCCCCGGCGACGCCGCCCGTGCCGCGCTGCGCAGCGCGCTGACCGCGCGACGGACGGGGGCGCACAGTCCCGCGGACCTCCCCGACGCACCTGACGCACCTGACGCCCCGGGCGCCGCCGACGCCTTGGAGACGGGTCCGGGAGACCCCCGGAAGTCGGGCGAGCGTGGAGAGACGGCGGATCCGGGCGAGACGACGCACCGGCCCGACGCCATGACCGAGTGGACGGGCTCCACCGACCCGACCGCCGTCACGGACCCGGCCGGCACCGCCGGCCCGACCGGCCCCGCTGACCCAGCCGCCCTCACTGGCCCGACCGTCCCCACGGACCCGGCCGTCCCCATCGGCCCGGCCGCCCCCATCGGCCCGGCCGCCCCCGCTGACCCGGCCGGCTCGACCGTCCCGCTCGGTCCACCCGTCGCGGCCGTTCCCGACGAGGGGTCCCTCCCGGGCTCAAGTGACGCGGGCGGCAGCCGACCGGCGGACGTGGCGCGTGAGGCGTTGCGGGCGGCTCGTCGGCAGGCGAAGACAGAGGCGGCGGCCGAGGGCGTCTCGGCCCAGGGCGCCGCGCCCGCGCGGCGGTCGTCCCGCCCGGCCGCTCGTCAGCGGCGGGCGGGCGGTCCGGGCACCGCCGACGCGCGCGCCCGCGCCGTACGGGACTTCGCCGCGGGCGCGTTCCGGCTGCCCCCGGAGGCGGACCAGGCCGAGGAGCCCCCTCCCGCCGGTGAGGAGGCCGGTGCGTCCGCCGCCGAGGGCGGGACGACGGCACACGCGGAGCCCGCCCCGTCGCCCGCTGCGGACACGGGGCAGCACGCCTCGGCGGCGCGTGGCCGGGCCGTCTCCTCCGCACCGCCCGCGAAGGCCCGCGCGCCCCGCTCGATGGCCGCCCCGGACCGTGACGGCGATCTCCGGCGCACCTTTCCCGCGCTGCCGCCCCGGGAGGCCGCGGCGGAGGGCCTCGCCGCCACCTGGTGGGGGAACGCGTGGGTGACCGCGCTGGAGGAAGGCGCCCTGGACGCCGCCCGGCTGGAACGCGGGCGCGGATACGCCGAGCGCGGGCACGTCGACGCCATCACCGTGACGCCCGGGCTGGTCCTCGCCTACGTGCGGGGCAGCCGCTCCCGGCCGTACCGCGTGCAGGTGCGGCTGCGCACGCTCGGCGACTCCGACTGGGACCGGTTCCTCGACGCCGCCGTCGAACGCCCCGGGCACATCGCGGCGCTGCTCGACGGCGAACTTCCCCACTCCCTGGCCGACCTGGCCGACCGCGGCGTCCCGCTGCTGCCCGGACCCGGCGACCTGACCCCGCGGTGCAGCTGTCCCGACTCCGGGCACCCCTGCAAGCACGCCGCCGCCCTCTGCTACCAGACGGCACGTCTGCTCGACGCCGACCCCTTCGTCCTGCTGCTGCTCCGCGGCCGGGGCGAACGCGCGCTGCTCGACGCCCTGTCCCGGCGGAACGCGGCCCGCGAGGCACGCGCGGCCCAGGACCGCGGCCCGGCGTCGCTGCCCGGCGTCCGGGTCGGCGCGGCGCTGACCCCGCGCGCCCTGCCGCCCCTCCCGGCGCCGTTGCCCGCGCCCCCGCACCCCGAACAGCCGCCGGCCTATCCGGCCGCCCCGGGCGGCCCCGACCCCTTCGCGCTGGACCAGCTGGCCACCGACGCGGCCGCCCGCGCCCACGCCCTGCTCACCACCGGACGCGACCCGGTCGGCGGACTGACGCTGTGGCAGGACGCCGTCCGGCTCGCCGCCGCGCGCCCCGGTTCCGGCCTCACCGCGGGCACCCGTGCGCTCTACGCGTCGCTCGCCACGGCCGCCGGACGTGACACGGCGGAGCTGGCGCGGGCCGTCGCCGCCTGGCGGCAGGGCGGGTTGGCGGGTCTCGACGTCCTGGAGGAGCCCTGGGACCCGCCGGCCGGCCGTTTCGACCGCGCCCGCCCCCTGCTGCTCGCCGCCGACCTCCCCGCCTTCCGCCCCTGGCGCAACCGCCTCACCCACCCGCGCGGTCACGTCCAGCTCAGACTCGGCCGGACCGGTCTCTGGTACGCGTACGAGTCGGAGCCCGGCCGCGAGGACTGGTGGCCGCGCGGGACCCCCGACCTCGACCCGGTCGGGGCCCTGACGGGCCTGGGCGGTCCCGGCGACCCCTGACCCACGGTCGTCGCCGGTTCCCCCGTGGGCGCCGTCCGATCCGGCCCCAGCGGTCCAACTGGGCCACTCCGGCCCCCTCCGACGCGGTCAAAGGTACGCTGTGACCGTCGATTCGAACGGCCGAGCGGCCGCCATGGGTCGCTCACGCACGGCGGGGGCTGATATGCGTGCACATGGGACGGGGTACGAAAGACCGCTGGAGGGCAAGACCGCCCTGGTGACCGGGGGAAGCCGGGGCATCGGACGCGGTATCGCCCTGCGGCTGGCCGCGGACGGGGCGCTCGTGGCGGTCCACTACGGCAACAACGAGGCGGCGGCGCGAGAGACCGTCGAGACCATCCGGAGCGGCGGCGGACAGGCGTTCGCCATCCGGGCCGAACTCGGCGTCGTGGGTGACGCAGCCGCGCTCTACGCGGCGTTCGACGCCGGGATGGGCGAGTTCGGCGTACCGCCCGAGTTGGACGTCCTGGTGAACAACGCGGGCGTCAGCGGCTCGGGACGGATCACGGAAGTCACCGAGGAGGTCTTCGACCGACTGGTCGCCGTCAACGTCCGGGCACCGCTGTTCCTGGTCCAGCACGGGCTGAAACGGCTGCGTGACGGCGGGCGGATCATCAACATCTCGTCTGCCGCGACCCGGCGCGCGTTCCCCGAGTCCATCGGATACGCGATGACCAAGGGTGCCGTGGACACGCTCACGCTCGCCCTGGCCAGGCAACTGGGAGAACGGGGCATCACGGTCAACGCGGTGGCGCCCGGTTTCGTGGAGACGGACATGAACGCGCGGCGGCGGCAGACCCCCGAGGCGGCCGCGGCACTGGCCGCCTACTCCGTGTTCAACCGCATCGGCAGACCCGACGACATCGCCGACGTGGTGGCCTTTCTGGCCTCCGACGACTCACGGTGGATCACCGGTCAGTACGTCGACGCCACCGGTGGAACGATTCTCTGACCCGCCACGCCTCGATTCGCCGGGCAGACCGCCGAGCAGACCGCCGGGCCCGGTCGGCCGCTCGGGCACGGCGGGTCGGTATACGGTGCGGGCGCTGTAGTGGTCAGTCCTTCCCGGTCGGTGCCAGTTCGGCTGCGAGGCGTGCACCGCGCTCCTCGGAGAGATCGAGCGCGGCCAGCACGGAGGGAACCGCGATGGCGGGCAGGATGTGCTTCTGCAGCAGCGCGTAGCGGTGTTCGAGGTCCTGGTAGTCACTGACCGTCTGGGACACGACCTGTATCCCGGCGAACGTCCCCACGTAGAGATCGGCCGAGTCGGTGGTGACCACGTGGGGCAGCAACTCGCCGTTCGCCTTGGCCTGGTTCAGCAACGTCAGGAGTGTCTCGTGCCAGCGACGGAACGGTCCTCGGCGGTCAAGACCGTGTGCCTGCTGGTCCATGGAGAGGCGCACGCCGGCCCGGGCTACGACGTTCGTGCGCAAGCGGTGGCAGAACAACATGCCGATGTCGATGAGTTCCTGAAGCCGGAGGGGTTGCTCCGGAACGGCCTGCGGGGGTTCCTGGGCGTCGAAGACGCCCAGCGCCAGTTCCTCCTTGGACTGGAAGTGGAAGTACAGGGCCCCCTTGGTCACGCCGGCCACCCTGAGGATCTCCGTGATCGTGGCGGCTTGATAGCCCTGCTTCTCGAAGACCTGCGCCGCGGCGTCCAGGATCGTCTGTCGGGTGCGGATCGCCCGGTCCTGCTTGGCCATGCCTGCCTCCTTGTTCATGTCGCCCCCGAGAAGGATAGAAAAAAAACCGCTCAGTCTGTATCTTAACGTTCGCGCATACAGGACAGCTCGGCATCACATGATTCCTGGGGGGGACCCATGCCCGAAGCAGTAGTTTTGATCAAATCTGCGTCCGATGCCAACTCGATCGAACAAACCGCGTTGCCGGTTCCGATGGCGCTTGTCCACCGGACCAGGGTGCAGGACGCGTTTCCGATCAGCTGGATACCGAAGGGCGGTGACCGGTTCTCGGTCACCGCCGTCCTGCCGCACGACCACCCGTTCTTCGCACCGGTCCACGGGGACCGGCACGATCCGCTGCTGATAGCCGAGACGCTGCGTCAGGCCGCGATGCTGGTCTTCCACGCCGGGTACGGCGTGCCGGTGGGCTACCACTTCCTGATGGCCACGCTGGACTACACCTGCCACCTCGAACACCTCGCCGTGACGGGCGAGGCCGTGCGGCTGGAAGTGGAAGTGGTCTGTTCCCAGCTGAAGTTCCGCGGCGGGCAGCCCGTACAGGGACAGGTGGACTGGACCGTGCGCCGCGCCGGACGGCTCGCCGCCACGGGGACGGCCACGACGCGCTTCACCAGTCCTCAGGTCTACCGGCGGATGCGCGGCGACTTCGCGACCCCCACCACCTCGGTGCCCCGGACCGCGCCCGTGCCGGCGGCGCGCGTCGGTCGCACCCGCGACGAGGACGTGGTCCTGTCGGCGAGTTCGCAGCAGGACATGTGGCGACTGCGGGTGGACACCCGTCACCCGACCCTCTTCCAGCGACCCAACGACCACGTGCCGGGCATGCTTCTGCTGGAGGCGGCACGGCAGGCGGCGTGCCTCGTGACCGGTCCGGGGCCCTTCGTGCCGTCGATCGGCGGCACCCGGTTCCTCCGGTACGCGGAGTTCGACAGCCCGTGCTGGATCCAGGCGACGGTCCGGCCCGGTCCGGCGGCGGGGCTGACCACCGTACGGGTCACCGGGCATCAGGACGGCAATCTCGTCTTCCTCACCACGCTGTCCGGCCCGGAGTTCTTCGGCTGAGCACCTGGCCCTGGACGCGACCGTCGCCGCTTCGCGCCCAGGGCCGGGTCCTACCCTTCCCGCCATCTTTATATGTTCGGAGGTGTCCCCGCCTCGCTGCCCGAGAGGAACCCCGAGTGATTCTTGTGACCGGCGTGACCGGTGCGGTCGGCCGCGAGGTCGCCCGCCTGCTGGCCCGGACCGGCCCCGTTCGGGTTCTGGCCCGACGGCCGGAACGAGTGACCGTCACCGGCCCGGACGTCGAGGTCCACGCGGCCGAGTACGCCGACCGCCCGGGTCTGGACCGGGCACTCGACGGGGTGCGGGCGGCGTTCCTCGTCACCAACAGCGCCACCGAGCCGGACGACGAACGCTTCGCGACGGCGGCACGCGAGGCCGGGGTCCGGCACCTGGTGAAGCTGTCCATGCTCGCGGTGGAGGAACCGGGGGCGGACGACTTCATCACGCGACGGCAGCGCGAGAACGAGCGGGCCGTACGGGAGTCCGGGCTCGACTGGACCTTCCTGCGGGCCAGGACCTTCATGTCCAACACGCTGTCCTGGGCGCCCGCCATCAGGTCCGACGGTGTGGTCCGCGCGCTGTACGGGACGTCCCCGGTCGCCTGCGTCGATCCGCGTGACATCGCGGAAGTCGCGGTCACCGCACTGACCCGGCCCGGCCACGAAGGACGGGCGTACGCGCTGTCCGGCCCCGAGGCGATCACCGCCCGGCAGCAGACGGCGCAGCTCTCCGAGGTGCTGGGCCGGTCACTGCGTTTCGAGGAGCTGGGGTTGGACGCGGCGCGCGAGCACCTGCTCCGGAGGTATCCGAGGCCCGTCGCCGACGCGTTCCTGGAGAGCGCCGAGCGGCAGCGGGCGGGGGCCAAGGCGCAGGTTGTGCCGACCGTGCGGGAGGTTACGGGCCGGCCCGCCAGGCCGTTCCGCACCTGGGCGGCGGGCCACGCCGAGGCCTTCGGCCGAAGCGAGGAGTGATCCGTCCGCGGACGTGGGCCTCCCATGGCGTCACGTCCGCGGTGCGGCGCTCACTTGCGGGGCCGCAGCGGGAGATGGACGTCGATGTGCGTGCCGCTGGTGGGGCCGCTCGCTATCAGGAGCCGACCGCCGATGTCGTCGACGCGGTCGGTCATCGACCGCAGACCCGGTGCGCGGTGTCCGGGGGCGAGCACCGCGTCGGCGTCGAACCCGACCCCGTCGTCGACGATGCCGGCGTGTGCCCAGCGGCGGGTGAAGCGCAGGGTCACGGTCACCCGGTCGGCGTGTGCGTGGTGGAAGGCGTTGTGCAGGGCCTCGCGCACGGCGAGGAACAGTTCACGGCGGCAGACGTCCGACAGGAGGCGTTCGTCTCCGGTGCTCCTGATGCGGACCTCGGTCCTCCGGGGACGGGTGGTGGCGGCGAAGTCCCCCAACGCCCGGGCCAGCGGCGGCAGTACGGTCTGCGCCTGGAGCTCGCCGGTCAGCCTGCGGGTGACGGCCATGGCTTCACGCAACGAGTGCAGGGCGGCGTCGAGGTGGCGGGCCTCGCCGGTCTCGGCGGCGTGCAGCTCCATGTGACGGGCGGCCGTGGACAGAGCCGTGCCCAGTTCGTCGTGGACCTCGCGCGCCAGCCTGCGGCGCTCGGCCCAGACGTGGTCGTCCCGGCCGTCGCGGTCCTTCCGGACGGGGCCGGCCACCGGGCCACGACCATCCGCGGGGAGCCCGGGATGTGTCGTGCCGGTGGTCTGCCGGGCGCGGCCGAAGCGGGAGCGGTTGAGCCCGTCCTGCAACGTCTCCGTGAAGCCGTCCCCCACGACGGCTTCCAGCCAGGCCATGCCGTGCTGAGGCGCGGGGGCGGAAGTGGCGCTCAACTGTCCTCCTCGATCTCGAAACAGGTCGGTCTCGGGCACGTGAAAGTAACAAACCTTCTCGCCGGTTTTTAATGGGAGAAGGTATCCCCGCCGGTCAGCAGCGTGGCGAGGTCGCCCTTGTCGTCTGTTTCGGTGGCGGTGTCGAGTTGTTGGGACATGAGGGTGTCGTAGACCGGTCGTTGGACTGAGCGCAGGACGCCGATCGGGGTGTGGTGGAGGGTGTCGGGGTCGGCGAGGCGGGAGAGTGCGAAGGCTGTGGTGGGGGACGCGGCGTGGGCGTCGTGGACCAGGATCTGCGTCTCGTTGTCGGCGGTGACGGTGACGATGTTCAGGTCGCCGGTTTGCGGGTCCCGTACGACGCCCTTGGTGTTGTCGGTGCCGAAGCGGATCGGCTGGCCGTGTTCGAGGCGGATGACCGCCTCTTCGGCCTGCTGCTGGTCTTTGAGGGCGTCGAAGGCGCCGTCGTTGAAGATGTTGCAGTTCTGGTAGATCTCGATCAGGGCGGTGCCGGGGTGTTCGGCGGCCTGGCGCAGGACGTCGGTGAGGTGTCTGCGGTCGGAGTCGACGGTCCGTGCGACGAAGGTGGCTTCCGCGCCGAGGGCCAGGGAGACGGGGTTGAAGGGCGCGTCCAGGGAGCCCATCGGGGTCGATTTGGTGATCTTCCCGATTTCGGAGGTGGGGAGTACTGGCCCTTGGTCAGGCCGTAGATCCGGTTGTTGAACAGCAGGATCTTGAGGTTGACGTTGCGGCGCAGGGCGTGGATGAGGTGGTTGCCGCCGATGGAGAGGGCGTCGCCGTCCCCGGTGACGACCCACACGGACAGGTCGCGCCGGGAGGTGGCGAGGCCGGTGGCGATGGCGGGGGCGCGGCCGTGGATGGAGTGCATCCCGTAGGTGTTCATGTAGTAGGGGAAGCGGGAGGAGCAGCCGATGCCGGAGACGAAGACGATGTTCTCCTTCGCCAGGCCGAGCTGGGGCATGAAGCCCTGCACGGCGGCGAGGATGGCGTAGTCGCCGCAGCCGGGACACCAGCGCACTTCCTGGTCGGACTTGAAGTCCTTCATGGACTGCTTGGCCTCGGCCTTGGGGACGAGCTGGAGCAGTGCGCCGGTGTCAGTCATCGATGGCCTCCTTCAGGACCGTGGCGAGCTGTTCGGCCTTGAACGGCATGCCGTTGACCTGGTTGAACGAGCGGGCGTCGACCAGGTACCTGGCCCGGATCAGGGTGGCGAGCTGGCCGAGGTTCATCTCCGGGACGACGACCTTGTCGTAGCGGGCGAGGACGTCGCCGAGGTTGGCCGGGAAGGGATTGAGGTGGCGCAGGTGCGCCTGGGCGATCTCCTGCCCGGCGGTGCGCAGCCGGCGCACGGCGGCGGTGATGGGCCCGTAGGTGGAGCCCCAGCCAAGGACCAGGGTCCGGGCGCCGTCCGGGTCGTCGACGTCCAGGTCGGGGACGTCGATGCCGTCGATCTTGGCCTGGCGGGTGCGGACCATGAAGTCGTGGTTGGCCGGGTCGTAGGAGATGTTCCCGGTGCCGTCCTGTTTCTCGATGCCGCCGATCCGGTGTTCGAGGCCGGGGGTGCCCGGTACCGCCCAGGGGCGGGCCAGGGTGTGCGGGTCGCGTTTGTAGGGCCAGAACACCTCGGTGCCGTCGTCCAGGGTGTGGTTGGGGCCCTGGGCGAACTGCACGCTCAGGTCGGGCAGTTCGTCCGGCTCGGGGATCCGCCAGGGTTCGGAGCCGTTGGCGAGGTAGCCGTCGGAGAGCAGGAGGACCGGAGTGCGGTAGGCCAGCGCGATCCGTGCCGCTTCCAGGGCGGCGTCGAAGCAGTCGGCCGCCGTGCGCGGCGCGACGACCGCAACCGGCGCCTCGCCGTTGCGCCCGTACATCGCCTGCAGCAGATCGGCCTGCTCCGTCTTGGTCGGCAGACCCGTCGACGGGCCGCCCCGCTGGATGTCCACCACCAGCAGCGGCAGCTCCAGCGAGACGGCCAGCCCGATCGTCTCGCTCTTGAGCGCCACCCCGGGGCCGGAGGTGGTGGTCACCGCCAGCGACCCGCCGAAGGCCGCTCCCAGCGCCGCGCCGATCCCGGCGATCTCGTCCTCCGCCTGGAAGGTACGCACCCCGAAGTTCTTGTGCCGGGACAGCTCGTGCAGGATGTCGGACGCCGGGGTGATGGGGTAGGAGCCCAGGAACAGCGGCAGGTCCGCCTGCCGGGACGCGGCGATCAGACCGTAGGCCAGGGCCAGGTTCCCGGAAATGTTGCGGTAGGTGCCGGGCGGGAACGCCGTCGCCGCTTAGCGCCACCTCGTAGGAGACCGCGAAGTCCTCCGTGGTCTCCCCGAAGTTCCAGCCCGCCCGGTAGGCCGCGATGTTCGCGGCCGCGATCTGCGGCTTCTTCGCGAACTTCGACCGCAGAAACCTCTCCGTGCCCTCGGTGGGCCGGTGATACATCCACGACAGCAGCCCGAGCGCGAACATGTTCTTGCTCCGCTCGGCCTCCTTGCGGCTGAGGTCGAACTCGCCCAGCGCCTGGACGGTCAGTGTGGTCAGCGGCACCGGATGCAGGTGGTAGCCGTCGAGGGAACCGTCCTCCAGCGGGGAGGTGTCGTAGCCGACCTTCTGCATGGCCCGCCGGGTGAACTCGTCCGTGTTGACGATGATCTCCGCGCCGCGTGGCAGGTCGCCCACGTTGGCTTTCAGCGCGGCCGGGTTCATCGCGACCAGCACGTTGGGGGCGTCGCCGGGTGTGAGGATGTCGTGGTCGGCGAAGTGCAGCTGGAACGACGAGACGCCCGGCAGGGTGCCGGCGGGGGCCCGGATCTCGGCGGGGAAGTTCGGCAGCGTCGACAGGTCATTGCCGAACGACGCCGTTTCCGAGGTGAAACGGTCACCGGTGAGCTGCATCCCGTCGCCGGAGTCCCCCGCGAACCTGATGATCACCCGGTCCAGCCGGCGGACGTCCTTCACGGTGTTGTCGCCGACGGACATCGTGTCTGAGGTCGTCATCGCTCAGTCCTTGATCTCGCAGATGGCGGCGCCGGAGGTGAGGGAGGCGCCGACTTCGGCGGTGAGGCCCTTGATGGTGCCGGACCTGTGGGCGTTGAGGGGCTGTTCCATCTTCATCGCTTCGAGGACGACGATGAGGTCGCCTTCCTGGACTTCCTGGCCCTCCTCGACGGCGATCTTGACGATGGTGCCCTGCATCGGGGAGGCGAGGGTGTCGCCGGAGGCGGCGGGGCCGGACTTCTTGGCCGCGCGGCGTTTGGGGCGGGCCCCGGCTGCCAGGCCGGTGCGGGCCAGGGACATGCCCAGGCTGGAGGGGAGGGAGACTTCCAGGCGCTTGCCGCCGACCTCGACGACGACCGTCTCACGGCCCGACTCCTCGTCGGTGTCGGTGTCGGCGGGCGTGGTGAAGGGCTTGATCTCGTTGACGAACTCGGTCTCGATCCACCGGGTGTGGACGGTGAAGGGGTCGGTGGAGCCGGTGAGTTCGGGGGCGAAGGCCGGGTCGCGGACGACCGTGCGGTGGAAGGGGATGGCGGTGGCCATGCCCTCGACGGTGAATTCGTCCAGGGCGCGGGCGGCCCGCTGGAGTGCCTCGGCGCGGGTGCGGCCGGTGACGATGAGTTTGGCGAGCAGGGAGTCCCAGGCGGGGCCGATGACGGAGCCGGATTCGACGCCGGCGTCGAGGCGGACGCCGGGGCCGGTGGGTGCGTCGAAGAGGGTGACGGTGCCGGGGGCGGGCAGGAAGCCGCGGCCGGGGTCCTCGCCGTTGATGCGGAACTCGAAGGAGTGGCCGCGCAGGGCGGGGTCGTCGTAGCCGAGTTCTTCGCCGTCGGCGATGCGGAACATCTCGCGGACCAGGTCGATGCCGGCGACTTCCTCGGTGACCGGGTGTTCGACCTGGAGGCGGGTGTTGACCTCCAGGAAGGAGATCGTGCCGTCCATGCCGACGAGGAACTCCACGGTGCCGGCGCCGACGTAGCCGGCCTCCTTGAGGATGGCCTTGGAGGACGCGTACAGCTCTGCCGTCTGGGCGTCGGAGAGGAAGGGTGCGGGGGCCTCCTCGACGAGCTTTTGGTGGCGGCGCTGCAGGGAGCAGTCGCGGGTGGAGACGACGACCACGTTGCCGTGGGTGTCGGCCAGGCACTGGGTCTCCACGTGGCGGGGCTTGTCGAGGTAGCGCTCGACGAAGCATTCCCCGCGGCCGAAGGCGGCCACGGCCTCGCGGACGGCGGAGTCGTACAGCTCGGGGACCTCTTCGAGGGTGCGGGCGACCTTGAGGCCGCGGCCGCCGCCGCCGAAGGCGGCCTTGATCGCGATGGGCAGGCCGTGTTCCTTCGCGAAGGCGACGACCTCGTCCGCGCCGGAGACGGGGTCGGGGGTGCCGGCGACCAGGGGGGCGCCGGCCCGCTGGGCGATGTGGCGGGCGGCGACCTTGTCGCCCAGGTCGCGGATGGCGTGTGGGGGCGGGCCGATCCAGATCAGGCCGGCGTCCAGGACCGCCTGCGCGAACTCGGCGTTCTCCGAGAGGAATCCGTAGCCGGGGTGGATGGCGTCCGCGCCCGACTCGCGGGCGGCTTTGAGGACCTTGGCGATGTCCAGATAGCTGGTCGCGGGGGTGTCACCACCCAGGGCGAACGCCTCATCAGCGGCACGGACGTGCAACGCGTCCCGGTCCGGATCCGCGTAGACGGCCACGCTCGCGATCCCGGCGTCCCGGCAGGCCCGGGCCACGCGGACAGCGATTTCGCCACGATTGGCGATGAGCACCTTGCGCACGAAGATTCTCCTCACTCACTCGATTACTGATCGGGGCTCGCCGACGGCCATCGGTGGAATTCACGCCGCCCTGTTCGGAACAGTCATGTGCAGAACGTATCGGGCGGTATTCAGCCGCCCGTCCATCCCGCGGTAATCACCCGCCCCGGAGCGGAGCGGGACCCGTGCCGGAAGGGGCCGTCCGGTTCGCGGTTGCCCCGGGGTTACCGGCTCGTGAGACATGGCTGGAATGGTCCGGCGTGCGTTGTCGGAACTGGGTACTTCCGCCCACTTTTCCTTCTCTCTTGTTCTCACGGAGGTTCGGTCATGACCGAGGTGTCCCGCCGGAAACTCATGAAAGGCGCCGCGGTGTCCGGCGGCGCGCTGGCGCTGCCCGCGCTCGGCGCACCGCCGGCTACGGCCGCGCCCGCCGCCGGCCTCGCCGAGGCCGCGGCCGGCCACCGTCCGGCCACGGCCACGGCCCCGGTCCACGTCACGCGCTCCGACCCGCGCTACCAGGGGCTCATATCGGGCTCCAACCAGCGATGGGTCGGCAACCCCGACTACATACGCGTCGTCAGCTCCGCCGGCCAAGTGGTCCGAGCCGTCCAGGAGGCCGTCGACAAGGGCCTGAAGATCGCGGTCCGCAGCGGCGGTCACTGCGACGAGGACTTCGTCGCCAACCGCGACGTCCGGGTCGTCATCGACATGGCCGGCCTGAACTCGGTCACCTACGACCGCGAGCGCCGTGCCTTCGCGGTCGGACCGGGCGCCCTGCTGGGCACGGTGTACCGGACCCTGTACAAGCGCTGGGGTGTCGTGCTGCCCGGCGGCACCTGTCCCACCGTCGGTGCCGGAGGCCACATCACGGGCGGTGGCTACGGGGCACTGTCCAGGTCGCGCGGTTTGACCGTCGACCACCTGTACGCCGTCGAGGTCGTCCACGTCGACGCGAAGGGCCGGGCGCGCAAGGTGGTCGCCACCCGGGAGGACGACGACCCCAACCGTGAGCTGTGGTGGGCCCACACCGGCGCCGGGGGCGGCAACTTCGGTGTCATCACCCGCTACTGGCTGCGTTCCCCGGACGCCGTCGGCGACGATCCGTCGACGCTGCTGCCCGCGGCGCCGTCCGAGGTGCTGCTGTCGGACGTCAGCTGGTCCTGGGACGACCTGGACGAGGCGAGCTTCACCCGTCTGCTGCGCAACTTCACCGAGTGGCACGCGCGCAACTCCGCCCCGGACTCGCCCGGCCGCTTCCTGTTCAGCCAGCTCAAGACCATGCACAAGGCGGCCGGTTACTTCCGGATGAGCACGCAGGTCGATGCCGCGGCCCCGGACGCCGACCGGCTGCTCGACGGCTACCTGGCCGCCATCAGCGAGGGCACGGGCGTCACCTACCACGTCGGCGACCGCTACCGGGCCCCGTGGCTCTACGCGGTCACCGAGTGGTCCGGCTTCGTCGAGGCCTCCGTACCGCGCTGGAAGTCCAAGTCGGCGTACGTCCGCGAGGTCATGCCCGAGGAGCAGCTGCGGGCGGTGTACCGGCAGCTGACGCGGGACGACTACCCCGGACCCTACGGCATGATCGCCATCGTCGGCTTCGGCGGGAAGATCAACGAGGTCGCTCCGGGCGACACCGCCACCGCACAACGCGACTCGATCGCGAAGATGCTCTACTGCAGCCTGTGGTCCGACCCGGCCGACGACGCGCTGCACCAGCGGTGGATCCGCGAGGCGTACGAGGACGTCTACGCCGCCACCGGCGGCGTGCCCCGTCCGGGCGGCGTCAACGACGGCTGCTACATCAACTACGCCGACGCCGACCTCGCCGACCCGGCCCTCAACCGGTCGGGCATTCCCTGGCACGAGCTGTACTTCAAGGGCAACTACCCCCGGCTGCAGCAGGTCAAGGAGAGGTGGGACCCGAGGAACGTCTTCAGCCACAGCCTCGGCATCCGCAAGCCGCAGCCATAGCCGTAGCGGTGCAAGAAGCCCCCGCCGGGCCTCGGGCCGGCGGGGGCTCTCGCGTGCGGCAGGTCACCCGGCCGCCGGGAAGTGTCCCTCCTCGACGAAGAAGGCCACGTACTTCTCGAACAGCTCCCGCGTCAGCACCGGAATCCCGATGCCGGTGCCCTCCAGCGCCGCCACCGTCTCAGCGGTGTCGATCGGCGGGTAGAAGCCGTCGGTGTCCGACGTCATCATCTCGAAGGCGTCGAGCAGCGGCAGCAGCGCGTTGTCACCGGACGTCACGATCTGGGACCAGGTGTCCCAGTCGGCCTCGTCCAGCTCGTAACCGAGCGAGCGCAGGAACTCCACGCACTGGCTGAGCGCCAGCGAGCTCCGGTTGAAGAGGTGGAAGGTACGGCCGACCGTGCCGGGCTGCCGCGAGATCCCGGTGATCGCGGCGCTCACGTAGTCCACCGGCAGCAGGTGGAAGCGGCCCTCGGTGCCCTTGGGCACACTGCGGGCCTGGATGAGCCCCTTCAGCGTCAGCCAGACGAAGTCACGGGTCTGGCAGGCACCGTTCACCTGGTCGCCGGAGATGACGTCCACCCGGTAGACCGACACGGGCAGACCCCGGTCCCGGGCCACCTCGATGACCTGCTCCGCCACCCACTTGGAGCGCAGATAGCCGCTCGGCAGGGCCGCGGCGGGCCCGGTCGGATCGGTGACCCGCAGCGGCACACCGGGCTCCCGCACCCCGTCGAACACGCCGACGGTGGAGACGTAGTGCACCGGAACCGTGCGGTGGCGGGCGGCCAGCCGCAGCACCTCCTCCGTACCCGTGACGTTCGAGGGCTTGAGGGCCTCGTACGGCAGCAGCCAGTGCACCCGCGCGCCGTTGTGGTAGACCACGTCGACCCTACGGGCGAGCGTGTCGAAGCCCTCCTCGCCCAGGCCCAGCCGGGGCTTCGCGAGGTCGCCGAGGACGACCGAGATCCGTTCCGGGTCGATGTCGTCCCACACCCGGTACCACTGGGCGTTCGCCTTCAGCCGCTCCATGGCCGCGGCCTCGTCCGCGCCGCGGACCAGGCAGTGCACCCGGGCGGTGGTGTTCCGCATCAGGTCGCGCAGCAGGAACGCGCCGAGGAACCCACTGGCGCCGGTCAGCAGGATCTCCCTCGGGTCCGCGACCGTGGTGACCACCTCGTCGGCCGGCCGGACGTCGTCGGCGAGCCGCACCTCGGCGGCGAAGTCCACGCCGTACCGGCCGGCGGAACCGTCCGCCGACAGTTCGGCCCGCACCTCGCCGTGCAGGTACGCGGCGAGCGCGGCGGGCGTCGGATGGTCGAAGACGAGCGTGGGCGGCAGCCTGAGACCCGTGGCCGTGCCCAGCTGGTTGCGCAGTTCCACGGAGGTCAGCGAGTCGAAACCGAGCGCGGTGAACGGCTGTTCCCGGTCGAGCCCGGTTGCGTCGGGGTGGCCGAGGACCGCGGCGGCCTGTCCGAGCACGATGCCCAGGACGGCCTCGCGCTGCTCCGCGTCGCCCACCCCCGCCAGCCGCTCGGCCAGCGACTCGTTGCTCACCTCGGCGTTCTGCGCGCTGCGCCGGACCGGGGTGCGGGCCAGCTTGCTGAGCAGCACCGGCACCTGTACCTGCTCGCGGAGCGCGGTCAGGTCCATGGGCGTGGCGACCAGGCCCGCCCGTCCGACGGTCAGCGCGATGTCCAGCAGCGCGGGACCCTGCTCCGACTCGACCGGGCGGAAACCACTGCGTGCGATGCGTTTGAGGTCCGCCTCGTCGAGATGACCGGTCATCCCACTGGTCTGCGACCACAGCCCCCAGGCCAACGACGTGGCCGCCAGCCCGCGCGAGCGGCGGTGCTGCGCCAGCGCGTCGAGGAAGTGGTTCGCGGCCGAGTAGGTGGACTGGCCGGGCCCGCCGACGACCGCGGCGATCGACGAGAAGAGCACGAACGCCGACAGGTTCATGTCCCGCGTCAACTCGTGCAGGTTCCACGTCGCGTCCACCTTCGGGCGCAGGACCGCCGACAGCCGCTGCGGGGTCTGCGAGCCGATCAGCCCGTCGTCCAGCACACCGGCCGTGTGCAGCACGCCGGTGAGCGGATACTCCGCCGGGATGTCCGCGAGCACCGCCGCAAGCGCGGCACGGTCGGCCGCGTCACAGGCGGCGATCTCGACGCGGGCGCCGAGCGCCGTGAGCTCGGCCTCCAGCTCCGCAGCGCCCTCGGCGTCCCGGCCCCGCCGACTGGTCAGCAGCAGGTTCCGTACGCCGTGCTCCACCACCAGGTGGCGGGCGAACAGGCCGCCCAGGCTGCCGGTTCCGCCGGTGATCAGCACGGTGCCCCGGGGATCCCAGGAACCGGTGGCGGCGCCCGCGGGCGCCTCGGGAACCCGCCCGAGCCGCGGCACGAACACCTGCCCGCCGCGCACCGCCGACTGGGGCTCACCGGACGTCAACACCGCGGGCAGCACCCGCGCCGAAGCCTCCTCGTCGTCGATGTCCACCAGGACGATCCGCCCCGGGTTCTCCGACTGCGCCGAGCGCAGCAGGCCCCAGACCGCCGCCGCTCCGAGGTCGGTCACGTCCCCGTCGCCCGCTGTGGTGACCCCGCCGCGGGTGCGGACGACCAGCCGGGTGCCGGCGAGCCGTTCCTCGGCCAGCCAGTCCTGCACCACGGAGAGCGCCTCGCGGGCCAGGTCGTGCACATCGGCGGCGCGGTCGCCCGTGTCGCGGGTCTCGGCACGAAACACAGCGGCTTCGACGGACTCGCCCGCGCCCACCGCCCGGGCGAGCGACGCCACATCCGCGTAACGCCGCGCCCCGGGTTCGGCGGCGCCGAGCGCGACCCACCGCCCCGCGCCCGCCGCGGGGGCCACCGGGAACGGTGTCCAGTCCACGTGGAACAGCGAATCCCGGTTACGGGCCAGCGCGTTGGACACCTCACCGACCGCGATCGCACGGCAGTCGACCGAGGAGACGGAGGCCACGGGCCGCCCGGCGCGATCGGCCAGCTGGACGTTGAGCGCGCCGTCCGCGTCGGGAGCCAGCCGGACCCGCAGCCGGTCGGCACCGGTCGCGTGCAGCCGTACGTCCTTCCAGTCCGTGGAGATCCAGACCGTGCCCTCCGGACTGCTGCCGTACCCGGCGAGGCAGGACGCGGCCAACGCCGTCTCCAGCAGGGCCGGATGGAGCCCGAAACCGCCGACGTCGGTACGCGAGCCGGTCGGCAGCCTGACGTCGGCATAGACCTCGTCACCCAGCCGCCAGACGTGCTCCAGCCCCCGGTAGACGGGACCGTAGACGTAGCCCTGGACGGCGAGCTTGTCGTACGCGTCGTCGAGCGGCACCTCCTCGGCGCCCGCCGGTGGCCACTGGGCGAGCGTGAACGGGGCGTCGGGGCCGCGGAAACTCAGATGCCCCCGGGCGTTGAGCGTCCACGGCACGTCCGCGTTCTCGGGACGCGAGTAGACCGACAGCTCCCGCCGGCCCGACGCGTCCGGCGAACCCACGCTCACCTGGACGTGCACCCCGCCCTTGCGCGGGAGCACGAGGGGGCCGAGCACGGACAGGTCGTCCAGGACCGTGCTGCCCAGCTCGTCACCGGCGCGGATCGCCATCTCCACCAGCGCGGTGGCCGGCACCAGCGTCTGGTCGAGCACGACGTGGTCGGCCAGCCAGGGGTGCGTCCGCAGCGACAGTCGGCTGGTGAACAGCACCTGATCGGCGCCCGCGACGGTGACCGCCGCGCCGAGCATCGGGTGCCCGGCGGACGCGAGACCGAGATCGGAGGCGTCGGCGACGACGCCGGACGTCTCGGCCCAGAACCGTTCGTGTTGGAAGGCGTAGGTGGGTAGGGGGGTGTGTGTGGCGTGGGTGTTGGTGAAGAGGTGGTTCCAGTTGATGGGGATGCCGCGGTTGTGGAGTCGGCTGATGGCGGTGAGGAGGGTGTGGGTTTCGGGGTGGTTGTGGCGGAGGAGGGGGATGGCGGTGGTGTTGTCGAGGGTTTGCTGGGTGAGGGGGGTGAGGGTGGCGTCGGGACCGATTTCGGTGTAGGTGGTGACGCCGGCGGTGTGGAGGGTGTGGAGGGCTTGGGTGTAGCGGACGGTGTTGCGGAGTTGGTCGGTCCAGTAGGTGGGGGTGCGGAGGTCGTTGTGGGTGGCGAGGTTTCCGGTGAGGGTGGAGACGATGGGGATGGTGGGTTGGTGGTAGGTGAGTTGGGCGGCGGTGTGGTGGAAGTCGTGGAGCATGCCGTCCATGTGGGGGGAGTGGAAGGCGTGGGAGACGGTGAGGGTTTTGGTTTTTCTGCCTTGTTCGGTGAGTTTGGCGGCTATGTGGTTGGCGGCGGTTTGGTTGCCGGAGATGACGAGGGAGGTGGGGCTGTTGATGGCGGCGATGGTGAGGTGGTGTTCGTGTCCGGTGAGGTGGGGGAGTATTTCTTCTTCGGTGGCTTGGAGGGCGATCATGGTGCCGGTGGTGGGGAGGTTTTGCATGAGGCGGGCGCGGGCGGTGACGAGGGTGCAGGCGTCTTGGAGGGTGAGGATGCCGGAGATGTGGGCGGCGGCGAGTTCGCCGATGGAGTGTCCGGTGAGGTAGTCGGGGGTGATGCCCCAGGTTTCGAGGAGTCGGTAGAGGGCGACTTCGGTGGCGAAGAGGGCGGGTTGGGTGTTGCCGGTCTGGTGGAGGTGGTGGCCGGTGGTGATGGTGTGGTGGAGGGGTTGGTCGAGGTGGGGGTCGAGGTGGGTGGCGATGGTGTCGAAGGCGTGGGCGTAGGCGGGGTAGGTGTGGTAGAGGTCCATGCCCATGCCGGTGTGCTGGGCGCCCTGGCCGGTGAAGAGGAAGGCGGTCTTCCCGGTGTGTTTGGTGTCCTGGACGACGTTGGTGGGGGTGGGCCGGCCGTCGGCCAGGGCCTGTAGTCCGGTGAGCAGTTCCTCCCGGTCCGCCCCCACCACCACCGCACGGTGCTCCAGCGCGGAGCGCCCGGTGGCCAGGGAGTACGCCACGTTCAGCGGATCCTCCGCAGGCCGTGCCTCCACGTGCGACAGCAGCCGCCGCGCCTGGTCGCGGAGGGCCGGTGCGGTCCTGGCCGACAGCACCCACGGCAGCACCGGAAGCGTCGTGGCGGCCGGGTCGGCCACCTCCTCGGGCTCCTCGGCCGGGGGCTCCTCGAGAAGCACGTGGGCGTTGGTGCCGCTGACCCCGAAGGCCGAGACACCGGCCCGGCGCGGGGCGCCGGTCTCCGGCCAGGGCCGGGCCTCGGTCAGCAGCTCGACCGCGCCCGCCTCCCAGTCGACCATGGGGGTCGGCTCGTCCACGTTCAGCGTCTTCGGCAGGATTCCGTGCCGCATCGCCATGATCATCTTGATCACGCCGCCGGCCCCGGCCGCCGCCACGGTGTGCCCGATGTTGGACTTCAGCGAGCCCAGGTACAGCGGACGCCCCTCCGGACGCTGCCGGCCGTACGTCGCCAGCAGCGCCTGCGCCTCGATCGGGTCGCCGAGCCGGGTGCCGGTGCCGTGCGCCTCCACCACGTCGACGTCGGAGGCGTTCAGCCGGGCGTCGGCCAGCGCCTGGTGGATCACCCGTTCCTGGGAGGGGCCGTTGGGTGCGGTGAGGCCGTTGGAGGCGCCGTCCTGGTTGACGGCCGAGCCGCGGACGACCGCCAGTACCCGGTGGCCGTTGCGGCGGGCGTCGGACAGCTTCTCGACCAGCAGCAGGCCGACACCCTCGGCCCACGCGGTGCCGTCGGCGGCGGCGGCGAAGGACTTGATCCGGCCGTCCTCGGCGAGCCCGTTCTGCCGGGAGAAGTCGACGAAGCCGCTCGGGTTGCCGGACACGGTGGAACCGCCGGCCAGCGCCATAGTCGACTCGCCCTTGAGCACCGACTGCACCGCCAGGTGCAGCGCCACCAGGGACGAGGAGCACGCCGTGTCCACGGACACGGCCGGACCCTCGAAACCGAAGGTGTACGCGATCCGGCCGGACGCGACACTGCTCAGCTTGCTGGTCATCAGATAGCCCTCGAGCTCCTCCGGGCCCTCCAGGCCGAGGTAGCTCTGCTCCACCACACCGGCGAAGACGCCGACCTGGCTGCCCCGCAGCGTGGCCGGATCGATCCCGGCCTGCTCGAAGGTCTCCCAGGCGGTCTCCAGCAGCACCCGCTGCTGCGGGTCCATCGCGAGGGCCTCACGCGGCGAGATCCCGAAGAACCCGGGGTCGAACTGCGCGGCGCCGTCGAGGAACCCGCCCTTCTTCGTGTACGACTTCCCGGGCTTGCCGCGCTCCGGGTCGTAGATCGCGTCGATGTCCCAGCCGCGGTCGGTGGGCCAGTCGGTGATTCCGTCGGCCTCGTCCATGACCAGCCGCCACAGGTCGTCGGGGGAGGCCACACCGCCCGGGAAGCGGCAGGCCATTCCGACGATCGCGACCGGCTCGTCGTTGCCGGCCTCCAGCTCCGCGAGCCGCTGCCGTGCCTTCTGCAGGTCGGTCGTCACCCACTTGAGGTACTCGACCATCTTCTGTTCGTTGGACATGCGTAATCAACTTCTCCTGAGAGCCGGATGGGGGCGGAATTCGGGGTCGGGGACCATCAGTTCGCCGATCGTCCGAGCTGGTTGTCGATGAAGTCGAAGAGGTCGTCGGCCGACGCGGTATCGAGACTGCTCACCACGTCGGAACTCTCGTCCGGTCCGGCGGCCTCGTTGAGCCGGGACAGGATCGTCTGCAGCCGAACGGAGACCGCGGACCGGGTGCGGCCGTCGTCGGCGAGTGCCGCCAGCGACGCCTCCAGCCGGTCCAGCTCGGACATCAGCGGCTGTGCGGGGTCGCCGGCGCCCTCGGGTGCCACCTCGCCGAGCAGATGCTCGGCGAGGGCCTGCGGGGTCGGGTGGTCGAAGACCACCGCGGCGGCGAGCCGTGCCCCGCTCGCGGCGATGAGCCGGTTGCGCAGCTCGACCGCGGTCATCGAGTCGAAGCCCATCTCCTGGAAGGCGCGCTCGGCCGACACGGCGTCCGGTCCCGAGTGCCCCAGCGCGGCGGCGACCTCGGCCCGCACCAGGTCCAGGGCCGCCTGCCGCCGCTCCGGTACGGACAGCCCGGCCAGGCGCTGCGCGAACGACTCCGCCGCGACCGTCCCCGACTGGGCGGTGCGCCGGTTCGGCACCCTCACCAGAGCGCCGAAGACCGCCGGGACACGGCCGTGCGCCCGCATCACGGACAGGTCGGCCGGCAGGGCCACCACCGTCGCCGCGGAACCGTCCAGTGCCGCGTCGAACAGCGCCGTGCCCGCCTCGGGCGAGATCTGGCGGAACCCCTCCCGGCCGAACCGCTTGAGGTCGTTGGCGTCCAGGCCCGCGTTGATCCCGTGGCCGAGGTCCCACAGTCCCCAGGCGAGCGACGTCGCGGGGAGACCCAGCCGCGCCCGGTGCTCGGCGAGCGCGTCGAGGAAGGCGTTGGCCGCCGCATAGTTGGACTGGCCGGGCCCGCCGACGACGCCCACGCTCGACGAGAACAGCACGAACGCCGACAGGTCCATGTCCTTCGTCAGCTCGTGCAGATGCCAGGCCGCGTCCGCTTTGGGCCGCAGCACGGTGGCCAGGCTCTCCGGCGTCTGCGCGGAGACCAGGCCGTTGTCCAGGACGCCCGCAGCGTGCACCACGCCGGTGAGCGGGTGGCCGTCCGGCACCGTGGCCAGGACGGCGGCGAGCGCGTCCCGGTCGGCGACGTCCACGGCCCGTACGGTGACCCGGGCGCCGAGCGCGGCGAGGTCGGCGATCAGCTCGCCGGCCCCCGGCGCCTCCTGGCCCCGCAGGCTGAGCAGCAGCAGGTTGCGTACTCCGTGCTCGGTGACCAGATGCCGGGCGAACAGACTGCCGAGCGCGCCCGTACCACCGGTGACGACCACGGTGCCCTCCGGGTCCCAGACCGGTTCGGCCGGGGAGGTGTCGGACGCCTCCGACGGCAGCCGGCGCAGCCGCGGCAGGAGGGTCTCGCCGCCGCGCAGCGCCGCCTGCGGCTCGCCCGACGCGACGAGCGCGGACAGCGAGGCAGGCGACACCGACGGTGCCGTGCCCGCGTCGGCGTGGTCCAGGTCGACGAGCACGATCCGGTCGGGGGCCTCCGCCTGCGCCGAGCGCAGCAGCCCCCAGACGGTGGCCGCGCCGACGTCCGGGGCGCCTTCCTCCCCATCGGCGCGCACCGCTCCTCGTGTCGCCACCACCAGCCGGGTGGTGTCGAGACGGTCGTCGGCCAGCCAGTCCTGTACGAGGTCCAGCGCACGGCGCGCAGCCGTGTGCGCGGCCGTCGGCGCGTCGCCGGCCCCCTCGGACGTCACCCTGGCCAGCACCGCGTCCACCGGGGCGCCGGTACCGGCTGCTTCGCCCGCTTCGGCCGCCTTGCCGACGGCCGCCACATCCTCGAACGCCACGATGTCGTCGGCCGGTCCGTCGAACCGGACGCCGTCACCGAGGACACCCCAGCGCACCGGAGAAGCGGGCTCCGGCAGCGCGGTCCGGTCCCAGTCGAGCCGGAACAGCGGCCGGCCGGCCTCGGAGGCCACCGCGAACTCGGCGTCCGGGACATCCCGGAAGGTCAGCCTCTCGACCGTGACGACAGGCTGCCCTGCGGCGTCGGACAGCAGCACGGTGACACCGTTCTCGTCCGGGACGCCGACCCGGACCCGTACGGCGGTGGCACCCGACGCGTGCAGCCGCACGCCCCGCCAGTGGGCCGGTACCGGCGTGGTACCGGCCTCCCCGGTCCCCGCAGCCACCATGACCGCCGCCTCCAGCAGGGCCGGATGCAGCTCGTAGCGGGCGGCGTCCGGCAACAGCTCCTCGGCCAGCCGCACATCGGTCGCGTCCGCGTCCGGCGACGGACCGGTGGGCGTGGCACCGCCGTCCACGGACTCGAAGGCGCCATGGGCGTGCACCTTCCAGGGAGCGTCCGAGTCGTCCGGCCTGCTGTGCAGGGTGAACGGCCGCCGTCCGGCCTCGTCCGTCGGACCCACGCCCAACTGGAGCTGCAGAGAACCCTGTTCGGGCAGAACGACCGGCGCGCGCAGGTCCAGCTCCGCGAGCCCGCCCGGGACGCCCAGTTCGTCGCCCGCACGGAGGGCCAGCTCCACCAGGGCGGAGACGGGCAGTACGGGCGCGTCGAACACCGCCTGCTCGGCCAACCACGGATGGCTGCGCAGCGACAGCCGACTGGTGAACAGCACCTGATCGGCGCCCGCGACGGTGACCGCGGCACCCAGCAGCGGATGACCCGTCGGAGTGAGCCCCTGGCCCGCGTCGCCGGACTGCGCCGACCCCTTCAGCCAGAACCGTTCGTGTTGGAAGGCGTAGGTGGGTAGGGGGGTGTGTGTGGCGTGGGTGTTGGTGAAGAGGTGGTTCCAGTTGATGGGGATGCCGCGGTTGTGGAGTCGGCTGATGGCGGTGAGGAGGGTGTGGGTTTCGGGGTGGTTGTGGCGGAGGAGGGGGATGGCGGTGGTGTTGTCGAGGGTTTGCTGGGTGAGGGGGGTGAGGGTGGCGTCGGGGCCGATTTCGGTGTAGGTGGTGACGCCGGCGGTGTGGAGGGTGTGGAGGGCTTGGGTGTAGCGGACGGTGTTGCGGAGTTGGTCGGTCCAGTAGGTGGGGGTGCGGAGGTCGTTGTGGGTGGCGAGGTTTCCGGTGAGGGTGGAGACGATGGGGATGGTGGGTTGGTGGTAGGTGAGTTGGGCGGCGGTGTGGTGGAAGTCGTGGAGCATGCCGTCCATGTGGGGGGAGTGGAAGGCGTGGGAGACGGTGAGGGTTTTGGTTTTTCTGCCTTGTTCGGTGAGTTTGGCGGCTATGTGGTTGGCGGCGGTTTGGTTGCCGGAGATGACGAGGGAGGTGGGGCTGTTGATGGCGGCGATGGTGAGGTGGTGTTCGTGTCCGGTGAGGTGGGGGAGTATTTCTTCTTCGGTGGCTTGGAGGGCGATCATGGTGCCGGTGGTGGGGAGGTTTTGCATGAGGCGGGCGCGGGCGGTGACGAGGGTGCAGGCGTCTTGGAGGGTGAGGATGCCGGAGATGTGGGCGGCGGCGAGTTCGCCGATGGAGTGTCCGGTGAGGTAGTCGGGGGTGATGCCCCAGGTTTCGAGGAGTCGGTAGAGGGCGACTTCGGTGGCGAAGAGGGCGGGTTGGGTGTTGCCGGTCTGGTGGAGGTGGTGGCCGGTGGTGATGGTGTGGTGGAGGGGTTGGTCGAGGTGGGGGTCGAGGTGGGTGGCGATGGTGTCGAAGGCGTGGGCGTAGGCGGGGTAGGTGTCGTAAAGGTCCATGCCCATGCCGGTGTGCTGGGCGCCCTGGCCGGTGAAGAGGAACGCGGTCTTCCCGGCGTGCCTGGTGTCCCGTACCGCTGTCTGCGTCGTGGCACCGGAAGCCAGCGTCCGCAGCCCGGCCAGCAGTTCCTCGCGGTCCGCGCCGACGACCGTCGCCCGGTGCTCGAACTGCGACCGGCCGACCGCCAGCGAGAGACCGATGTCCATCAGGGACGCTTCGGGGCGTGCCTCGACGTGTGACAGCAGCCGCCGCGCCTGCCCGGCCACGGCCTCCGGGGTCCGGCCCGACAGCACCCACGGGACGGCCGGCAGCGGGGTGGCGGACGCCGACTCCGGCTGCTCGGGCCGGCCGGTCGGCTCCGTCTGCTCGATCACCACATGGGCGTTGGTGCCGCTGATGCCGAAGGACGAGACGGCGGCGCGGCGCGGACGGCCGTACGTCTGCCACTCCCGTGCCTCGGTGAGAAGTTCGACCGCCCCCGTCTCCCAGTCGACGTGCGGGGACGGTGCGTCGACGTGCAGGGTCTTGGGCAGTACTTCGTGGCGCATCGCCTGGATCATCTTGATGACGCTGCCGACTCCGGCGGCGGCCTGGCTGTGTCCGATGTTGGACTTGAGTGAGCCGAGGTAGAGGGGACGCCCCTCCGCCCGCTCCTGGCCGTAGGTGGCCAGTAGTGCCTGTGCCTCGATCGGGTCGCCCAGGGTGGTGCCGGTGCCGTGTGCTTCGACGGCGTCGACGTCGGCGGGGGTCAGGCCGGCGTTGGCCAGGGCCTGGCGGATGACTCGTTCCTGGGAGGGGCCGTTGGGTGCGGTGAGGCCGTTGGAGGCGCCGTCCTGGTTGACGGCCGAGCCGCGGACGACCGCGAGTACCTGGTGGCCGTTGCGGCGGGCGTCGGAGAGGCGCTCGACGAGCAGCAGGCCGACGCCCTCGCTCCAGCCGGTGCCGTCGGCGGCGGCCGCGAACGGCTTGCAGCGGCCGTCCGGCGACAGACCCCGCTGACGTGAGAACTCCACGTAGGAAGTCGGGCTCGACATGACGGTGACCCCGCCCGCGAGCGCGAGGTCGCACTCCCCGGCACGCAGCGCCCCGGCCGCCATGTGCAGGGCGACCAGCGACGACGAGCACGCCGTGTCCACGGTGACCGCCGGACCCTCCAGGCCCAGGTTGTACGAGACCCGGCCCGAAGCCACACTGCCGGCGTTGCCGCTGGCGAGATAGCCCTCCAGGTCCTCGGGGACCGTGTTCAGTTGGGAGCCGTAGTCGTGGTACATCACGCCGGTGAACACACCGGTGCGGCTGCCGCGCAGCGACGCGGGGACGATGCCGGCGTTCTCGACCGTCTCCCAGGCGGTCTCCAGCAGCAGCCGCTGCTGCGGATCCACGGCGAGCGCCTCACGCGGCGACATCCCGAAGAACTCCGCGTCGAACAGGTCGGCGTCGTGCAGGAAGCCGCCGCCCCGGGCGTACGTCGTCCCCACGTGGTCCGGGTCCGGGTGGTACAGGTTCTCCAGGTCCCAGCCCCGGTTGACCGGGAACTCGGTGACGGCGTCCACGCCGTCCGCCACCAGCCGCCACAGCTCCTCGGGCGAGGACACCCCGCCCGGGTAGCGGCAGGCCATGCCGACGATCGCGATCGGCTCCAGGGACGCCGAGTCGGCGGCCACCACGGCCGGCACGTTCGACTCCTGCTCGCCGAACAGCTCCGCCGAGAGATGGGCGGCGAGGGCGGCGGGGGAGGGGTGGTCGAAGACCAGGGTGGTGGGCAGGCGCAGTCCGCTCGTGGTGCTCAGCCGGTTACGGAGTTCGACCGCCGTCAGTGAGTCGAAGCCCAGCTCCTGGAAGGCCCGGCCGGACTCGATCGTGCCGGGGTCCGAGTGTCCGAGCACCGCCGCGACCTGGGTGCGCACGAGATCCGTGAGCGCCTGCTCGCGCTCGGCCGCGGACAGCGGAGCCAGCCGCTGCTCCAGCGACGAACCGCCGTCGGCCTGCGCGGCGGCCGCCCGGCGCGGGGCGGCCGGGACGAGGCCGCGGAAGAGGAGGTGCGGGCCGTCGCTCTGCTTGCGCAGGGCACCCAGGTTCAGCCGGGTTGCCGCGAGGACCGCTTCGCCGGTGGCCGGGGCCGCGTCGAACAGCTCCATCGCGTCCGCGGACGACAGCGGCAGCAGCCCGGTGCGCTCCATGCGCTTCAGGTCGGTCTGGTCGAGTTGTCCGCTGATGGTGCTGGCCTGGTCCCACAGGCCCCAGGCGAGGGAGACGGCGGGCAGTCCGAGTGCCCTGCGGTGCTGGGCGAGGGCGTCCAGGAAGGTGTTCCCGGCGCCGTAGTTGGCCTGGCCGGCGTTGCCGATCAGGCCGGCGACGGAGGAGTAGAGGACGAATGCCTCCAGGTCGAGATCCTTGGTGAGTTCGTGCAGGTTCCAGGCCGCGTCGACCTTCGGACGCAGTACACCGGCGAGCCGCTCCTCGGTGAGCGAGGAGAGCAGACCGTCGTCGAGGGTGCCGGCGGTGTGGACGACGGCGGTGAGGGGGTGTTCGGCGGGGATGGTGTGGAGGAGGGAGGTGAGGGCGTTTCGGTCGGCGGCGTCGCAGGCGGCGATGGTCACGGTGGCGCCGAGGGTGGTGAGTTCCTGCTGGAGTTCTCGTGCGCCGGGGGCGTTGGTGCCGCGTCGGCTGAGGAGGAGGAGGTGTCGGGTGCCGTGCCGGGTGACGAGGTGGCGGGCGAGGACGGTGCCGAGGGCGCCGGTGGCGCCGGTGATGAGGACGGTGCCGCGGTCCCAGCGGGGCTGTTCGGTGTGCTGGTTGGTGGTGCGGGCCAGGCGGGGGACGAGGAGGGTGTCGTCGCGCAGGGCGAGTTGGGGTTCGTGGCTGGTGAGGGCGGTGGTGGGGATGGTGTCGGTGTCGGTGTCGATGAGGGTGATGCGGCCGGGGTTTTCGGTCTGGGCGACGCGGAGCAGGCCCCACAGGCCGGCCTGTACGGGGTCGGTGTGCTGTCCTTCGCGGGTGGCGAGGGCGCCGCGGGTGACGACGGCGAGGGTGGTGTCGTTGGTGCGTTCGTCGGCGAGCCAGGACTGCGTGGTGGCGAGGGCGTCGCGCAGGGCGGTGTGGGCCGCTTCCGGCACGTCACCGTCCGGGACGGGCGGGGCGTACAGGACGGTGCCCGGGACGGGATCGGCGTTCGCCACGGCGCCGAGGTCGGCGTAACTGCTCGCTCCGTCGACTGTCACGTCGCCGACGACGGCCCAGCCGGTGGTGTCGGTGGCGGTGGTGTCGGTGGCGGGCAGGGTGTTCCAGGCGACGCGGAAGAGTCCGTCGCGGGCGGTGGAGGCGGCCTCGCGCAGTGCGTCCTTGGACAGCGGGCGCAGCAGCAGGGACTCGACCGAGGCCACCGGGGCACCGGTTCCGTCCGCCACCGTCAACGCCGCCACGTCGGACCCGGTGAGGGTCAGTCGCACGCGGAGCACGGAGGCGCCGGTCGCGTGCACGGTCACCCCGGACCAGGCGAACGGCAGCAGCGCCGCGCGGTCCTGGTCGGCGACGCCCGGCAGCAGCGGGTGCAGTGCGGCGTCGAGCAGGGCCGGGTGCAGGACGTACCGTCCGGCGCCGGCGCGCTGCTCCTCGGGCAGGGCGACCTCGGCGTAGATCTCGCCGTCGCCGCGCCAGACCCGCCGCAGGCCCCGGAAGGCCGGACCGTACTCGTACTCCTGGACCGCCAGCCGGTCGTAGGCCCCGTCGAGCGGCACCTCACTCGCGCCCGTCGGCGGCCAGACCGGCAGACCGTCCGCCGCCGTGCCGGTTCCGGCGGCGGGCGCCAGCACGCCCTTCGCGAGAGCCGTCCACTGGCGGGCCTCGGCAACGGCGCCGGGTGTCTCGTCGCCGCCGTCGGGACGTGCGTACACGTCGACCGCCCGGCGGCCCGCGCCGTCGGCCTCGCCGACCACGAGCTGTACCCGCACGCCGTCCCGCTCCGGCAGGACCAGCGGAGCCGACAGCGTCAACTCCTCGACCCGCGGGCAGCCCAGGCGCTGACCGGCCAGCACGGCAAGTTCCACGAAGCCCGTGCCCGGCAGCAGAGTGGTGCCGGCCACGGTGTGGTCGGCCAGCCAGGGATGTGTGCGCAGGGACAGCCGACTCGTGAAGACGGTCTGCTCGCCGTCCGCCAGATCGAGCGTGGCACCGAGGATCGGGTGGTCCGTCGGGGTCAGCCCGAGGCCGGAGGCGTCGGCGGCGGCCTCCGTGACGTCGAGCCAGTACCGGTCGCGCTGGAAGGCGTACGTCGGCAGGTCCACGGACACGGACCGGCCGGGCCGGCCGCCGAAGAACGCGTCCCAGTCGACGCGCCGGCCACGTGCGTACAACTCGCCGACCGCCGCGAGTACCTGCCGCGGCTCGGGCCGTCCGGCGCGCAGGGTGGCGATGGCTGCTGTGCCGTCGGTGTCGCCGATGGTGTTCGTGGTGAGGGGGGTGAGGGTGGCGTCGGGGCCGATTTCGGTGTAGGTGGTGACGCCGGCGGTGTGGAGGGTGTGGAGGGCTTGGGTGTAGCGGACGGTGTTGCGGAGTTGGTCGGTCCAGTAGGTGGGGGTGCGGAGGTCGTTGTGGGTGGCGAGGTTTCCGGTGAGGGTGGAGACGATGGGGATGGTGGGTTGGTGGTAGGTGAGTTGGGCGGCGGTGTGGTGGAAGTCGTGGAGCATGCCGTCCATGTGGGGGGAGTGGAAGGCGTGGGAGACGGTGAGGGTTTTGGTTTTTCTGCCTTGTTCGGTGAGTTTGGCGGCTATGTGGTTGGCGGCGGTTTGGTTGCCGGAGATGACGAGGGAGGTGGGGCTGTTGATGGCGGCGATGGTGAGGTGGTGTTCGTGTCCGGTGAGGTGGGGGAGTATTTCTTCTTCGGTGGCTTGGAGGGCGATCATGGTGCCGGTGGTGGGGAGGTTTTGCATGAGGCGGGCGCGGGCGGTGACGAGGGTGCAGGCGTCTTGGAGGGTGAGGATGCCGGAGATGTGGGCGGCGGCGAGTTCGCCGATGGAGTGTCCGGTGAGGTAGTCGGGGGTGATGCCCCAGGTTTCGAGGAGTCGGTAGAGGGCGACTTCGGTGGCGAAGAGGGCGGGTTGGGTGTTGCCGGTCTGGTGGAGGTGGTGGCCGGTGGTGATGGTGTGGTGGAGGGGTTGGTCGAGGTGGGGGTCGAGGTGGGTGGCGATGGTGTCGAAGGCGTGGGCGTAGGCGGGGTAGGTGTGGTAGAGGTCCATGCCCATGCCGGTGTGCTGGGCGCCCTGGCCGGTGAAGAGGAAGGCGGTCTTCCCGGTGTGTTTGGTGTCCTGGACGACGTTGGTGGGGGTGGGCCGGCCGTCGGCCAGGGCCTGTAGTCCGGTGAGCAGTTCCTCCCGGTCCGCCCCCACCACCACCGCACGGTGGTCGAAAACCGACCGGTCGTGGATCAGTGACTGCGCGACATGGGCGGGCTCGACCTCCTCGTGCTCCGTCGCGTACGACAGCAGCCTGCGTGCCTGAGCGGTCACGGCCTCCCGGGTGCGCCCGGACAGCACCCACGGCAGCACCGGCGGCGCCGGGACATTCGCCTGCGCCGGGGCCTCGGACGTGGGCTCGTCCCCGTCCCGGGCATCCTCGTCCGTCGGCTCCACGGCCTGCTCGATGACCACGTGCGCGTTGGTGCCGCCGAAGCCGAACGACGACACTCCGGCCCGGCGCGGTGCCCCGGTCTCCGGCCAGGGCCGCGCCTCGGTCAGCAGCTCGACCGCGCCCGCCTCCCAGTCGACCCGGCTCGAACGCTCCGCGGAGTGCAGGGTCGCGGGCAGCACACCGTGCCGGATCGCCTGCACCATCTTGATGATCCCGCCGACCCCGGCGGCGGCCTGGCTGTGCCCGATGTTGGACTTCAGCGAGCCCAGGTACAGCGGACGCCCCTCCGCCCGCTCCTGGCCGTAGGTCGCCAGCAGTGCCTCCGCCTCGATCGGGTCGCCGAGCGAGGTACCGGTGCCGTGCGCCTCGACGGCGTCCACGTCGGCGGGGGTGAGACCCGAGTGGGCCAGCGCCTGGCGGATGACCCGTTCCTGGGAGGGGCCGTTGGGCGCGGTGAGGCCGTTGGAGGCGCCGTCCTGGTTGACGGCCGAGCCGCGGACGACCGCCAGCACCCGGTGGCCGTTGCGGCGGGCGTCGGACAGCTTCTCGACCAGCAGCAGGCCGACACCCTCGGCCCAGCCGGTGCCGTCGGCGTGCTCGGAGAAGGACTTGCAGCGACCGTCCGGAGCCAGTCCGCGCAGCCTGGAGAACTCGACGAAGGCGGTCGGCGTGGACATCACGGCCGCGCCGCCCGCGAGCGCGAGGTCGCACTCCCCGGCACGCAGCGCACCGGCCGCCATGTGCAGGGCGACCAGCGACGACGAGCACGCCGTGTCCACGGTGACCGTCGGGCCCTCCAGCCCGAAGGTGTACGCCAGCCGGCCCGAGGCGATGCTGCCCGCGCTGCCGCTGAACAGATAGCCCTCGTTCCCCTCGGCGGGGAGGTTCGGGCGGGAGCCGTAGTCGTTGTACATCAGACCCGTGAAGACGCCGGTGCGGCTGCCGCGCAACGACGCCGGATCGAGGCCGGCCCGTTCGAACGCCTCCCAGGTGGTCTCCAGCAGCAGCCGCTGCTGCGGGTCCACGGCGAGGGCCTCACGCGGCGACATCCCGAAGAACTCCGGGTCGAACTCGTCGGCCCCGTGCAGGAAACCGCCCTCGGTCGTGTACGAGGTGCCCGCCGCGTCCGGGTCCGGGTCGTACAGCCGCTCCAGGTCCCACCCGCGGTTGGCGGGGAAGCCGCCGACCGCGTCCACACCGTCGTCGACCAGCCGCCACAGGTCCTCCGGCGTGGCGACCCCTCCGGGGTAGCGGCACGCCATGCCGATGATCGCGATGGGCTCGTGGGCCTTGTCCTCGGCTTCGCGCAGGCGCCTGCGCGCGTCGCGCGCATCGGCGATCGCCCGCTTGAGGTACTCGCGGAGTTCTTGCTCGTTGGCCACGTGATTTCAGCTCCCCGACGTGGTGTGGCTCGTGGATGATGGTTGGTTGGCGGTGCGGCCGGCGGGGCGCAGGCGCGGCTCGTGCGCGTCCGTGTGCTGCCCGCCGGCCGGCGGATCCGCGTGTCGCTGTCCGGTGCCCCGGTCAGCCGAGGTCGTCGAGGAGGGCGAACAGCTCCTCGTCGCTGGCTGTGTCCAGGTCCCGGTCGGTGTCGTCGTCCCCGGTCGCGGTGCCGTTCGCCGTGTCGGCGATGTCCAGCAACTCGCGCAGCCGGTCGGTGATCCGGTCGAACGCGTCCCGGTCCGCCGAAGCGGTCCGGATGGCCGACTTCAGCCTGTCCAGATCCGCGAGGACCGGCGTGGCCGCCGCTCCCTCCTCGACCGTGATCCGCTGCCGCAGATGGGCGGCGAGGGCGGCGGGGGTGGGGTGGTCGAAGACCAGGGTGGTGGGCAGGCGCAGTCCGCTCGTGGTGCTCAGCTGGTTGCGGAGCTCGACTGCTGTCAGTGAGTCGAAGCCCAGCTCCTGGAAGGCCCGGCCGGGGTCGACGGAACCGGGGTCGGAGTGGCCGAGCACCGCGGCCACCTGGGTGCGCACGAGATCCGTCAGGGCCTCGACGCGCCGCTCCTCGTCCGGCAGGGCACCGAGCCGCTCCGCCAGCGAGGGGCCGCCGTCGGCACCGCCGGTGCCCGCCGCCGCACGGCGCGGCGCGGCCGGCGCGAGGTCCCGCAGCAGCGGGAGCAGACGCTCGCCCTGCTTGCGCAGTGCGCCGGTGTCCAGCCGGGTGACGGCCAGCACCGCCTCGCCGGTGGCCGGAGCCGCGTCGAACAGCTCCATCGCGTCCGCGGACGACAGCGGCAGCAGGCCCAGCCGGGCGAGCCGGCGCAGGTCGGTCTGGTCGAGTTGTCCGCTGATGGTGCTGGCCTGGTCCCACAGGCCCCAGGCGAGGGAGACGGCGGGCAGTCCGAGTGCCCTGCGGTGCTGGGCGAGGGCGTCCAGGAAGGTGTTCCCGGCGGCGTAGTTGGCCTGGCCGGCGTTGCCGATCAGGCCGGCGACGGAGGAGTAGAGGACGAATGCCTCCAGGTCGAGATCCTTGGTGAGTTCGTGCAGGTTCCAGGCCGCGTCGACCTTCGGACGCAGTACACCGGCGAGCCGCTCCTCGGTGAGCGAGGAGAGCAGACCGTCGTCGAGGGTGCCGGCGGTGTGGACGACGGCGGTGAGGGGGTGTTCGGCGGGGATGGTGTGGAGGAGGGAGGTGAGGGCGTTTCGGTCGGCGGCGTCGCAGGCGGCGATGGTCACGGTGGCGCCGAGGGTGGTGAGTTCCTGCTGGAGTTCTCGTGCGCCGGGGGCGTTGGTGCCGCGTCGGCTGAGGAGGAGGAGGTGTCGGGTGCCGTGCCGGGTGACGAGGTGGCGGGCGAGGACGGTGCCGAGGGCGCCGGTGGCGCCGGTGATGAGGACGGTGCCGCGGTCCCAGCGGGGCTGTTCGGTGTGCTGGTTGGTGGTGCGGGCGAGGCGGGGGACGAGGAGGGTGTTGTCGCGCAGGGCGAGTTGGGGTTCGTGGCTGGTGAGGGCGGTGGTGGGGATGGTGTCGGTGTCGGTGTCGATGAGGGTGATGCGGCCGGGGTTTTCGGTCTGGGCGACGCGGAGCAGGCCCCACAGGCCGGCCTGTGCGGGGTCGGTGGGCTGTCCTTCGCGGGTGGCGAGGGCGCCGCGGGTGACGACGGCGAGGGTGGTGTCGTTGGTGCGTTCGTCGGCGAGCCATGACTGTGTGGCGTTGAGGGCGTCGCGCAGGGCGGTGTGGGCCGCTTCCGGCACGTCACCGTCCGGGACGGGCGGGGTGAACACAACCGTCCGGGGGACGGAGCCCTCGGCCCTCACCGCGTCCAGGCTCGCGTGCCTGCTCGCTCCGTCGACTGTCACGTCGCCGACGACGGCCCAGCCGGTGGTGTCGGTGGCGGTGGTGTCGGTGGCGGGCAGGGTGTTCCAGGCGACGCGGAAGAGTCCGTCGCGGGCGGTGGAGGCGGCCTCGCGCAGTGCGTCCTTGGACAGCGGGCGCAGCAGCAGGGACTCGACCGAGGCCACTGGGGCACCGGTTCCGTCCGCCACCGTCAACGCCGCCTCCAGCGTGTCCGAGTCCTGTCCGGACAGCGCGAGCCGGACCCGTAGCACGGAGGCGCCGGTCGCGTGCACGGTCACCCCGGACCAGGCGAACGGCAGCAGCGCCGCGCGGTCCTGGTCGGCGACGCCCGGCAGCAGCGGGTGCAGTGCGGCGTCGAGCAGGGCCGGGTGCAGGACGTACCGTCCGGCGCCGGCGCGCTGCTCCTCGGGCAGGGCGACCTCGGCGTAGATCTCGCCGTCGCCGCGCCAGACCCGCCGCAGGCCCCGGAAGGCCGGACCGTAGGCATAACCCGAGTCGGTCAGCCGGTCGTAGGCCCCGTCGAGCGGCACCTCGCGGGCACCGGCGGGCGGCCACGGCAGCGGCGGCTCGTCAAAGACGCCGGCGACCGGGGTCAGGGCCCCGCTCGCGTGCGACGTCCACGGGCGGTCCGCGGCGACGTCGCCGTCGTCGAGCCGAGAGAAGACCTCGACCGTGCGCCGCCCGGCACCGTCGGCCTCGCCGATCGCGAGCTGCACCTGGACACCGCCCTGCTCGGGCAGGACCAGCGGTGCCGACAGCGTCAGCTCCTCGACCCGCTCCGCGCCCAACTGCCCGCCGGCCCGCACCGCCAGCTCCAGCAGCCCGGTCGCCGGCACCAGCACCGTGCCGTGCACCGCGTGCTCGGTCAGCCAGGGCTGGGAACGGCGGGACAGGCGGCCGGTGAACAGGTACTCGTCGCGGTGCGCCATGCGCACGGCGGCCCCGAGCAGCGGATGATCGGCGGCGGACAGGCCGAGCCCCGCCGCGTCGGCGGGTGACTCCGCACCGTCCAGCCAGTACCGCTCGTGCTGGAAGGCGTACGTCGGCAGGGCGACCCGACGGGCGCCGGGGAAGACCGTGTCCCAGTCGGGGGCCGCGCCGCGCAGCCGCAGTGCGGCGATCGCCGCGGCGACGGTCTCGGCCTCGGGCCGGCCCCGGCGCAGCGCCGCGACCAGGGCACCGGCGCCCTCATCCAGGCTGCCCCGGGTGAGCGCGGTGAGTACCGCGTCCGGGCCGAGTTCCAGGAAGTCGGTGACGCCCTGGGCCTCGAGGAAGCGCACCCCGTCCAGGAAGCGCACCGCCTCCCGGATGTGGGTGGCCCAGTAGTCCGGCGAGGTCAGCTGCGCGTCGGTGGCGAGGGTGCCGGTCACGTTGGACACGACGGGGATGCGCGGCGCCCGGAAGGACAGCCCGGAGGCCACCTCGCGGAACTCGTCGAGGATCTCGTCCATGTGCGCGGAGTGGAAGGCGTGCGACACCGGCAGCCGCTTCGTGCGGACACCCCTGGCCCGCCAGGCCGCGGTGACCTCCTCCACGACGTCCTCGTCCCCGGAGATCACCATCGACTCGGGACCGTTGACGCCGGCGATGCCCACCGCGTCGCCGTACGGCGCGATCGAGGCGTACACCTCCTCCTCGGAGGCCTGCACGGCGGCCATCGCGCCCCCCTCGCGGGCGGCCTGCATCAACCGGCCGCGTTCGGCGACCAGGCAGCAGGCGTCGTCCAGGTCGAGCACCCCGGCGAGATACGCGGCGGTGACCTCGCCGATGGAGTGGCCGAGAAGGTAGTCGGGAGTGAATCCGTGATGCTCGAAGAGCCGGTACAGCGCGACCTCGATGCAGAACAGCGCGGCCTGCGTGAACGCGGTCTGGTCGATCAGGGCGGCGGTCGCGGAGTCCTCCCGGGCGAACAGCACGTCCTTGACCGGGCGGGCGAGTTCGGCCCGGAACCGGGAGCACACCTCGTCCAGCGCCTTCGCGAACACGGGACTGCTCTCGTAGAGTTCGCGTCCCATGCCGAGCCGCTGGCTGCCCTGCCCGGTGAACAGGAACGCGGTCTTCCCCGGCCGTGCCGAACGGGCCCGGACGACTCCGGCCGACTCACCGCGCTCGATCGCCGCGAGACCCCGCAGCAGCGACTCGCGGTCGGCGCCGACGACGGCCGCCCCCTCGTCCAGGACCGCGCGGGTGGTCGCGAGGGAGAGGCCGACGTCGGCGGGAGACAGGTCCGGGTGCTCCAGCACGTGCTGGTGCAGCCTGCCTGCCTGGGCCCGCAGCGCGGTCTCGTCCTTCCCGGACACGATCCACGGCACCACGCCGCCCGGGGACTCGGGGCCGGCGGCCGGGCGGCGGTCCACGGGTGCCGCGGGTGCCTCCTCCACGATCACGTGGGCGTTGGTGCCGCTGATGCCGAAGGAGGACACGCCCGCCCGGCGCGGCCGGCCGGCGGCCGGCCAGGGGGCCTCCTCCGTGAGGAGCGCCAGGGTGCCCGTCTCCCAGTCGACGTGCGGGGACGGTGCGTCGACGTGCAGGGTCTTGGGCAGTACTTCGTGGCGCATCGCCTGGATCATCTTGATGATCCCGCCGACTCCGGCGGCGGCCTGGCTGTGTCCGATGTTGGACTTGAGTGAGCCGAGGTAGAGGGGGCGTCCGTCGGGTCGTTCCTGGCCGTAGGTGGCCAGTAGTGCCTGTGCCTCGATCGGGTCGCCCAGGGTGGTGCCGGTGCCGTGTGCTTCGACGGCGTCGACGTCGGCGGGGGTCAGGCCGGCGTTGGCCAGGGCCTGGCGGATGACTCGTTCCTGGGAGGGGCCGTTGGGTGCGGTGAGGCCGTTGGAGGCGCCGTCCTGGTTGACGGCCGAGCCGCGGACGACCGCGAGTACCTGGTGGCCGTTGCGGCGGGCGTCGGAGAGCCGCTCGACGAGCAGCAGGCCGACGCCCTCGCTCCAGCCGGTGCCGTCGGCGCCCGCGGCGAAGGACTTGCAGCGCCCGTCCGGCGACAGACCCCGCTGCCGCGAGAACTCCACGAACGTGCTGGGACCGTTCATCACCGTCACCCCGCCCGCGAGCGCGAGGTCGCACTCCCCGGCACGCAGCGCACCGGCCGCCATGTGCAGCGCCACCAGCGACGACGAGCACGCCGTGTCCACGGTGACCGCCGGACCCTCCAGGCCGTACGTGTAGGACAGCCGGCCCGACACGACGCTGGACAGGTTCCCGGCGAGCAGGAACCCCTCGAACTCATCCGGAGCGGACGCCAGCCGCGACGCGTAGTCGTCGTACATCGCGCCGGTGAACACACCGGTGTTGGAACCGCGCAGCAGGGCGGGGTCGAGACCGGCGTTCTCGAAGGTCTCCCAGGCGGTCTCCAGCAGCAGCCGCTGCTGCGGGTCGGTGGCCGTCGCCTCGCGCGGGGAGATGCCGAAGAACTCCCGGTCGAACAGGTCGGCGTCGTGCAGGAAGCCGCCCTCGCGGACGTACGAGGTACCGGTCTGCTCCGGGTCCGGGTCGTACAGGCCCTCCAGGTCCCAGCCCCGGTTGACCGGGAACTCGGTGACGGCGTCCACGCCGTCCGCCACCAGCCGCCACAGCTCCTCGGGCGAGGACACTCCACCGGGGTAGCGGCAGGCCATACCGACGATCGCGATCGGCTCGTCGGCCGGGCCGCGCCGCCGGGCCGGCGTCGGCCCGACGGCCGGCCGCGAGGACTCGGAGACCCGGGAGAGCAGATGGGATGCCACGGCCCCGGGCGTCGGATGGTCGAAGACCACCGTGGCGGGCAGCCGCAGACCCGTGGCGGCGCCCAGGCGGTTGCGCAGGTCCACGCCGGCCATCGAGTCGAAGCCGATGTCGTTGAAAGCGCGTTCGGGGTCGACGGAGGTGCCGCCCGCGTGGCCGAGGATCGCGGCGACGGTGTCCCGGACCAGGCCCAGGGCGGCGTCGCGGCGCTTGTCCTCGGGCAGTGCCGCGATCCGGCGCGCCCAGTCCGATCCGGCGCCCCCGGTGCCCGCACCGGTCTGTGCGACGCGACGGGCACGGGTGCGCACGAGTCCGCGCAGGAGCGCGGGCAGCGGTTCGGCGCCGGTACGGAAGCGGGTCAGGTCCAGCGCCACCGGTACCAGCAGCGGCTCGGTGCTCTCCAGCGCCGTGTCGAACAGGGCAAGTCCCTGCTCCGGGGTGAGCGGGGTCATCCCGGCGCGGGCCCAGCGGGCGAGGTCGGAATCGCCGAGGGTGCCGCCCATGCCGTGCGAGGCGTCCCACAGGCCCCAGGCGAGCGAGGTCGCGGGCAGCCCGGAGGCGCGGCGGTGCGCGGCCAGGGCGTCCAGATAGGTGTTGGCCGCCGCGTAGTTGGCCTGGCCCGCGGTGCCGGTGATGCCGGACACCGAGGAGAACAGCACGAAGGCCGCCAGGTCGAGGTCCTTCGTCAGCTCGTGCAGATGCCGGGCCGCGTCGACCTTGGGGCGCAGCACCCTGGCCAGTTGCTCCGGTGTGAGCGACTGGGCGGTCGCGTCGTCGAGGACGCCCGCGGTGTGCACCACCGCCGTCAGCGGATGCCGGGGGTCGACGGCGGCGAGCAGTCCGGCGAGGGCGTCCCGGTCGGCGGCGTCGGCGGCGACCACGGTCACCTCGGCGCCCAGCGCGGTCAGTTCCGACCGCAGCTCGTCGGCGCCCGGCGTGCCGGGGCCGCGGCGGCTGCTGAGCAGCAGATGGCGCACGCCGTGCTCGGTGACGAGGTGCCGGGCGAGGAGCGCGCCGAGCCCGCCGGTGCCGCCGGTGACGAGCACGGTGCCGTCCGGATCTGGAGCCGGGGCCGGTGCCGGAGCCGGAGCCGGGGCCGGCCCGTTCCGCACCGGCTCGGGGTCGCGGCGGGCCAGCCGCGGGGCGTACAGCTTGCCGCCGCGGACGGCGAGTTGGGGTTCCCCGGCCGCGAGAGCCGCGGGCAGCAGACGGTCGTCGTCACCGTCGAGGTCCACCAGCACGACGCGGTCCGGGTGCTCGGACTGCACCGAGCGGATCAGGCCCCACACCGGTGCCGCGGCGAGGCCGGTGACGTCGTCGCCGGGCAGCGCCGCGACGGCACCCCGGGTGACGAACGCCAGCCGTCCGTCGGCGAACCGTTCGTCGGCCAGCCACCGCTGGACCAGCTCCAGCGCGTGGCGTACGGGCCGGTGCGCGCCCTCGGCGGTGTCGGGCGCGCCGGACGGCCGTACGACCACGATGCCGGAGCCCGCGGCGGCGTCGAGGCCGTCGACCGCCTCCGCCCAGTCCGGACCGTCGCCTAGCCGGGAGGGGGACGGGGGTCCACTCCACGGTGTGCAGCGCGGCGGCCGGGGCGGCGTCGGCGTCGGCCGCGAGCCGACGGGCGTCGACCGGGCGCAGCGTCAGCGACTCGACGCCGGCGACCGGGGCGCCCGTGTCGTCCGCCATGGAGACGCGGTAGGTGTCCGGACCGTCGGGGGAGATCCGGATCCGCAGGCCGGTGGCGCCGGTGGCGTGCAGGCCGATCCCGGACCAGGCGAAGGGCAGCCGGATCCGTCCGGAGTCGCCGTCGGCTCCCGCGTCCAGCACCAGGGGGTGCAGGACGGAGTCGAACAGCGCGGGGTGCACGCCGAAGCCTGCGGCGGTCTCCCGGTGTTCGTCCGGCAGCCGCACCTCCGCGTACAGGTCCTCGCCGTGCCGCCACAGGGCCCGCAGCCCCTGGAAGGCCGGTCCGTAGTGGTAGCCGAGCGCGGCCAGCCGGTCGTACACGCCCTCCAGCGGCTCGGCCGCGGCGCCCTGCGGTGGCCAGACGCCGAAGGCGGGGTCGGGCTCGGGGACGGCGGCCTCGGTGGCGAGGGCACCGGTCACGTGCCGGGTCCAGGGGCGGACGGTGCCGTCGTCGCCGGTGTCGGGACGGGCGTGGACGGAGAACGGCCGCAGCCCCGAGGCGTCCGGGGCGCCGACCGCGATCTGGACCCGCACGGCGTCCCGGCCGGTCAGCGGCAGCGGTGCCTCCAGCGTGAGGTCCTCGACCCGGCCGGCGCCGAGGTGGTCGCCGGCCGCCATGACGAGCTCGACGAAGGCGGTGGCGGGTACCAGCACGGTCGAGCCGATGGTGTGGTCCGCGAGCCAGGGGTGGCCGCTCAGCGACAGCCGCCCCGTGAACAGCGTGTCCTCCCGGTCGGCCAGTTCCACGGAGGTGGACAGCAGCGGGTGCTCCGGGGCGTCCAGGCCGAGGCTGCGGGCATCGGTGGGCGACGCGGGCGCCAGCCAGTAGTGGGTGCGCCGGAAGGCGTACGTCGGCAGGCCGTCGGCGGTGCCGGCGCCGGGGAAGAACGTCGCCGCGTCCAGGGCGGCCCCCGCGGCGTGGGCGCCCGCCAGGCCCTGGGCCAGCGTCTCGGCCTCCGGACGGCCCGCCCGCATCAACGCCACGGCCGTGGCCCCGGTGTCCTCCAGCGCGCCCCGGGTGAGCGCGGTCAGCACGGCGTCCGGTCCGGCCTCGACGAACACGGTGGCGCCCTGGGCGGCGAGTTCGCGGGCCGCGTCGAGGAAGCGGACGGCCGCGCGGATCTGGTTCGCCCAGTAGTGGGGCGAGGTGAGTTCGGCCTCGGTGGCGAGCCGGCCCGTCACCGTGGAGACGATCGGCACGGTGGGCGCCGAGAAGGCGATCGTGGACGCGACCTCGCGGAACGCGTCGAGGATGCCGTCCATGTGCGGGGAGTGGAAGGCGTGCGAGACCGTGAGCCGCTTGGTCCTGCGGCCCGACGCCCGCAGCAGTTCCGCGACCTCGAGGGCCGGCTCCTCGTCGCCGGAGATCACCACGGACGCGGGTCCGTTGACGGCCGCGAGGGACAGCCGTGTCTCCAGTCCCTCCAGGTACGGAAGGACCTCCTCCTCGGCGGCCTCGACGGCGATCATGGCACCGCCCGAGCGGGCGGCCTGCATCAGCCGGCCGCGCGCGGCGACCAGTTTCGCGGCGTCGTCCAGGCTCAGCACCCCGGCCGCGTGCGCGGCGGACAGCTCACCGACCGAGTGCCCGGCCAGCAGACCGGGGGTGACACCGTGGTGTTCCAGGAGCCGGAACAGTGCCACTTCGAGGGCGAACAGCGCGGGCTGCGTGTACGTCGTCTCGTCGAGCAGGGCGGCCTCGCGGCTGCCCTCCGCGGCGAAGAGCACCTCGCGCAGCGGCAGGTCCAGATGGGCGTCGAGCGCGTCGAGCGCGGCGTCCAGGGCCTCGGCGAACACCGGATGGCGCGCGTACAGCTCCCGGCCCATGCCGGCCCGCTGGGCGCCCTGACCGGTGAAGAGGAACGCGGTGCGGCCCGCGCCCCGGGCGCTGCCGGTGACGACGCCGGGCGCGTCCGCGCCCCGGACCAGCGCGTCCAGACCGGCCAGGTAGCCGTCCCGGTCCGCGGCGAGGACGACGGCGCGCTGCTCGAAGGCGGTACGGGTGGTGGCGAGCGCCCGGCCGATCGCCGCCGGTTCCGGCGCCCGGTCACCGTCCGCGTACGCCCGCAGGCGCTCGGCCTGGGCCCGGAGCGTGTCGGGGTCCCGGGCCGACAGCAGCCAGGGTGCGGGCACGGCGGGAGCCCGGACGGCGGGCGGCGCGGCGGACGGCGGCGGCGCGTCCGGGGCCTGTTCGAGCACGACGTGCGCGTTGGTGCCGCTGATGCCGAAGGAGGACACGGCGGCCCGCCGGGGCCGGCCGGTGTCGGGCCAGGCCCGCTCCTCGGTGAGCAGCTCCAGCGCGCCCGCGTTCCAGTCCACGCGCGGTGACGGCTCGTCGACGTGCAGCGTCCGGGGCAGTACCCCGTGCCGGATGGCCTCGACCATCTTGATGACACCGCCGACACCGGCGGCCGCCTGGGCGTGGCCGATGTTGGACTTCAAGGAGCCCAGGTACACCGGCGCGAGCCCGTCCCGGCCGCTTCCGTAGGTGGCCATGAGGGCCTCGGCCTCGATGGGGTCGCCGAGCCGGGTGCCGGTGCCGTGCGCCTCGACCGCGTCGACCTCGGTGGCCGCCAGACCGGAGTCGGCCAGGGCCTGGCGGACGACGCGCTGCTGCGACAGGCCGTTGGGCGCGGTGAGGCCGTTGGAGGCGCCGTCCTGGTTGACGGCGGAACCGCGCAGCACGGCCAGTACCCGGTGGCCGTTGCGGCGGGCGTCGGAGAGGCGCTCGACGAGCAGCAGGCCGACGCCCTCGCTCCAGCCGGTGCCGTCCGCGTCCGCGGCGAAGGACTTGCAGCGCCCGTCCGGCGCCAGACCCCGCTGCCGCGAGAACTCCACGAACATGCCGGGCGACGACATCACGGTCGCACCGCCGGCCAGCGCCATGCTGGTCTCGCCCGAGCGCAGGGAGCGGATCGCCAGGTGCAGCGCGACCAGCGAGGACGAGCAGGCGGTGTCGGTGGTGACCGCGGGTCCGAGCAGCCCGAGCTGGTAGGCGATCCGGCCGGACATGACGCTCGCCGTGCTGCCGGTCAGGACACTGCCCTGGACGGACTCGGGCGCCTCGTGCATCCGCGGGCCGTACTCCAGCGCGGTGGCGCCGACGAAGACGCCCGTACGGGAACCGCGCAGCGTCTCCGGGTCGATCCCGGCCCGCTCCACGGCCTCCCACGCCGACTCCAGGAGCAGCCGCTGCTGCGGGTCCATGGCCAGCGCCTCGCGCGGCGAGATGCCGAAGAAGGCGGCGTCGAACTCGCCCGCGTCGTGCAGGAATCCGCCGTGCCGGACCGCGCTGCGGCCGGGGCGGTCGGGGTCGGCGTCGTAGAGGTCGTCGGGCCAGCCTCGGTTCACGGGGAACTCGGTGATCGCGTCGCCGCCCTCCGACACGAGCTTCCACAACTGCTCCGGGGACGTGACCCCGCCGGGGAAGCGGCAGGCCATACCCACGATCGCGATCGGTTCGTCGGCGTCGGCGGGCCGGGCGAACTCCTCCCCGGCGTCCGGCTCGTCGGTCGCGTCCGCCAGCCGCGTGGCGAGGAACGCGGTCAGTTCCCGCGGGGTGGGGTGGTCGAAGAGCAGGCTGCCGGGCAGGGCCAGCCCGGTGGCCTCGGCGAGGGCGGCACGCAGTTCCGTCGTCATCAACGAGGTGAACCCGAGCTTCTGGAACGGGACGCGCGGATCGAGCCGTTCGCCGTCCCCGTACTCGAGGACGGCGGTGACATGACTCGTCACCAGCTGCTCGGCGAACCGCAGACGCTCGGCCCGGCCGGCCGGCGCAGCGCCAGACGCCGCGGCCGGTGACCGCTCCTCGTCGGCCACCGGGGCGAGCGCCCGCACCTCCTTGCGGGCCGTGGCGTCGAACCAGTGGCTGCGGCGCTGGAACGCGTACGTGGGCAGCGGCACGGAGCGGCCGCCGGCGTCCGCGTGGACCGCGCGCCAGTCGACGTCGGCGCCACGGACGAACGCGGTGGCGACCGCGGCGAGCAGCGTCCGGGTTTCGGGGCGCCCGGCGCGCAGCGTGGGGGTGGCGTCGGCGAGGGAGCTGAGGACCGCGTCCGGGCCGACCTCCAGGAGGACCGTCGCGCCGAGCCCGTCCAGGGTCCGTACGGCGTCGGCGAAGCGGACGGCGCGCCGGACCTGTTCCGTCCAGTAGCAGGGGGTGCGCAGGTCGTCGCCGGAGGCGAGAGCGCCGGTGAGGGTGGAGACGACGGGTATCCGCGGGGCGTGGTAAGTGAGTTCCTTGGCGACCTTGTGGAACTCCTTGAGCATGCCGTCCATGAGGGGCGAGTGGAAGGCGTGCGAGACGGTGAGGCGCTTCGTCCGGCGCCCGGCCTCGGCGAGCCGTGCCGCCACGTCCGCGGCCGCGTCCGCCTCGCCCGAGATCACCACCGAGGCGGGCCCGTTGACCGCCGCGAGGGACAGGCGCGCCTCCAGTCCCTCCAGGTGGGGGAGGACCTCCTCCTCGGTGGCCTCGACGGCGATCATGGCACCGCCGGCGGGCAGCGCCTGCATCAGCCGGGCCCGCGCCGCGACCAGCCGCGCCGCGTCGTCGAGGGACAGCACGCCGGCGACGTGGGCGGCGGCCAGCTCGCCGATCGAGTGTCCGGCGAGGAAGCCGGGCCGCACGCCCCAGGACTCCAGCAGCCTGAAGAGCGCCACTTCGACCGCGAACAGCGCCGGCTGGGTGCGACCGGTCTCGTCCAAGCCCGCTCCGGAGGCGATGACCTCCCACAGGGGCTGCCCCAGCAGCGGGTCGAGCCGCTCGGCCACGGCGTCGAAGGCGTCCGCGAACACGGGGTGCTCGGCGTAGAGTTCCTGGCCCATGCCCGGTCGCTGCGCCCCCTGCCCGGTGAACAGCAGAGCGGTGGCACCGGCCTCGCCGCGGCCCCGGACCACCCCGGCGCCCGGCCGTCCCTCGGCCAGCGCCCGCACACCGTCCAGCAGGGCCGCGCCGTCGGCGCCGACCACTACGGCGCGGTGCTCGAAGACCGTACGGTCCGCCGCCAGCGAGTACCCGGTGTCGAGCGGGTCGGGCGCGTTCTCGGCGCCGGCGAACTCGGCGAGCCGCGCGGCCTGTCCGCGCAGCGCCTCCTCGGAGTGCCCGGTGACCACCCAGGAGAGCGAGGAGGGGGCCGCGGAGCCGGTGAGGGTGTCCGGCTCCGCGGCCGGGAGGGGAGGCTCGCAGACGACGACGTGCGCGTTGGTGCCGCCCATGCCGAACGAACTGACGCCGGCCACCAGCGGACGGTCCGGACGCGGCCAGGCGGACAGCTCGCGCTGGACCTCCAGACCCAGTTCGGCCAGCGGGATCGCCGGGTTGGCGGTCCGGAAGTTCAGGCTGGCGGGAAGTTCCCGGTGGGTGATGGCGAGCAGCGTCTTGATCAGGCCCGCCATGCCGGCGGCGCCCTCCAGGTGCCCGATGTTGGTCTTGACCGAGCCGACCCGCAGCGCGCCGTCCGCGTCGGTGCGGTCCGCGCCGAGGGCGGCGCCGAGCGCGGCGGCCTCGACGGGGTCGCCGACCGGGGTGCCGGTGCCGTGCAGTTCGACGTACTGGACCCGCTCGTTCGGGCCGAGCCCGGAGCGCCGGTGCGCCTCGCGGATCAGCTGCTCCTGCGCGGTGCCGCTGGGGACGGTGAGTCCGTCGGCGGCGCCGTCGTTGTTGACCGCCGTGCCGCGGATCACGCCATGGATCCGGTTGCCGTCCGCCAGGGCGGCCGACAGCGGCTTGAGCACCACCACGCCGCCGCCCTCGCCGGGTACGAAGCCGTTGGCACGCGCGTCGAAGGTGTACGAGACACCGTCCGGGGACAGTGCGCCGAATCGTTCCTCCGTCGTGGCGTTCTCGGCCAGCAGATTGAGGTTGACGCCGGCCACCACGGCCGTCGTCGACTCGCCGCTGCGCAGGCTCTCGCACGCCAGGTGCACGGCGACCAGCGACGACGACTGCGCCGAGTCCACCGTGAGACTCGGACCGCGCAGCCCCAGGTGGTACGAGACCCGGCCCGCGATGACGCCCCGGTTCACCCCGGCCATCGTGTGCTGGGTGACCGCCTCGTCCCCGTACTGGTAGAGCAGGTTGGTGTAGTCGTCGCGCAGGGTGCCCACGAACACGGCGGTCCTGCTGCCGCGCAGCGACGCCGGGACGATCGCGGCGTCCTCCAGGGCCTCCCACGTCAGTTCGAGCACGAGCCGCTGCTGCGGGTCCATCGCGGCGGCCTCGCGCGGCGAGATGCCGAAGAACCCGGCGTCGAACCGGTCGACACCGTCCAGGAACGCCCCGCGCCGGGCCCCGGACGAGCCGGGCACCGCGTCCGCGGGCACGTCCCAGCGGCCCGGCGGCACCTCGGTCACGGCGTCGGAACCGCTGTGCAGCAGCTCCCAGAACGCCGCGGGATCCGCGGCCCCGGGGAGCCGGCAGGACAGTCCCACGACAGCGATCCGCTCCACCTGCCCGGTGTGCGCCCCGGCTGCTACGGAATTGTTCTCACTGGTGACCACGCTCGGCTGCCCTTTCCTGGCTGTGTCGTTCGGACATCTGCCCGCGGAAAATCCACGCGGCCGCGACCCGAAACCTCTTCCAGACCTTGCAAGCAATGTGACGAAAGACTAGAAACACCGGGTAGGTGATCAGTCACGGTGTGGTAACTGCCGCCGCTGGAATGCCTGATGACCGGCCCATTGCCGAGCAGTGAGCGGGCGGTGGAACGCCTGCGGATACCGTCTGGGCGGACTCACGCGATTCCGCGCGGCCAGGTCGTCCCACTGATCTCTGATTGCCGCGGCTTTTGATTCCACTCCGCTTGCCGAAGGAGAGTAAATCGCTATGAGCAAAAAGCGCGAAGGCCGCGCGATAGTGCTCGGCGGGAGCATGGCGGGCCTTTTCTCCGCCCGTGCTCTCTCCGAGACCTTCGCGAACGTCACGGTCGTGGACCGCGACGAGCTGACCGGTCCGCACGAACTGCGCCGCGGGCTGCCGCAGGGGCACCACCTGCACGGCCTGCTCGCCCGCGGCCAGCAGATCACCGAGGAGTACTTCCCGGGCATCACCGAGCAGATGAGGGCGGCCGGCGCCCAGACCGGTGACGTCGCCGACGACGTTCGCTGGATCATCAACGGCAAGCGGCTCGCCAAGGTCGACTCCGGGCTGATCGCCCTCACCTCCAGCCGCCCGTTCCTCGAGCGCCACGTGCGCGACCGGGTGCTCGCGCTGCCCGAGGTCTCGTTCCTGGAGCGGGCCACCGTCCAGAGCCTGACGACCACACCGGACCGGCGCGAGGTCAACGGCGTCGTCGTGCGCCGCGCGGACGGCACCGAGGAGACCCTGCACGCCGACCTCGTCGTGGACGCCACCGGACGCGGTTCGCGCACCTCGGTCTGGCTGGAGGAGTTCGGCTACGAGGCCGTCCAGGAGGAGAAGCACAAGATCGGCCTCGGCTACACCACCCGCTACTACCGCGTCCCGGACGAGGCGTTCGAAGGCAACATCTCCATCAACACGGTCGCCTCGGCCGGCGTGCCGCGCGGCGCGATCTGCCAGAAGATCGACGGCGACCGCGCCATCGTCACCGCCTACGGCATCCTCGGCGACCACCCGCCCACCGACCCCGAGGGCTTCATCGGCTTCATCAAGTCCCTCGCCGCACCCGACATCCACGAGGTGCTCACGGTCTCGGAACCCATCGACGACCCGATCGCCTACAAGTTCCCGACCAACCTGCGCCGCCACTACCAGCGGATGACCGACTTCCCGGCCGGTCTGCTGGTCATCGGCGACGCCGTGTGCAGCTTCAACCCCAGCTACGCGCAGGGCATGACGGTCTCCGCGCTCGGCTCCCTGGTGCTGCGCCGACACCTCGCCGACACCCACCGCCCGGACCCGCTCCGGTACTTCGAGGACCTCGCCCGGGACGCCGTCGACGGCTGCTGGGAGATGGCCGTGGGCGCCGACCTCAGCTTCCCCGAGGTCGAGGGCGAGCGCACCCCCGAGGTGCAGCAGGCGCACGCCTTCATCGCCCAGGTCCAGGAGGCCGCCACCCGCGACGCCGCGGTGGCCCGCGCCTACTCCCGGGTCATCGGCCTCGTGGACTCCCCGGCGGTCCTCCACGACGCGCCGATCGAGGCCGCGATCGCCGGAGCACAGCGGTGACGGCGACGCGGATCGCCCTCGACGACCTGGTCTTCGACGTCGACGTCGCCGGTCCCGAGGACGGCGAACCCGTACTGCTGCTGCACGGGTTCCCGCACAACAAGGAGTCGTGGACCGAGACGGCGCCGCTGCTGCACGCCGCGGGCCTGCGCACCGTCGCCCCCGACCAGCGGGGCTACTCGCCGGACGCCCGCCCCACCGCCGTGGCCGACTACCGGCTGCCGCACCTCGCCGCCGACGCGCTCGGCGTCCTCGACGCCCTGGGCGCGTCCTCGGCCCACGTGGTCGGCCACGACTGGGGCGCCGCGGTGGCCTGGTACCTGGCGGCCCGGCACCCCGGCCGGGTGCGCTCCCTGACCGCGCTGGCCATCCCGCACCTCGACGCCTACCAGCACGCCTACCGTGTCGACGAGGAGCAGCAGCACAGCTCCCAGTACGTCGAGTTCCTCGTCTCGGACGGCGCCGCCGACCACTTCCTGGCCGACGGCGCCGCCCAGCTGCACGCCTGGTTCACCCAGGCCGGCGAGGGCGTCCTCACCGACGCCCAGATCGCCCGGTACGTCGCCACGCACACCGCCGACGGCACGCTCGACGCCGCCCTGAACTGGTACCGCGCCAACAACCTCCTCGGTGACCCGCTGGACTTCGGACCGGTCACCGTCCCCACCACCTTCGTCTACAGCCGCACCGACACGGCGGTCAGCGAACTGGCGGTGGCGAAGACCGAGGAGTACGTCACCGGGCCGTACCGGCTCCTGACGCTCGAGAAGACCTCGCACTGGCAGCCGCAGCAGGATCCGGACACCGTCGCCGCCGAGATCCTCGCCCGCGTCGGCGCGTACCGGCAGACCCACTGACCGACCGACACCCACAGGCACAGAGAACGAAAGAGGGAACCCATGTCTTCGAACACCGCTCCCGCGGTGGAGCTGCGGGCCGGGCCGCGCGAGTGGTTCGGACTGCTGGCGCTGCTGCTTCCGGTGACGCTGATGACCGCCGACCTCGGTGTGCTGTGGCTGGCCACGCCCTACCTGACGGCCGACCTTCAGCCGACGAGCTCCCAACTGCTGTGGACCACCGACCTCTACGGCTTCATGACCTGCGGCTTCCTGGTCGTCATGGGCACGCTCGGGGACCGCATCGGCCGCCGCAGGCTGCTGATCCTCGGCTCGCTCGGCGTGATCGCGGCCTCGGTGCTGGCGGCGTACTCCACCAGCCCCGAGATGCTGATCGTGGCGCGCGCCCTGCTCGGCGTGGCCGGCGCCGCGGTGCTGCCCTCGACGCTGTCGCTGATCATCCACATGTTCAAGGACGACCGGCAGCGGGCGACCGCCATCGCGACCTGGGTCACCGCCCTGTCGGTGGGCATCGCCATCGGACCGGTCATCGGCGGTGTGCTGCTGGAGCACTGGTGGTGGGGTTCCGTCTTCCTGATGGGCGTCCCGGTCATGCTGGTGCCGGTGCTGCTGGCGCCGGTGCTGCTGCCCGAGTACAAGGACCCGGGCGCGGGGCGGCTCGACCTGGTCAGCGTGGTGCTGTTCCTGGCGGCGATCCTGCCGGTCGTCTACGGCATCAAGAAGTTCGCCGAGCACGGCTGGAGCCTCGCCAACCTGGCGGCGATCGTCATCGGCGCCGCCTTCACGGTGGTCTTCGTACGCCGTCAGAACGGCCTGGAGACCCCGCTGCTGGACATGCGGCTGTTCAGGACCCGCGCCTTCACCGGCGCCCTGCTGACGCTGCTGTTCGGCATGATGGCCCTGAACGGCGTCGAGTACCTCGTCCCGCAGTACCTGCTGGTCGCGGGCGAACTGACCCCGCTCGCCGCGGGTCTGTGGCTGCTGCCCGGAGCCGCCGGGCTGATCATCGGCTCCCAGCTGACCCCGGTGCTCGCCAAGCGTTTCCGCCCGGCCTACGTGATCACCGCGGGCCTGGTCGTCACCCTGGTCGGTTTCTGGCTCACCGCCACGGCCGGGCCGGACGACTCGGGCATCGTGCCGGCCGCGGCGGGCCTCGCCGTGATCATGTTCGGGGTGGCCCCGATCAGCGTGCTCGGCACCGCCCTCGCCTCCGGCGCGGCCCCGCCCGAGAAGGCCGGCGCCGCGTCCGCGACCGGGCAGACCGCCTACGACCTGGGGCTGGCGTTCGGCATCGCGGTCACCGGCAGCGTCGCCGTCGCCGTCTACCGCTCCGGGATCGCCGACACCGCTCCGGCGGGTATCCCGGCCGCGGCGGAGGAGGCCGCCCGGGACACCGTCGGCGGCGCCGCCAAGGCCGCGGAGACGCTGCCTCAGAACGTCGGCGAGCAGCTCCTCACCGCCGCCCGCGAGGCGTTCACGGCGGGTTTCCACGCCACCGCCTGGATGAGCGCGGGCATGGCCGTACTGACCGCCGTCGTCGCCCTGGTACTGCTCCGCCACATCCCGGCCATCGGCGCCGCGACCGCTCCCGACACCGTTCCCGAGGGCGGCGAGCCCGCGGCCGGCCCGGAGCCCGCCACGTCCGCCGAGGCCGCCACGTCCGCCGAGGCCCGCGAAGAGCCCGTCACCAGCGCCTGAAGGGACCGACATGACCGACCAGCCGACCACGCGGGACGGCTTCGCCGAGCCGTTCCTGCTGGAGGTGCTCGCCTCCGGCGGCCTGGACGCCGCTTACGTGCGCGCGGAGGGCAACACCCTGTACCGGCACGGCGAGGACGGGGAGGAGATTCCCGTACTCGACTTCGTCGGCGGCTACGGCTCGCTGATGCTCGGGCACAACAACCCGGAGATCAACGCCCGGGCCAGAGAGCTGCTGGACCTGCAGACGCCCGTCCACGCGCAGTTCTCCCGCCACCCGTACGCCGACGAACTGGCGGCGGAGCTGAACCGGATCGTCCAGCGCGAACGCGGGGACGACGAGTCGTACTACGCCATCTTCGCCAACAGCGGCGCGGAGGCCGTCGAGGCGGCGATGAAGCATGCCGAACTCGACCGCGGACTGCGGCTGTCGGCACTCACCGAGGAGATCGACGCACATCTGGACGAGGTCCGGGCGCGGGTCGCCGACGGCACCGCCACGGTCCCGCCCGAGGTCGCCGGGTCCGCCGACGAGCTGATCGCGGACGTCCGGCGCCGGAACGAGGAACAGCTGGCCCGCGGCCCGCTGTTCCTCACCCCGGAAGGCGCCTTCCACGGCAAGCTCGCCGGCAGCGTCCAGCTCACCCACAACCCGGGCTACCGGCTGCCGTTCAAGTCCCTCGCCGCGCAGGCCAGGTTCGTGCCCCGGGACCAGCCGGGCGCGCTGCGCAAGACCGTCGACGAGGAGCGGGCGCACCTGCTCGACCTGGTCGTGGAGGGCGGCCGGGTACAGGTCGTCGAGCGGGACCACCCGCTGTTCACGGCCTTCGTCCTGGAACCCGTCCAGGGCGAGGGCGGCATCCACGAGCTGTCCGCCGAGTTCGTGGCGGAGGTCCAGGAGGTCTGTGCCGAGGCCCGGATCCCGGTCGTCGTCGACGAGATCCAGAGCGGCATGGGACGCACCGGCAGCTTCCTGGCGGCCACCCGGCTGGGGCTGAAGGGCGACTACTACACGCTGGCCAAGAGCCTGGGCGGCGGTATCGCCAAGTCCGCGGTGCTGCTCGTCCGCAAGCCGCTCTACCACGGGCAGTTCGAACTGGCCCACAGCTCCACCTTCGCCAAGGACGCCTTCTCCTGTCTCATCGGGCTCAAGGTGCTCGAGATCATGGAGGCCGACGGCGGTGCGGTCTACCGCCGGGCGGCGGAGCGCGGTGAGCGGCTGCTGGGGATGCTCCGGTCGGTCCGGGCGGACTTCCCCGAGACGGTGCGGGACGTGCGCGGGCGCGGCCTGATGCTGGGGCTGGAGTTCCGGGACCAGTCGGACGCCGCGGCCGAGCCGCTGCGGCAGGTGGCCCGCAGCGGGTTCTTCGGCTACTTCGTCGCGGGCCACATCCTGCGGGAGCACCGCGTCCGTGTCTTCCCGACGTCGAGCGCGGTGAACACGCTGCGGTTCGAGCCCTCGGTGTATGTGACGGACGAGGAGATCGACCGACTGGAGGCCGCGCTGCGCGACGTGTGCGCGATCATCCGGGACACCGACGGAGCCCGGCTCGCTCCGATCGGCTGAACATCCTGGCCGTCGTAGGATGAACCGAAACAGACTGTACTCGCTGTTTCAGTCCCGCAAATCGAGACACTGAGCCTCTGAACCACCCTCATGTCCGGCCCGACCCAGGGTCGCCGACGCTCCGGAGGGCCCGGGCAATCCCCCGCCCCGGGCCCTCCGGTCTGTTGTTTTGCCAGGTGAGCGGCAGTGCCTGTGGGGTCGTGGTGGATGTGTGTCGCTTCGAGTGGTCGCCACTTTGACAAACCGGTGTGCTGGTTTGTAAAGTCGTGGCCAGGAGAATACGACAGCGTGCAGGACTGGGGGAGTTATGCGCTTTCGGATGCTCGGTCCACTCGAGGTGTTGTCCGGCGAGCAGTCCTTGCCGCTGGGGGGTGTGAAACAGCGGGCGACCCTCGGGTACCTGCTGCTGCAGGCCAACCAGGTGGTGCCCACCAGCCAGTTGCTGTCCGCCCTGTGGAGCACCGACAACGCGCCCGCCACCGCGCGGAAGATCCTGCAGAACGCGGTCTGGGGACTGCGCGGGATGCTCAGCGAGCACGGATCCGCGGCCGGCGCGGCGGGCGAACTCGTCACCCGCGCGCCCGGCTACATGATCCGCGTCGACCCCGACCGGGTGGATCTGCACCTGTTCCGCCGTCGGGTGTCCGAAGGGCGGGCCCGGCTTTCCGCCGGAGTCCATCACGAGGCGGTCCGCCTTCTCGGTGAGGCCCTCGACCTGTGGCGCGGACCCGTCCTCGCCGACCTCGTCGAGACCGGCACCATGTGGCCGGAACTCACCGCCGTGCAGAACAGCCGCCTCGACGTCCTGGAGGACTACCTGGAGGCGAAACTGCGGTGCGGCGAGCACTACGCGGTCCTCGGCGAGCTGGAGACCACGGTCGAGGCGGAGCCGCTGCGGGAACGCAGCTCGGGCCTGCTCATGCTCGCGCTCTACCGGTGTGGCCGCCAGGTGGACGCCCTGTCCGTGTACAACCGCATCAGGGCCACCCTCGTCGAGGACCTCGGACTCGAGCCCGGCCACGAACTGCGCCGCCTGCAGCAGGCCATACTGGCCCAGGACCAGGCCCTCGACCAGGCGTCGGCACTCCTCGGCACGGCAGTCCCGGCCACGACTGCCGTCCCGGCCGCGACTGCCGCCCGGCCGGCGCCCGCCGTCGCTCCGCCCAACCACCGGGAGGTGCCCGCGCAGTTCCGCGGTCACGAGGACCGCCGGCCGGCCTCGCCGCCGTCGCCTCGCTCAGCGCGCCGGACGCAGAGCGCCGAACGGCAGGTCGCGGTCGTCCAGTGGCCGGCGCAGCCGCGCGGCGCCCCCGTCCGCGGCGGGACAGCCGTCCGCACCGCACCGGTGGCGGAACGCCCGCACCTCAGCGTGCTCCTCGTCCAGAACCGGCTCACGCCCGGGCACAACGGCTTCCGGCCGGAGGCCATGGACGAGGACTTCGAGCATCTCAACGCGGTCACGCGGCAGCAGATCGAGCGCCTCGGCGGCGAACCCGTGGCCACCATCGGCGCGGTGACACTGGGGCTGTTCCGCCCGTGCTCCGCGGCCGCGGACGACGGGACACGCCGTGGGGAGGAGCCCACCGCGGCGCTGCGGGCGGTGCGAGCCGCGGCGGCCATCCGCGACCGCCTCGCCGTCCCGGTCCTGCCGCACGGCCGGCCGGCCTCGCCCGGACTGACGTTCCACGCCTCCGTGGCCACCGGCCGCGTACTGGTCCGCTCCCAGCCCGGCGACGGCACCGCGCCCACCGTCAACGGCGCCCTGCTCGACCTGTGCCAGGCCCTGCTGGCCGAAACCGAGCCCGGCGAGATCCGGGTGTGCGCCGCGACCCGGGCCGCCACCGTGTCCGTCGTCGCCTACGGGCTGGCCGACGGCTCCCCGTCCGGCTGGCGGGCGCTGAACCCGCCGGCCGAGGACTCGCCCGCCGGCGACGGAGCGATCTGAGCCCCGGCGGCCGTCCGCCGTCCGCGTCCCACCATCTCCACCGTCCCCTGCGCCTCCACAACCGGAATTGGTGTGCGATTACTTGGCGATGGAATTCGGCCAATAGTGTGCAAGCTGTTTGGGACTGGCTGTCATGAATTCCTCCCCGCTCCCCGGGCCGGGGAGGGCTGTGATGTCGAGTTCCGTACCACTGCGGTTCGAAACCACCCCCACAGCGCGACCGCAATTCCTGGTCAGTCAGTTCCTCATGGAGGTGCACAGTCATGTCCGCCATTTCTCGACGACGCTTCATAAGACACGGTGCCGTCGCCGGTGGCGCCGCGGTGGCGCTGCCCGCCCTCGGCGGCTGGGCAGGCGAGGCCTTCGCCGCACAGCCGTCACCCGCCGCGGCGATCGCCGGGGGCGAACTCGTCAAGGTCACCCCCGGCGACCCGCGCTACGCGACCCTCGTGGCCGGCGCCAACGGCCGCTGGAAGGGCACCCCCGACTACGTCCTGGTCGCGAGCGACGCCGACCAGGTGGCCCAGGCCGTCCGGGAGACGCTGGCCAAGGGGCTGCGCTTCGCCGTCAAGAGCGGCGGGCACTGCTACGAGGACTTCACCACCCACAGCGGAGTCCGCGTCCTCATCGACATCTCCGCCATGGCGGCGATCGAGTTCGACGCGTCCCGCCGCGCCTTCGCCATCGGCCCCGGCGCCCAACTGGGCAGCGTCTACCAGAAGCTGTACGACGGCTGGGGCGTCACCCTGCCCGGCGGCACCTGTCCGTCCGTGGCCGTCGGCGGTCACATACCCGGCGGCGGCTACGGCCCGCTCGCCCGCTCCCACGGCATCACGGTCGACTACCTGTACGCCATCGAGATCGTCGTCGTCGACCGTGCCGGCACGGTCCGCAAGATCGTCGCCACCCGGGAGCACGACGACCCCAACCGCGAACTGTGGTGGGCCCACACCGGTGCGGGCGGCGGCAACTACGGCATCGTGACCCGCTACTGGTTCCGCAACGACGCCGGCGGCCTCGACCCGGCCGCGCTGCTGCCCCGGGCGCCCAGGGAACTGATCATCTCCGAGGTCACCTTCCCCTGGGACAACACCATGACCGAAGCGGCCTTCTCCAGGCTCCTGCGGAACTTCTCGGCCTGGCACGCGGCCAACGACTCCGCCGGCCACCCCTACGCCCGGCTCTTCAGCGCCCTCAAGCCGCGCCACCGCTCCGCGGGCGAGTTCCTGATGTCGACCCAGATCGACGCGGCCGTGCCCGGCGCGGACACCCTGCTCGACGCCTACCTCGCCGAGATCGTCGCCGGCACGGGCCTGACGTACACGGTCGTCACCCGCAAGCGGGTCGACTGGCTCTACAACGTCCTCAACTGGCCCGGCCTCGGCGGGGACGGCTTCGAGGGCAAGGGACGCTTCAAGGCGAAGTCCGCCTACCTGCGCAAGACCCTGCCGGACGCCCAGATCAAGGCGTTCTACAAGCACCTCACCCGCACCGACTACGACAACCCGGCGGCTCTGGTCGAGATCGCCGGCTACGGCGCCGCGGCCAACCTGCCCGCCTCCTCGGCCACCGCCACCGCGCAGCGCGACTCGGTCATCAAGATGCTCTTCGTCAACCTCTGGGCCACCGAGGCCGAGGACCACCGGAACCTCGCGTGGGTCCGCGAGTTCTACCGCGACGTGTTCGCGGCGACCGGGGGAGTTCCGCGACCGAGCGGCGTCAATGACGGAGCCTTCATCAACTACGCCGACGCGGACCTCGCCGACCCCGCGCTGAACACCTCGGGGATCGGCTGGAGCACCCTGTACTTCAAGGACGGCTACTGCCGGCTGCAGGCCGCGAAGACGCGGTGGGACCCGCGGAACGTGTTCACCCACACCCTGGGCATCGAGCGGGCCTGACCCCCGCACCCCGCCGAGCGGCCCCCGGAAGCCCGGGGGCCGCTCGTGTGTCCGGGGTGCGTCTTCCCGACGGTGCCCGGCGGACGCGGATGCCGGGCACGACGGAGAACGCCGCCCTCCTCCTCTGTGTGCGGCAGGGAGAAGGGCGGCGTTTCCGGGTCGGGGGGCGAGAGCCCTCCGGAGGGCGCTCAGAGGCCGAGGCCGGAACCACCGCTGGCGTCGATGTTCTGGCCCGTGACCCAGCGGGCGTCGTCGGAGGCCAGGAAGGCGACCACGTCGGCGACGTCGTCGGGCTGGCCGACCCGGTTGAAGACCGAGAAGCCGGCCGCGTGGGCCTTGGCGGCGGGGTCGGCCATCCACGGGTGGATGTCGGTCTCGATGGTGCCGGGGGAGACGGCGTTGACGGTGATGCCGCGCGAGCCCAGGGTCTGGGCCAGGGTGAGGGTCAGGACCTCGACCGCGCCCTTGGCGGCGGCGTAGGAGGTCATGCCCGGGAAGGCGACCTTGGTGACCCCGGAGGAGATGTTGACGATACGGCCGCCGTCGCGCAGACGCTCCAGGCCCTTCTGGATGATGAAGAAGGGGGCCTTGGCGTTGACCGCGAACACCTTGTCGTAGTCGGCCTCCTCGACCTCGTGGATGAGGCCCGGGCCGGCGATGCCCGCGTTGTTCACCAGGATGTCCAGGCCGGAGCCACCGTCCGCGTACTGACCGATCTGCGCGTCGAAGGCCTGCCACAGCGCCTCGGCGTCACCCGGCACGCCCAGCTGCGAGCGGAAGGCGAAGGCACGGCCGCCCGCGGCCTCGATCGAGTGGACGGTCTCCTTGGCGGCGGCCTCGTCGCTGGAGTAGGTCAGGGCGACCAGCGCGCCCTCCTTGCCCAGTCGCTGGGCGATGGCACGCCCGATGCCCCGGCTGCCACCGGTGACCAGCGCCGTCTTGTTCGTGAGGGCAGTCATGCGGGAACTCCTCAATCTCTCAGTCATTCGCGACCGCAGAAGCCAGGGCCGCAAATGTGATGCTGCCGCTCCCTTCCCACTCGCCGTCCATCGCCTGCTAATTCCCCGGTCGGGACGGGAAATTCTGCAATTACCCTCGGCGGCATGACGACAAAACCCGTACTTGTTATCGGCGGCACCGGAAAGACCGGGCGCCGCGTCGTGCGCCTGCTGAAGGAGCGGGGCGTGCCCGTGCGGCCGGCCTCCCGTTCGGGCGAGGTGCGCTTCGACTGGCTGGACGAGTCCACCTGGGGCCCCGCGCTCGACGGCGCCTCGGGCGTCTACATCGTCCAGAACGACGGCGATCCGCGGACCCGCGCCCTGGTGCGGAGGGCGGTGGCGAGCGGGGTGGAGCGGCTGGTCCTGCTCTCCGCCCGGGGCGTCGACACCCCCGGCTACTACGGCGAGGACCCCACCACGAGCGATGCCTTCCTGGAGGGGGAGGCGGCCGTCCGTGAGTCCGGCGTCGACTGGACCGTGCTGCGGCCGGGATGGTTCGCGCAGAACTTCAACGAGGGGTTCTTCAACGAAGGGGTGCTTGCCGGCGAGTTGCGGCTGCCCGCCGGTGACGGCGCGGCGAGCTGGATCGACGTCGAGGACATCGCGGCGGTGGCGGTGGCCGCGCTGACCGAGGACGGCCACGCCGGCCGTACCTACGAACTCTCCGGACCCGCACCGCTGCCGCTGGCCGAGGTCCTGTCCGTCATCGAGTCGGCGGCCGGCCGCAAGGTCCGGTACACCCCGCTCACCACCGAGCAGTTCGTCGCCGAACTCGGTGCCCAGGGAATCCCGGCCGAGGAGGCCGGGCTGTGGGCCGCCGCGCTGTACCCCGTCGAGCGCGGCTTCGAGAGCAAGGTCTCCGACGGCGTGCGGCAGGCCCTGGGCCGAGCCCCGCGGACCTTCGCCGAGTACGCCGAGACCGCCGTGGCGGAGGGAGCCTGGCGCGACTGAGCAGCGGTACCGGCCTGGTCCGGTGCCGTCACGCCGGTCGCGCACCGGTGGGTCGGCACCGGCGGCAGCCCCCGCCGCACGCGCCCTCCCCAGCCACTCTCAAGGGCGCCTTGAGCGGTTATGGCCATGATGCAACGGTCTGTTGGACTCGTCTGGAAAGGACTCGTATGAGCACCGTCGAGGAACGACCGGCGGGCGGTTCCCTGCCCGTGACCATGGAGGCGCGGGTGGCGGAGCTGGCCGAGCTGCGCGAGCGTGTCCTGGCCGGTCCCAGCCAACGTGCGACCGAGGCGCAGAAGGCAAAGGGCAAGCTGACCGTACGCGAGCGGCTGGAACTCCTCTTCGACAAGGGGACGTTCACCGAGACCGAGGCCTTCCGCCGGCACCGCGCGACCGGCTTCGGGCTGGAGGACAGGAAGCCCCACAGCGACGGCGTGGTCACCGGGTGGGGGCAGGTCGACGGCCGGACGGTCTTCGCCTACGCCCACGACTTCCGCATCTTCGGCGGCGCGCTCGGCGAGGCGCACGCGCAGAAGATCCACAAGCTGATGGATCTCGCCGAGACCGCCGGGGCACCGGTCGTCGGACTCTGCGACGGCGCCGGCGCCCGCATCCAGGAGGGCGTCATCGCGCTCGCCGGCTACGGCGGGATCTTCCAGCGCAACGTCCGCAACTCCGGCGTGATCCCGCAGATCAGCGTGATCATGGGCCCCTGCGCCGGCGGCGCGGCCTACTCGCCCGCCCTGACCGACTTCGTCTTCATGGTGCGCGGCACCTCCCAGATGTTCATCACCGGACCGGACGTCGTCCAGGCGGTCACCGGCGAGCAGATCACCCAGGAGGGGCTGGGCGGCGCGGACGTGCACGCCGGCACGTCCGGCGTGGCGCACTTCGCCTACGACGACGAGGAGCAGTGCCTGGAGGACGTCCGGCACCTGCTGTCCTACCTGCCCGCCAACAACCGCGAGCTGCCGCCCGCCGAAGTGCCGGACGACCCGGCCGATCGGCGCACGGAGGCGCTGCTGACGCTGGTGCCCGCCGACCCCAACCGCGCGTACGACATGCGTCGGGTCATCGAGGAGATCGCCGACCACGGCGAGTACTTCGAGGTGCACGAGCGCTGGGCGCCCAACATCATCTGCGCGTTGACCCGGCTGGGCGGACAGGTCGTCGGCATCGTCGCCAACCAGCCGCAGTCCATGGCCGGTGTGCTGGACATCGAGTCCTCGGAGAAGGCGGCGCGCTTCGTCCAGACGTGCGACTCGTTCAACATCCCACTGGTCAGCCTGGTCGACGTTCCCGGCTTCCTGCCCGGTGTCGACCAGGAGCACAACGGCGTCATCCGGCACGGCGCGAAGTTGCTGTACGCGTACTGCAACGCGACGGTCCCGCGGATCTCCCTGGTGCTGCGCAAGGCCTACGGCGGCGCGTACATCGTGATGGACTCCCGCTCGATCGGCGCGGACATCGCCCTGGCCTGGCCGACGAACGAGATCGCGGTCATGGGCGCGGAGGGCGCGGCCAACGTGGTCTTCCGCCGGGAGATCGCCGCGTCCGACGACCCCGAGGGGGTGCGCAGGGCTCGCATCGACGAGTACCGCGACCAGCTCATGCACCCGTACTACGCGGCGGAGCGCGGTCTCGTCGACGACGTCGTCGACCCGGCGGAGACCCGGTCGGTACTGATCGGCGCGCTGCGGATGCTCCGCGACAAGCACGCGCCGCTGCCCACCCGCAAGCACGGCAACCAGCCCCAGTAGCCCGAGGAGGACACATGGCGAACGACACGTCCGAGATCCTGTCGGCCCAGTCGTGGCGCATCACCAGCGGCTCGCCCAGCGCCGAGGAGGTCGCCGCGGTCGCGGTCGTCCTGTCTGCGGCCATGGCCGCGGAAGCGGCCCGCGCCGCCGAGGACGAGCGCGAACGCTCCGGCGAACGACGCCGCACAGGCGCCCGCTGGCTCCCCTCCGCGGCCCGACGGCGCGCCGCGACCTCGTGGGCGTCCGCGGCCTCGCCGAGCTGGCGGAACGCGGCATAGCGACGTCCGGTGGCCCGGACCCCCGGAGCGGGGTTCCGGGCCACCGGCATGTGCGGAGCGCCGGCCGGACCGTGCCGTGGGGTTCGGGTCAGCGCGGCGCGTCCTGCCTCGCCGGCCACCAGCGAGGACCCGGCACGACGGTGTCCGGGGCGCCGGTGCCTTCCGGTGCGACCGTCCCCGTGCCGTTGTCCGCCGAGATCCGCGGCAGCAGCAGCCGCCACAGCCGGGTGAACATCTCCCGCGTCGACCACTGCGGATCCGTCCGGCCCATGGCCTCGAACCCCAGCGTCGTCGCCGCGATCACCGCCAGCGCGTCGCCCGTGGCGACGTCGTCCGCGAGGGCGCCGTCCAGGGCGACCACGGTCAGGCCGCTGCTCACCCAGTCCACCCAGTGGCGCCGCAGATCGGCCCGTTCCTTCCACGTCGCGTCCCCGCTCAGCCCGAAGCCGGCCCGCAGCACGACATCGTCCTGGAGCCGCTGGGCCAGCGTGTGCGAGGTGTCGACGAGGGACTGGAGCGAGGGCGCGGCCCCCTCCGGCCGCGAGTGGGCGATCTGCCGGAGCACCGACAACGCCTCGCCCTGCACCGCCTCGGCCACCGCGCTCTTGTTCGCGAAGTGGAAGTGCAGTGCCCCGTTGCTCACCCCGGCCCGGGAGCTGATCATCGTGAGCGACGCGGGCGCGAAACCCTCCTGGTCGAACACCTCGGCGGCGGAGAGAATCAGCGCTCGACGCGTACGTGCCGCCCGCTCCTGCTTGGTCATGTCGTGCTCCGTGGTCGCGATCGTCGAGCCCCAAGGCGGGATAAGTGGCACCCCAGTGTCACGTGCCGCCCCCACCGGGCGGTAATCGCGCGAGCACCGTGCGCTCCCTCTGGCCGATCTCATGCCGTCCACCAGCGGCGGGGTCCACCCTGGTCCCGTCCGCTCCGGGCCCGCACTCCGTCGGGTCCGCCGCGGGCCGGCCGCACACGGCGAACGGTAAGGGGAAGAAGCGATGGGAAGTGACTGGTTCAGGCGGTTCGGTCCCGCACCCGACAGCGGCCTCAGGCTGCTCTGCTTCCCGCACGCGGGCGGCGCCGCGGGAGCCTTCCTCGCGCTGTCCCGGGAACTGACGCCCGAGTTCGACGTCCTGTCGGTGCAGTACCCGGGCCGCCAGGACCGCAGGCGGGAACCGCCGCTCGCGGACATCGGGCTGCTGGTGGACGCGCTCGCCGGGGAACTGGCCCCGTTCGCCGACCGCCCGCACGCGTTCTTCGGGCACAGCATGGGTGCGCTGCTCGCCTACGAACTCGCCCGCGAACTGCGGCGGCGCGCACTGCCCGGACCGTGCCACCTGTTCCTGTCCGGCCGGTTCGCGCCCACGCCGCAGGGCAGTGACAGCGACCGGCTGGACACCGACGAGAAGGTCATCGCCATGATCCGCCGGCTCGGCGGCACGGTGGGGAAGGTCTTCGACGACCCGGACGTGATGGAGATGGTGATGCCGCCGCTGCGCGCCGACTACCGGGCGGTCGGGGCCTACACCTGGCAGCCGGGTCCGCCGCTCGCCGTCCCCGTCACGGTCCTGGTCGGGGACCGGGACCCCGTCGTCCCCGTGGCGGCCGCCGCCGCGTGGCGCGAGCACACCACCGCGGGATCCGACCTGAGGGTGCTGCCGGGCGGCCACTTCTATCTCGACCAGAGCGTCCCCGAGGTCGCCGGTATCGTCCGGTCCGCACTGCGCGCCACGGCCGCACCCGGTCCCGGGCAGCGGGCGTTGCTTCATGGTGAGTCCCCAGTGGGCACTCCTGGCCCACAATGAAACGGACCGCTCGGTCTCTTCTCCCGACTCCGCGGTCCCGCCACCCGGCGGCCGGTGAGTCCCGCGTTCCGCGGCGGCCGGATCTCCGTGTACGTACGACATCCGCGGCACGGCAACCCGTGTGCCGGGACAGGAGTGTGAGGCAGTGCGGTTCAATCTCATGGGCCCGTTCGAGATCATCGGCGATGACGGCAGGGTGCATCTGCCCACCACGCCCAAGGTCTGCCGGACACTCGCCCTGCTGCTGACCCGGCCGAACGAGATCGTCGCGGCGGACTCCGTCATCCAGGAGCTGTGGGGCGACGACCCGCCGCGCAGCGCCCACGCCACCGTCCAGACGTACATCCACCAGGCGCGCCGGATGTTCCGCGACCGGCGGCTCACCGACGGCGAACGCCGGCTGCTGGCCACCCACGCCCCCGGCTATGTCATCCGGGTCACCGACGAGGAGGTGGACAGCACCGTCTTCCAGCGGCTCGTGGACCGGGCGAGGACGGAACTGGACCAGGGCCGTCTCCAGTCCGCCGCCGACAGCGCACGCGCCGCGCTCGCCCTGTGGCGTGGCCCCATGCTGTCCAACGTCCCGGTGGGCCGGGCGCTCACGGCGCGCGCGGTGCATCTGGAGGAGGTCCGCATACGAGCGCTGGAACTGGCACTCGAGGCGGACCGCCGCCTCGGCCGGGAACGGGGATCGATCCCCGAACTGCGTTCACTGGTCCACGACTTCCCACTCAACGAGTGGTTCCATGGGCGACTGATCCGCGCCCTGCACCGGGCCGGCCGGCGTGCGGAGGCGCTGGAGGCGTACCAGTGCCTCTACCGGATTCTGGACACCGAGCTCGGCCTCGAACCCTCGCCCGAGATCCAGCGCCTCCAGTCCGAGGTACTCGACCCGCCGCCGGGCACCGGCCCGTCGCTGCTCGGCCCCGGCGACCTCCTCGCCCCGTACGACGGCCACCGCGACCGGGTCGCCGCCCCGCTCCGGGCGTGACGCGCCCGACCTCGAGCCGGCCGGTGCCCCGACCGGCCCGGGCACCCGGGGTCGATCTCCCACCCTCGCCGGCCGCCGGCGGTGAAGTGGGCGTTGTCTTCCGCCTGCCGGATGTATAGCCTCACTCATCGCATGTGACATTGCACAGTGAGGTGCGTGCACGGAGGAGGAGCCGTTGACCCTGAAGGTCGTCGTCGTGGGCGCGGGAGTCGTCGGCGCCGCCTGCGCCTTCCACGCCGTCTCGGCGGGCATGGACGTCACGGTCACCGACCGCGGCCCCGTAGGCGCCGGGACGACCAGCCGCGGAGAGGGCAACGTCCTCCTCTCCGACAAGGAACCCGGCCCCGAACTCGCCCTGGCACACCTGAGCCGCACGTTGTGGGACGAGGCCGGCCGGGAGCTGGGACCCGACTCCCTCGAACTGGAGGCGAAGGGCGGCCTGGTGGTGGCGGACGGCGTCGAGAACCTCGCGGCGCTCCAGGAGTTCGCCGCCCGGCAGGAGGCGGCCGGTGTCCGCGTCGAGCAGGTCGACCGGGTGCGGGACCTCGAACCCCACCTCGCACCCGGGATCCCCGGCGGCGTCCACTACCCGCAGGACGCGCAGGTGCAGCCCGTGCTGGCGGCGGCCGCGCTGCTGCGGGCCGCCGTACGGCGCGGCGCGCGTTTCCACCCGGGCGAGGTGGCCGGAGCGGTGACCGGCCGGGACGGCCGCGTCACCGGTGTCCGGACGGCCGCCGGTGACGTGCTGCCCGCCGACGCCGTCGTCAACGCCGCCGGAACCTGGGGCGGTGAGGTCGGACGGCGGCTCGGCGCCCCCGTCGAGGTACTGCCGCGCCGCGGCTTCGTCCTGGTGACCGAACCGCTGCCGCCGATGGTCCGGCACAAGGTCTACTCCGCCGACTACGTGGCCAACGTCGCCTCCTCCGACGCGGGACTGGAGACCTCCTGCGTCGTGGAGGGCACGCGCGGCGGCACGATCCTCATCGGCGCCAGCCGGGAACGCGTCGGTTTCGACACCACGATGAACACCGCCGTTCTCGCCCGGCTCGCGGCCCAGGCGTGCCGGCTCTTCCCCTTCCTGCGCGGAGTCCATCTGATGCGCGCCTACCGCGGCTTCCGGCCGTACTGCCCGGACCACCTGCCGGTGGTGGGCCCCGACCCGCGGGTGCCGGGCGTCGTCCACGCGTGCGGCCACGAGGGGGCCGGCATCGGCCTCGCCCCCGCCACCGGCGCGCTCGTCACGGCCCACCTGCTCGGCCGGCCCTGGCGGGGCGCCGATCCGGCCGCCCACACCGCCCTTCTCCCCGACCGCTTCCTCACCCCCGGAGGTGCGCCCCAGTGAGCGAGATCGTCGTCGACGGCGAGCCCCTGCCGTACGCCGAGGGTCAGACCGTCGCCGCGGCCCTCGTCGCGGCGGGCCGTGTCGCCTGGCGCACCACCCGCGTCGGACACCGCCCGCGTGGCGTCTTCTGCGGCATCGGCGTCTGCTTCGACTGCCTCGTCACCGTCGACGGAGCCCGCGGGCAGCGCGCCTGCCTGGTGCCGGCCCGGCCGGGCATGACCGTCACGACCCTGGAGGACGACGATGAGTGAGCCCGCGGACCTCGTCGTCGTCGGCGCGGGCCCGGCAGGCATGGCCGCCGCGGCCACGGCGCTGGCCGGCGGACTGCGCGTCGCCCTGCTGGACTCCGGAACCGCCCTCGGCGGTCAGTACTGGCGCCACCCGCCCGAGCACGCGCGGGCGGCCGTACCGACCGACGACCTGCACCACGGACTGGACCGGTACCGCGCCCTGTGCGGGGCGCTGGCGGCACACCGGACGGCGGGCCGGCTCGACCTGCGCCTGGGGCACCACGCGTGGTCCGCGGTCCGCGAGGGCGACGGATTCGCGGTCCACGCGGTCGACCGCCGCGAGGCTCCGCCGGAGACCGCCGTCGTCCTGCGGGCGGCGAGACTCCTGGTGGCCACCGGCGCCTACGACCGCCAACTGCCCTTCCCGGGATGGGACCTGCCCGGCGTGCTGACCGCCGGCGGGATGCAGGCCCTGCTCAAGGGCAGTGGAGTGGCCGCCGGCAGCCGGGTCGCGCTGGGCGGCACGGGCCCGTTCCTGCTGCCGGTCGCCGCCGGACTCGCGGCCCGCGGCGTCGAGGTGGTCGCGGTGTGCGAGGCGGCCCACCCCCGGGCCTGGCTGCGGCACCCCGGCCCGCTACTGCGCAATCCCGACAAGTGGGCCGAGGGCGCCGGGTACGCCGCCACGCTCGTGCGCCACCGCGTCCCGGTCCGCCCGCGCACCGCCATCGTCGCCGCGGAGGGCGACGAACGCGTGACGTCGGTACGGATCGCCTCGCTGGCCCCGGACGGCAGCCCGCGCCCGGGCACGGAACGACGCGTGCAGGTGGACGCCGTCGGCGTCGGCTGGGGCTTCGCACCCCAGCTCGACCTGCTCGTTCCCCTCGGGGCTTCCCTCACGGACTCGGCGGACGGCAACGCGGTGGTCGCGGTCGACAGGGGCCAGCGCACCACCGTCCCCGGCCTCTACGCGGCGGGGGAGACGTGCGGGGTGGGCGGGGCGGCACTCGCCGTGAACGAGGGCCGGCTGGCCGCGGCGTCGGTCCTCGCAGACGCCCGCGCCACCCCCGTACCGGCGAACAGGCGCCTGACGGCGCTGCGTTCGGCGGTGGACCGGCAACGCGCCTTCGCCCGGGCGATGGCGCTGGCCCATCCGGTTCCTCCGGCCTGGTCCTCGTGGCTGACCGACGAGACCGTCGTGTGCCGCTGCGAGGAGGTGACCGCCGGTGCGATCCGGACCGCCCGCGCCGACGGCGCACCCGACCACCGGCAGATCAAGCAACTGACCCGGGCCGGCATGGGCTGGTGCCAGGGGCGGATGTGCGGACCCGCCGTGCACTGCCTCACGGCGCGGCGCCGGGCCTACGAGCCCGCGGAACGGCTCGTCGCGACGCCCGTCACCCTCGGGGCCCTCGCCGACCTCGACGAAGACCCGCAGGTATCGGCGGCACCGCCCGTACCGGCGACTTCGGCGGTAACGGCGGACAGCAGTGAAACCGACAAGGAGTGTCCATGAGCGAGACCCGCAAGCCCTGGCACGGCGTCATCGTCGCCACCAGCCTGCCGTTCGACGACGATCTCTCGGTCGACTTCGGCGCGTACGGCGAGAGCGTCGCCCACCTCGCCGCGCAGGGGATGCACGGCGTCGCGCCGAACGGATCGCTGGGCGAGTACCAGACCCTCACGTACGAGGAGCGCGACCGCGTCGTGGAGACCGCCGTCGCGAACGCCCCCGAGGGCTTCACCGTCATGCCGGGCGTCGGCGCCTACGGCGGTCGCGAGGCCGAGCGGCACGCCCGGTTCGCCAAGGACGCGGGCTGTCAGGCCGTCATGTGCCTGCCGCCCAACGCCTACCGCGCCGACGACCGCGCGGTGCTCCAGCACTTCGAACGGGTCGCCTCGGTGGGCCTGCCCGTCACCGCGTACAACAACCCCATCGACACCAAGGTGGACCTGCGCCCCGACCTGCTGGCCAAGCTGCACGCCGAGGGGTACATCGTCGGGGTCAAGGAGTTCTCCGGCGACGTCCGGCGCTGCTACGAGATCTCCGAGCTGGCCCCCGGCCTCGACCTCATGATCGGCACCGACGACACCGTGCTGGAGGTCGCCCTCGCCGGTGCCAAGGGCTGGGTCGCCGGTTACCCGCAGGTCTTCCCCCGGGCCTGTCTGGCGCTGTACGAGGCGTCCGTCCGAGGCGACCTGGAGGCGGCGCTGCCGCTCTACCGGCAACTGCACCCGGTGCTGCGGTGGGACAGCAAGACGGAGTTCGTCCAGGCCATCAAGCTCGGCCAGGAGCTGACCGGCCGCCGTGGTGGTCCCTGCCGCCCGCCGCGTCAGCCGCTCGGCCCGGAGACCGAGGCGGTCGTGCGCGCCGCCACCCAGGCCCTCATCGACGCCGGGGTGAACTGACGATGCGTTCGACGGTCTGCTACCACGCCGTCGACTCGCACACCGAGGGGATGCCGACCCGCGTGATCACGGGCGGGGTGGGCGTCCTCCCCGGCGCGACGATGTTCGAGCGGCGGCAGCGGTTCGTCGCGGAACGCGACCACCTGCGCACCCTGCTCATGTGCGAGCCGCGCGGACACGCGTCGATGTCCGGGGCCGTGCTGCAACCCCCCACCCGGCCGGACGCCGACTACGGCGTGCTCTTCATCGAGGTCTCCGGCTGCCTGCCGATGTGCGGGCACGGGACCATCGGTGTCGCCACGGTCCTGGTCGAGACCGGCATGGTCGAGGTGACCGAGCCGGAGACGACGGTCCGGCTCGACACCCCGGCCGGACTGGTCACGGCCCGGGTAAGGGTGCGCGACGGCCACGCCGAGTCGGTGACCCTGGAGAACGTGGCGTCGTACTCCCATGCCCTCGACCAGGTCGTCGACGTCCCCGGACACGGGGAGGTGCGCTACGACATCGCCTACGGCGGCAACTTCTACGCCTTCGTCCGGACCGACGACCTCGGCATCCCCTTCGAGCGGGCGCACAAGCAGCCGCTGCTGGACGCCGGACTGGCCGTCATGGACGCGATCAACAAGCAGAACCCGGTGTCCCACCCAGAGAATCCGGACATCGACGTGTGCCACCACGTCTACCTCGAAGCGCCCGGATCGACCGCGGAGCACTCGCGGCACGCCATGGCGATCCATCCGGGATGGTTCGACCGGTCGCCCTGCGGCACGGGCACCAGCGCCCGCATGGCGCAACTGCACGCCCGTGGCCTGCTGCCGTCCGGCCGGGACTTCGTCAACGAGTCGTTCATCGGCTCCCGCTTCGTCGGGCGGATCCTCGGGGAGACGACGGTCGGGGACCGCCCGGCCGTCCTGCCCTCCGTCACGGGCCGGGCCTGGATCACCGGCACCGCGCAGTACCTGCTCGATCCCTCGGACCCCTACCCGGCGGGTTTCACCCTCTGAGCACGGGACCCACGCCTGCGGCCCGGGGCGGCTTCGCGCCGCCCCGGGCCCCGGCGCGTCGGTCGCTCCCGCGCCGGGTCCGCGCCGGATCCGCGCCGGGTCAGTAGCCGGTGGCGACGGTCACCCCGTCGAAGCCGTCCACCGCGTACAGACTGATGTAGTGGGCGCCGGCCGCCGGTCGGTCGACGGTCAGGGTGTGGCTGTTGCCGGCGCCCGTGGCACGCCGTGTGTAGCCGGTGGTGCCCGGCCAGCCGCTGTCGCCGTAGTACAGGTCCGCGTCGCCCGTGCCGCCGGAGGTGGTGACCGTCAGCCGCGCGGTGCCGGCCGGGACGTGGAGGTAGAGGTACGCGTAGTTCCCGGTGGTGGCGGCCTGGCCGCTCCGCCGGCAGTTCTGCCCCAGCTCCCTGGTGTCGGTGCCGGTGCACTCGGTGCCGGTGCCGCCGCCGCAGTCACCGGCGGCGCAGCCCGCCAGCCAGGTGTACCAGTCGTCGTCGTAGCGGGTGCCGATGGTGCCGGTCAGATGGGCGCGGGCGGCGTTCCAGTCGCCTGCGCGGTAGTGGCCGAGAACCGTGTCCAGGTCGGCGCGGTGCTTCTCAAGCATGTACCGCGTGGCGAGGTAGCCCCAGCGGTAGACGCGGGTGGTGTCGTGGCTGTACGTGGTGTCGAAGAGGGTGCTCAGCGCGTAGGTGCCGCGGCCGGCCTCGGTCATCGCTTCGGTGTACGGAACGCCGCGGTAGGAGTAGGAGACGTACTCGGCGAAACCTTCGACCCACCAGATGGTCGGGGTGGTGATGTTGGCGTCGAAGTCGCCGTACATGTCGAAGCGGCCGTCGAGGTAGTGGGTGTACTCGTGGTTGAGGTTCCAGATCTGGAAGTCGGGGCGCAGCCATTCGGCCTCGTAGGCGATGAAGCGCGGCTGGTTGCCGGTCGCCGACGGGTCGCCCTCGAGGTACATGCCGCCGTTGTTGGTGTCGATTCCGAACATGGCACCGGCGTAGGTCTGGTAGTCGGTGCTCGAGTCGAAGACCACGACCTCGATCGTGTCGTTTTGGTCGCCCGCGACCGGCCCGCCGTCCCGGGCGACCGAGTGGAAGTAGGCGTCCTGGCCGCGCAGGCTGTCACAGCTGGAGGACAGCTCGCCCGACGACATCTGCTGGGCCCTGATGGTGATGCCGGAACCGCACGCGTACGTCACCGGCAGCACCGCCTTCGCCAGCTGGGCCGGCAGGTCGCAGGTGCCGTAGGAGGAGCAGTTGGCGGGGTCGTAGTAGGCGGTCATCTCGGCGACGCCGACCCAGAGCGGGGCGGTGGTGCCGGTGATCGAGGTCGAGTTCAGCAGGCCGGCGGCCAGCGGGCGGACCTTGCTCCGCAGAGCGGAGTGCTGCAGGAACCTGCCGAGTTCACGACCGGCGTTGGACGTGAGGTAGGACTGGTCCGTACCCAGGAGTGCGAGGTGACCGGACGCGAAGCCGTACAGGGCGTCGATCAGGCCGGGATCCGACTGGACGGCGCTCACGAACGCGGGCACCTGGTGACCACGGAAGGTCACGGTGTAGACGTTGTTGACCGCGTTGAGCATCCACCAGGAGGAGTTCCAGGAGGAGTCGTAGTCCGCCAGCAGCCGCTTGACGACGTGGATGTAGCGGGCGTTCTCCTCGGCGCTGTCGATGAGGGTCACGGCCTCCGCGAGGGTCTCACCGTTGGCGTCGCCGACGTCGCGGGAGTGCGGACTGGCGAAGAAGGCGTCGAGCCCCGCGCGTATCGCGGTCTGCAGGGTGCTGCCGTAGCCGCCCACCGTACTGGCGTTGTAGTAGTGCACGTAGTAGCCGGCGCGGAGGTAGAGCACGAGCTGCGGCATGCCGGTGCCGGCGTTGCCGGGGTAGGACGCCGAACCGTCGCGCAGGGCGTGGGCGACGGTGGTCATCTGTGCTTCGCGGAAGGCCTGGTGGGCGTCGTTTCCGGTCAGGTTGAACAGGGTGTTGACGCAGTCGGTCGTGGCCGACTTGATCTGCCGCACCAGTGCGCCGCCGGTGCGGGTGGTGAAGGCGGATACGTCGCACGCGGCGGCCGCGGCCGTGGGCTTCCCCCGGTCCGCGGTCCGCGGCTCCGCGGGCTCTTTCTGCTGCCCGTAGGACTGCTTGAGCGCGTCCTTGCTCGCCGCCAGCGGGGGAATCGACGAGGCCGTCAGCCGCTCCCTGCCCACATGCTCGCTCGGGGCGGTGACGGACTGGGCCACGGGCGGGGGACCGGCGTGCTGCTGTCCGGTGTGCGCGGCCCGTGCGGCGGACGCGGGGGCCGAGGGCAGGGCGCCGTAGCTGCGCTGCGGCAGGCCGGCGCCCATGGCGACGGCCAGGGCCAGCGGCAGGGCCGCCCCCGGACGCCGCCGGACACATGACGTTCTCACTTTGCCTCCCATGAGGGTGGGGACCACGCGACGCGGGCCCATGGAGGGTCAAGGAGTCGTGGATCGGGGAGGGCCGCGCCGTCGAACGGACGGGGGCACGGCCGATGCCTTGAGCTGCGTTGAAATGGGCATGACCACGACCTGTGCCATGTACCATTGCACAGGTGACATGGCATGGGAAGTGGTCGGACGGAATAACGGCCCAGCGATTGCCGTCGTCACCAAGTGGCCTGCACGAAAGGGGACTTGAGGGCGAGGGTGCTCTTCGGGTCAGTCCTCGACGTGCGTCCTGCCGTCCGCCCACAGTGTGCGGACGTGCGCGAGATGGCGGCGCATGCACTCCTCGGCCTCGGTGCCGCGGCCGGCCGCCATCAGGTCCAGGAGGTCGACGTGTTCCTGGGCGGAAGCGACCAGCCGCCCCGTCTCGTTCAGGCTGCCCAGCCCGAACAGGCGTGAACGCTTGCGCAGATCGCCCACCACCTCCACGAGATGGTGGTTGCCCGCCAGGGCCAGCAGCTCCAGGTGGAACCGGTGGTCGGCTTCGAGGTACTTGAGGACGTCGTGCTTCCGGGCCGCGGTGACGATCTGCTGTGCCAGCGGGCGCAGCGCCTCCAGTTGCTCCGCGGTCGCCGTCGCGGCGACGCGGCCCACGGTGGGAACCTCGATCAGGGCTCGGATTTCGGTGAACTCGTCGAGGTCCCGCTCGGTCATCTCGGTGACCCGGAAGCCCTTGTTGCGCACGGCTTCGACCAGGCCCTCCCTGGCCAGGTCCAGCATGGCCTCGCGCACCGGAGTCGCGGAGACGCCCAACTCCGCGGCGAGGGTGGGGGCGGAGTAGACGACCCCCGGACGCAGGTCACCGGCGATGAGGGCGGCGCGGAGCGCGTCACCGACCTGGTCGCGCAGATGGGTCTGGACGGAGATCGCCTGGGACTTGAGATGCGGCATCCGTGCTCCTGCGTCCTGCGCCCGACCAGCCAATGACCTCCCACTATACAATGTCACGTTGTCTCGACGGCCGGTGCGGGCCCGCGCTGTCGGGCGGCCGCAGCGACACCACCCGGACTCGGTGGTCGGGGAGAGACGCGGAGGGCCCGTGCGGTGTCCGGTTGTCGACGGTCCGCGTTAAATGCCTGGACTGTGAACCCCGTCCGACGGGAGACTTCCGGCTTCCGAACCTCCGGGAGTGTGACGGTGACGACAGACACGCGAGGACCGGCGCCGGGCAGGAGCGCGGTCGTCCTGGCCCTGCGCCACTACGGCCGGGAACTGCTGCGCCTGCGGCGGCTGGCCCTGCCCGCCCTGCTGCTGCCGGCCGTGGGCAACATCGGCATCCGCTACGTCGCGCCCCTGCTGATCGCCAAACTGGCGGGGCAGGCCGCCGACGACGGCGGTCTCACCCTCGGCCGGGCGCTGCCGTACGTGCTGGGCTTCGGTCTGACGCTGCTGCTCGCCGAGGCCGTCTGGCGGGTCGGGCAGCACTGCCTGAACCGTGTGGACGCCCTCGGCATGGAGCACCTGTACGTGAGCGGCATGGACGAACTCCTCGCCAAGGACGCCGCGTTCTTCCACGACAACTTCGCCGGCTCCCTGACCAAAAGGGTGCTCAGCTTCGGCAAGCGCTTCGAGGACTTCGTCGACACGGTGACGTACCGGATCGTGGGCAGTCTCGTCCCCCTGGTGTTCGGGGCCGTGGTCCTGTGGAGCTACGAACCGATGCTCGTCGTCGGCCTGTTCCTGATGATCGCGCTGACGGTGGTGGCCGCGACACCGCTGATCCGGCGCAGGCAACGGCTCGTCAACGACCGGGAGGCCGCGATCGCCCGGGTCTCCGGCCATGTCGCCGACAGCCTCATGAACATGGAGACCGTCCGGGCGTTCGCGGCCGAGCGCCGGGAGGCGGCCGAACACCGCGGCAGGGTCGCGGACTCCCGGCGCCTGACCCTGAGATCGTGGGACTACGGCAACCTGCGCGTCGACACCCTGATCGCGCCCATGTCCGTACTGACCAACGTCCTGGGCCTGTTGGTCGCCATCGCCTTCGGCGGCCCGGGCCAGGGGGTGGAGGAGGTCGTCGTCGCCTTCACCTACTACTCCAACGCCACCCAGATCATGTTCGAGTTCAACCAGATCTACCGGCGGCTGGAGAGCTCGACGACCGAGGCCGCCCAGTTCACCGAGCTGCTGCTGGATCCGCCCACCGTGGTCGACGCCGACGCGCCCGCACCCCTCGCGCCGCGGGACTCCGGCATCCGCTTCGAGGCGGTGACCTTCGCGCACGCGGGTGCGAAGCCGATCTTCCGGGGGCTCGACCTGGACGTGCCCGCGGGCGCCCGGATCGGTCTGGTCGGCAGGTCCGGCGGCGGCAAGACCACGCTCACCAGGCTCCTGCTGCGGATGTCGGACATCGACGCCGGACGCATCCTGATCGGCGGCCAGGACATCAGCCTGCTGCGCCAGAGCGATCTGCGCTCACTGATCGCCTACGTCCCGCAGGAACCCGCCATGTTCCACCGCAGCCTGCGGGACAACATCGCCTTCGCCCGGCCCGGCGCCACCGACGAGGAGATCCGCGCGGCCGCCGCGGCCGCGCACGTCACCGAGTTCGCCGACCTGCTCCCGGACGGCTTCGACACGCTGGTGGGGGAGCGGGGGGTGAAGCTGTCCGGCGGCCAGCGCCAACGCGTCGCCCTCGCCCGGGCCATCCTGCGCGACGCCCCGGTCCTGCTGCTCGACGAGGCGACCAGCGCGCTGGACTCGGAGAGTGAACTCCTCGTCCAGGACGCCCTGTGGCGGCTGATGGACGGACGTACGGCCCTCGTGGTCGCCCACCGACTGAGCACCGTCGCCGGCATGGACCGCCTCGTCGTCCTCGACCGCGGACGCGTCGTCGAGCAGGGCCCCCACGAGAAGCTGCTCGCGGCGGACGGCGCCTACGCCAGGCTGTGGCGGCACCAGTCGGGCGGCTTCCTCGGCGAGAGCACCGGCCCGTCGGGCGACGGGGACCGCCGCGACGACGGGGACCGCCGCGACGGCGGTCCCCCGCACGTCAGGCCACCGCGGGAATCGAGCGGCCCGCCCAGTGAGGAGGCGGCTCGGTCAGCTCCGTGAAGCGGCGCCGGACCGACTCGGGGAACTCGGTGGCCCGCCCCGCCAACTGGTCGACGTGGACCGCGAGCAGCTCGGACGTCGCGACCGCGGCCGCGTCGGGCGCCGGCTCCGCGTCCGGTCCGGGCACCACGTACATCTCGTGCGTGAAACGCGCCTTGCGGGCCGCCGCGCCCAGCACACGGGTGCGGACGGCCAGATGTGCCCCCTCGGGCACGTCGCGGAGGAAGCGGATGTGGGACTCGACCGTGTAGAGGGAACAGCGGGTGGACTCGCGGTAGCCGGAGTCCAGGCCCGCCCGGGCCATCAGCGCGTCCGTGGCGTGACCGAAGACGAGGACGTAGAAGGCCTCGCTCAGGTGGCCGTTGTAGTCGATCCACTCCGGCCGGACCGTGCGGTGGAGCAGCGGGAGCCCGGTCATCGGGCGTCCTCCTCGGGGCCCAGGCGGCCGGTGGCGCGCAGTACCTCGACGACGCCCCGGTCGCGTTCGGCCACCAGGTCGGCGATGGAGCGGCCGTCCGCCGCCTCGTCGCAGCCGGCCACCACCGCGTCGTACAACTCCTTGTCCAGCTCCGGCGCCGCCAGCCGCGTCCACGGCGACTTCAGGGACGGGCCGAAGTGGTCCAGCATGTGCGCCATGCCGCCCTCGCCGCCCGCGAGCGCGAACGTCAGCATCGGTCCCATCACCGCCCAGCGCAGCCCGGGTCCCTCGGTGATCGACCGGTCGATGTCCCGGACCGTCGCCTCACCGCTCGCGACCATGTGCAGCGCCTCGCGCCACAGCGCCTCCTGGAGGCGGTTCGCGATGAAGCCCGGGACCTCGTTGTCCATCGTGATGACGGACTTGCCCGCGACCTCGTAGAAGCGGGAGGCCCAGGCCACCGCCGCCGCGTCGGTGCGCTCGCCGCCGACGACCTCGACGAGCGGGATGAGGTAGGGCGGGTTGAACGGGTGGCCGACGACCAGGCGCGAGGGGTCCGCGGCCGTCGTCTGCATGTCGGTCATCGGATAGCCGGAGGTGGACGAGGCGATGACGACGCCGGGCGGTGTCGCCGCGTCCAGGCGGGCCAGCAGATCGCGCTTGAGGTCGAGCTTCTCGGGCGCGCTCTCCTGGACGAACTCGGCGTCGGAGACGGCTTGTTCCAGGGTGCCGGTGACGGTGAGCCGGTCGGTCGACGCGCCCTCGGCGAGGCCGAGCCGGGTGAGCGTCGGCCACGCCGCCTCGACCAGGCGGCGCAGCCTCGGTTCGGCGTCGGGAGCCGGGTCCCAGGCGGTCACCTCGTAGCCGCGCGCCAGGAAATGGGCCACCCAGCCGCCGCCGATGACTCCGGCGCCGACACAGGCGACGCGGCGTACGTTCTCGGGGGAGGTCATCGGATGCGCTCCTTCGTCGTCGCGGCGGACCGGTCGCGGGGCCGGAGACCGAGGGTGGCGCGGGCCTCGTCCGGTGTCGCGACGCGGGCGCCCATCGACTCGGTGAGGGTCACGGCCCGTTCGACGAGCTGCGCGTTGGTCGCCTTGTTGCCCCGGCCGAGGTACAGGTTGTCCTCCAGGCCCACGCGGACGTGGCCGCCGAGCAGGATCGACTGGGCGACCCACGGCATCTGCATCCGGCCGAGCGCGAAGCTCGCCCAGCGCGCACCGTCCGGCAGCATGTTGACCATGGACTGGAGCACCCCGGGGTCCGCGGGCGCGCCCCACGGGATGCCCATGCACAGCTGGAAGACGGTCGGGTCGTCGAGCAGGCCCTCGGCGAGCAACTGCTTGGCGAACCAGAGCTGGCCCGTGTCGAATATCTCCAACTCGGGCCGCACGCCCAGCTCCTGGATGCGCCGCGCGCCCGCGCGCAGCATGTCGGGAGTGGAGACGTAGAGGTTCGAGCCGTCGCCGAAGTTGAGCGAGCCGCAGTCCAGCGTGCAGATGTCCGGAAGCAGGTCCTCGACGTGCGGAAGGCGCTCCAGACCGCCGACGAGGTCGGTGCCGGGCAGGTGGGTGAGCGGGGCGTCCGGGTCGATGACCAGATCGCCGCCCATGCCGGCGGTGAGGTTGATGACGACGTCGGTGCCGGTCTCCTTGACGCGCTCGACGACCTCCCGGTACAGCTTCGGGTCGCGGGACGGATCGCCGGTCTCCGGGTCGCGTACATGGATGTGCACGACGGCCGCTCCGGCGGCGGCCGCCTCGACGGCGTTCCTGGCTATCTGTTCCGGGGTGACGGGAACGTGGGGGCTCTTGCGGACGGTGTCGCCGGCGCCCGTGAGCGCGCAGGTGATGATGACGTTCTCGGTCATGGGCATGCGGGGGCCTCCCGAGGTCTTCCCACTCCGGCGGTGCCGGAGCAGGGTGCGGGCGGGGCAGGGGCAGGGGCAGGGGCAGGGGCAGGGGCTTCCGCGGCTTGGGCGCTACGGAGCCAGGATCGTGTCGTTGACGTGGGTGGTCAGCGCCGTGTGCATCGCGTCCGCGGCACCGGCGGAGGCCGGCCCGTCCACCGACAGGACGTGCGTCGCCAGGCCGTCGATCAGAGCGGTCAGCGTCAGTGCCGCCGCCTGCGCATCGAGCCCGGCGCGGAAGACGCCCTGTCCGACACCTCGGCGTACGACGTCGGCGACGGTCTCGCGCCACTGCCGGTAGTACTCGGAGTGCAGACGGCCCACCGTCGTGGAGCGAGCGGCCTCGGCCCACAGGTCGAGCCACACCGCCCACTGGCGGCGCTGCTGCGCGGTACGCGGCGTCTGCAACGCGATGAGCTGGGACAGCTCCGCCGCCGCGTCGTCCGCCTCGGCGAGACGGGCGGCACGGCGCGCGGTGTCCTCGTCCATGCACCAGCGCACGGCCGCCTCCAGGAGCTCGGCGCGCCCCGGGAAGTGGTAGTGGATCGCGGCACTGCTGGTGGCGCAGGCGCGGGCGATGTCGGCGACCCGCACCGCGTGGAATCCGTGCTCCGCGATCAGCCGGACCGTCTCGCGGACGATCTGCAGCGGCCGCCCGCCCTCGACATGGGTCGCCGGTGGCGTGGGCTTCTCGCGGGACCGGGTGCCGAGCAGCCGGCCCGCGTCGATCCGCCCCTCGTCGGCGATCCGTGCCAGCTCCGCGACCGTGAAGCGGCGGGTGCCGCTGAGCGAACGCGACAGCTTGGACGGATCCATGACGACGCGGCGCGCGAACTCGCGCTGACTGACGCCCGCGGCCGCGATGACCTCGCGGACGCGGGCGGCGGTGTCGGCGTTCGGTGCGCCGCCGGGGACGTCGTCGGTTTCCACGGGCCACGACCTTAGACACGTGTTGCGGAAAACTCAATATGCCCGAGGGAGAAACTGCTGGAACAGTGGCCCGTTGAGATCCTGACTGTCATGTCAGTCAGAGGTGCGGGCGGTGGCCGTCAGCGCCCTCGGTGGTCGTCGTACGACAGGCCGTGCCCGGCGTGGAAGAGAACCTCGGCCGGGTCGTCGGCCCGCTGGACGGGCACGGGCAGCTTGCCGCGCGGCTCGACCCGGCCGGCGATCACCCGGGCCGCGGCGCGCAGTTCGACCTCGGTCCAGCAGTAGGAGGCCAGCGAGGCCCGGACGTCGCCGAGGTGGGCGATGTCGTAGGGGTTGCGGACCGCGAGGTGGACGACCGGCACTCCCGTCGCGAGCAGCCGGGACACCAGGGTGCGCTGGGCGCTGGTGGCGTTGACGTTGTCGGTGGTGACCACCACCGCGTCCCGTCCCCGTGCCGCGGCCACCGCCTCGTCGATCTTCGCCGCGTCGGGCGTCCGGCCGGTGGCGAGGTGGGAGGTGCGGTAGCCCAGTTCGTCGAAGGCCGCGGCCAGCTCGGGCACCGTGGTGCGGGTGTCGTCGGTCGGGAAGGCCGGGCTGGCGCCGACCACGAGCAGCCTCCGCTGCCGACGGCTCAGCGGGAGCGCCTCGTCCTCGTTGACCAGCAGGGTGGTGGTGCGTTCGGCGATCCGCGCGGCGGCGAGCCGGTGCCCGCGGGCGCCGACGACCCGGTCGACCTCCTGCCGGGAGGCGTAGGGGCTCTTGTCGAACAGTCCGGCCTTGTCCTTGACGCGCAGGATGCGCAGGACCGACTCGTCGAGTCGCTCCTCGGTGATCTCACCGGCGCGGACGGCGGCCAGGACCCCGTGGTAGGCGACGTCGATGTCCGGTGGGAACAGCAGTTGGTCCGCACCGGCCCTGAGAGCGAGGACGGGTACGCGGTCGTCGCCGTACTTGGTGCGGACGCCTTGCATGTTGAGGGCGTCGGTGACGATCACGCCGTCGAAGCCGAGTTCGTCGCGCAGCACGCCCTGGAGGATCGCGGGCGACAGGGTGGCCGGGTCGTTGCTGGGGTCGAGCGCGGGGACCTGGAGGTGCGCGGTCATGATCGAGTCGACACCGGCGGCGATCGCGGCCCTGAAGGGCGGGGCGTCGACGCGCTCCCACTCCTCGCGGGTGTGGGTGATCACCGGCAGACCGGTGTGGCTGTCCTGGCCGGTGTCCCCGTGGCCCGGGAAGTGCTTGGCGCAGGCCACGACGCCGACCTGCTGGTACCCCGTCACCTGGGCCGCCACCATGCGGCCGACCTCGCGGGCGTCGGCGCCGAAGGAGCGGACGTTGATGATGGGGTTGGCCGGATTGACGTTGACGTCGGCGACCGGGGCGAAGTTCTGATGGATGCCCAGGGCGGCGAGTTCGGTGCCCGAGATCCGCCCGGCGGTGCGCGCGTCGGAGAGCGAGCGGCCCGCGCCGAGCGCCATCGCCCCCGGCAACTGGGTGGCGCCGCTGCCGATGCGGACGTTGGCCCCGTGCTCCTGGTCGATGGAGATCAGGGACGGAATGGGCGTGGGCAGGGCGAGCGAGGCCCGCTGCACACCGTTCGACAGGTCCGCGATCTGGTGGGGGTCCTGGATGTTGTTCGCCCAGCCGGAGAAGTAGATGACCCCGCCGATGTGGTACTTGGCGATGAGCTCGGCCACGGTGCGGACGCCGAGTTCCCCGAGGTTGCGGTCCTGGTCGAACTGGCTGGGGGAAGTCGCGGACGTTCCGTAGAAGTACGGGACGAACAGCTGGCCGATCTTCGCCTCGATGCTCATCCGGGAGATGATCTTCTTGAGGCGCCGGTCGCGCCGGTCGCGCCGGTCGCGCGTGTCGCGCCCGTGCGCGGCCGCGGGGGTGGCCGCGGCACCTACGACGCCCGTCGCGCTCGCGGCGACGACGGTGGCGGAGGCGATGACGGTTCGTCTGGACAGTCTCCGGTCCTGCATGCGGACATGCTCCTTCCAGCCTTGCCCATCAGGGGAATTGAAGGAAACGTGGAGAACTCCGAACAGCGGGAAACGTAGCCCGCCGATCTGGGCAGGACAAGAGGTCTAGACAAAATAGGTCTAGACAAACGGCCGGGGCGGATCCGACTCCAGGCGTACGAAGGGGATCGCCCGCCCGGCCCGGCGCAAGGCCGAGGCGCTGCCGTCGGAGGGCAGGCCCATGAACGCGCACAGCCGGCGTGCCGTGCGGGGGCGGCGCGCGCCGTAATCCGCCATGATCTCCGCGCCGTCCTCCGCGGAGAGGAAGCGGGCGGTGACGGCGTGGTGCCGGTTGCCGAACTGGAGGACCGTCTTCGGGTGGGCGCCGAGGTTGCGGTACCAGTCGGCGCCCGCGCCGAATCCGGACGCGACGGTCCAGGCGCGGGAGTCAGGATCGTAGGCCACCACTTCGAGGACGACGCGGCGGTCCTGCCCGGAGACCCGTCCGGTGTGGTGGAGCAGCAGCAGGCGCCCGCCCATGAGGGGGCCGAGACCGGCCCGGAACAGGAGGAGGGGCGCCCTGGCGATTCTGCGCCGCCATCGCGTGGGCGGGGAAGGCCGAAGGGAACCCGTGTTCTCGTCCGGCACGGTCACCTCCGGGTAGACATCTCTTGAGTGCCTGAAGTTTTGCACAGTCTAAAGATGTGGCCAATGGTGTGGGTACGGCCGGACGGCGGACACGGTAGAAAAGAGCCATGACCGAGCACGACAGCCCCGTGGGGGCCACGGACGACGTGGACGCCGTCACCCGGGAGGTGCTGACCGCCTCGCGGTTGCTGGTCGCGGTGTCCGCACGTTCCCTCGCGGCGGTCGAGGAGCGGGTGACGCTGCCGCAGTTCCGCATGCTGGTGGTGCTCACGAGAGGGGCGACCAAGCTGGTCACGCTCGCCGAGCAGCTTCAGGTCGCACCGTCCACGGCGATGCGGATGGTCGATCGGCTGATCGCGGCGGGCCTCGCCGCCCGGCAGCCCAACCCCCACAGCCGCCGCGAGACGCTGCTGGAGCTCACGGAGGAGGGGCGCCGGACGGTCGAGCACGTCACGGCCCGCCGGCGTTCCGAGATCGCCGGCATCGTCGAGATGCTCACCCCCGCGCAGCGGTTGGCGCTCGTCGAGGCACTCGCCGCCTTCAACCGGGCCGGAGCCGAACCCCTGGCCCCCACTGCGGGTGTCGCCGAGACCCATCCGCTGGGGTGGGCGGTGGACCACCCGGCGACCCGCGACGGATGAGTCGGTCACGGTTGAGTCCCGAGCCGGAACTGTGGATCCGGGCGGCTACTACGAGATCATCGTGCGGAGCACGTCCGGCGCCCTCCCCGCCGGGCGCGGTCAGGCGCTCACGGCCGCTCCCGGGACCGGCGCCGGCCGGTCGGCAGGGGGACGGGGTCCAGCCCGGGGACGACGGTGTTCGTGAGGGTGCCGATGCCCTCCACCGTGAGGGAGACGGTGTCGCCGGGCTTCAGCGGCGGCGGTGTCTGTTCGCCGCGTCGGCCCCACAGTTCGGCCAGGCAGCCGCCGTTGCCGCAGGTGCCCGAGCCGAGGACGTCGCCCGGGACGACGCGGGTGCCGCGGGAGGCGTAGGCGGTCATCTCCTCGAAGGTCCAGCTCATGTTGGACAGCAGGTCCTCGCCGACCCTTTCACCGTTCACCTCGGCGGTCAGGGCCAGGCGCAGGAACCCGTCGGCGTCCCGGTACGGCTCCAGCTCGTCGGCGGTGACGAGGTACGGGCCGAGGGCGGTGGCGGTGTCCTTGCCCTTGCAGGGACCGAGGCCCACCTTCATCTCCGCGCCCTGGAGGTCGCGTGCGGACCAGTCGTTGAACACGGTGTAGCCGACGATGTGGTCGCGGGCCTGCTCGGGGGTGAGGTCGCGGCCCTCCCGGCCGATCACCGCGCCGACCTCCAACTCGAAGTCCAGCACGGCCGAACCGGGCGGCACCGGGATGTCGTCCCGGTGGCCGTAGGTCGCGTGCGGGTTGGTGAAGTAGAAGGTCGGCGCCGCGTACCACTGCTCGGGGACACCGGCTACGCCGTCGACCGAGCGGCGTACGCCCTCGACGTGCTCCTCGAACGTGACGAAGTCCCGTACCGACGCGGGCCGCAGCGGGGGCAGCAGCCGCACCTGGGACACGTGCGGACCGGGCGGGGCGTGGAGGGCGGCCCGGCCGGCGGCGAGCAGGCCGGGCAGTCCGTCGGCCCGCGCGAGCAGGTCGGTGAGTGAGGCGACGCCGGGCAGCGGGCGGAGGGAGCCGTCGTCCTCCACGACGGCCACGCGGTGACGCTGGCGGTGTTCGTAGGCGGCGAAACGCATGGTCCGACTCCTGTTGTGCGGTGGTGGTCGGTCGAGGTGGACGCGGCTCAGACCGGCGGGGCGACGAACACACCGCGGTCGGGGTCGTTGAACGACTCCTTGGCGACCAGTTCGTTCATGGGGTTGGCGGTGCCCCACTGGTCGGTGACCTCGGGCTTGGAGAAGTCGTAGACGTGCGGGTGCCAGGTGTCCTCGTCCAGGTTCTCCAGCTCGGTGGTGTACTCGACGGTGTTGCCGTGCGGGTCGAGGAAGTACGTGAACGTGTTGTCCCCGGCCATGTGCCGCCCGGGGCCCCAGATCTTCCGGAAGCCCGCCCGCATGACCCGGCCCGAGCCGCGCATGTACTCGTCGAGGCCGCGCATCTCGAAGGAGACGTGGTGCAGGGCGGTGTGCGGACCCTTCGCGAGGGCCATCGAGTGGTGCTGGTTGCTGATCCGCAAGAAGTGCATGACCTCGCCCATGTGCGGCGAGCTGAGCGTGTCGGAGAGGGCGAAGCCGAGGTGGCGCTCGTACCACTCGCGGGTGCGGTTCAGGTCGGGGGAGTTGAGGACGACGTGGGAGAGCTTGACCGGAATGGACTCCTTCTCCTCGATCTTGCGGTGCCGCCTGACCTCGACGTCGGCGGAGACCTCGATGGTGCGGCCGTCGACGTCGAAGAAGCGGAAGCCGTAGCCGCCGCCGGGCGTGTCCACCGTGCCCGGCCGGGAGATCAACTGGACGCCGCCCGCGAGCAGCCGCTCGGCGAGGGTGTCGACGTCCGCCGCGCTCGCGGCGCCGTAGGAGACGAGGTCGAGGCGCTTCTCCTCGGCCTTGCGCAGCCGTACGACGTACTGCTCGGGGGAGCCCTCGGCGGCCAGGAAGGAGATGCCGGAGTCCTCGGCGACCTTGGTCAGGCCCCAGACTCCGGAGTAGAAGTCGAGCTGCTTGTCGTAGTCCGGCACGGCGAGGTCGACGTGCCGCAGGTGGGTGAGCAGACGCATGGCGGTCAGTCCTTCCGGAGGAGGGCGGCGGCGTTGCCGCCTCGTACGGCGTGGAAGTCGGAGTCGGTGAGGCGGGCGGCGCGCAGGGCGCCGACCGGGTCCTCGGTGCCCATGTCGAAGGGGAAGTCGGAGCCGAGCAGCACCCGGTCCGCGCCGACCGCCCGGATCAACTCCCGCAGCACGTGCGGGTCGTGGACCAGGGAGTCGAAGTACAGCCGCTTCAGGTAGCCGCTGGGCGGGTGCGCGCAGCCGGCGCCCGCGTCGGAGCGGGCCGACCAGGCGTGGTCGGAGCGGCCGATGTGGGTGGGCAGGTAGCCGCCGCCGTGCGCCGCGACGATCTTCAGCCCGGGGTACCGGTCCAGGACACCGGAGAAGATCAGGTGGGACAGCGCGACGGCGTTCTCGGTGGGCTGTCCGACCGTGTTGGACAGGTACCAGCGGTCCAGGCGCTCGTCGAGCGTGCACCCGAAGGGGTGCAGGAACAGGACGGCCCCGGTCTCCTCGGCCCGCGCCCACAGGGGGGCGTAGTCCGGGTCGGACAGCTCCCGGCCGGGGGCATGGCTGGAGATCTCCACGCCCAGCAGCCCCTGCTCCAGGGCGTGGTCGAGGGCCCGCACCGCCAGCTCGGGGTGCTGGAGCGGCACGAGGCCCAATCCGCGCAGCCGGTCCGGGGCGGCCGAACAGTGCACCGCGGTCGCCTCGTTGGCGAGCCGGTACACCTTCTCCGCGGTCTGCTCGTCCGTCCAGTAGTGGTAGTGCGACGGTGAGGGGCTGACCAGTTGCAGATCCACACCCCGGGCGTCCATCGCCGCCAGCCGGGCGGTGACGTCGGTGAGCAGTGGGATCCGGTCGCGGACCATCGGTCCGCTCACGGCGAGGGCCTCGGGGCCGTTGCGGCGGGCGTCCAGGGCGCGTGCCTCGACGTGGCCGGGCAGGCCGTCGACGAGTGCGTCGACCTCGGGCAGCAGGACATGGGCGTGGACGTCGACGGTGGGAGCGGTCACGGCAGCTCCCGGAGCATCTTCATGGTGCGGCCCATCAGGCCGGGTACGTCGGCGTCCCGTACACCGTCCAGCTGCCACTGCCCGATCTGCACCGATGCCTCGACCACTGGCCGGACGCGGGCGATCCGCCGCTCGTAGTAGACCTGGAACAGCGCGTCGTCCCAGGCGTCGCCGCCGGTCAGGAGCTGTGCCAGCACCCAGGCGTCCTCCAGGGACATCGCGGCGCCCTGCGCGAGAGTGGGCGGGCAGCAGTGCGCGGCGTCGCCGATCAGCACGACGCGGCCGCGGTGCCAGGAGCCTTCGACGAGCATCCGGTCGAACCAGGTGTAGTTGACCTTTGCCGGGTCGGTGATGTGCTCGGTGATCTCCGGCCAGTGTCCGCCGTAGTGGCGGGTGAGGCGGCGCATCTCCTCGGCGTACGACCCGGGCGGTATGGAGGCGCGGTCCCGGTTGGCCTCGACGACGTACGCGTAGAGCGTCGTCCCGCTGGTGGGGCAGTACCCGGCGATGTGGGCGGGGCCGCCGTAGGCGAGGTCGGTGCGGGTCAGGCCGGCGGGGCGCGGGGCGGCGATGCGCCAGATGGCCATGCCGGTCGGCTCGGGCTTGTCGGTGATGCCGATCGCGGCCCGGGTGGCGGAGCCGAGGCCGTCGGCGGCGATCACCAGGTCGTAGCGGCGCTCGGTGCCGTCGCTGAGGCGTACGGTGACACCGTCGGTGTCCTGGTCCAGGATCTCGGCGGTGGTGCCGAGGCGGACGGTGGCGCCACTGGCGCGCACGGCGTCGATGAGGATCTGCTGGAGCCGCGGCCGCTGCATGCCGACGGTGGCGGGCAGGTCGTCGCCGCCGGTGCGCAGGTCGTCCTGGACGTGCAGGACGGTGCCGTCGGGGGCGGTGATGCCGACCGAGCCGAAACCGAATCCGGACGCCTCCACCTGCTCCCAGACGCCGAGTTCGCGCAGCACGCGCAGGGCGTTGCCCTGGAGTGTGATGCCGGAGCCGGCGGTGGCGTTCCAGTCGTCCTTGGCCTCGACCAGGTCCACGGTGAGACCGGCGCGGCGCAGCAGGATCGTCACGGCGTTGCCGGCCGCGCCGCCACCGACGACGAGGACCGTGCGGGGCTGGGTCATGAAGAACTCCCTTTTTCGTCGGTCTACTTGACCGCGATCGGGTTGACGGGTGAGCCGACCGCGCCGGTGATGGGCAGGGGCGCGGCGGTGAGCCAGAAGCCGTACTCGCCGTCTTCCGCGCAGTCCTCGGCGAGGGCGTCCAGGTCCCACATCTCGCCGATCAGCAGGCCGATGTGCGGGATGGCGACCTGGTGCAGCGGCTGGAAGGCGTGCTCGAACTCGTTCGGGCGGACCTCGAAGCCCCAGGTGTCGGTGGCGATCGCGGCGACCTCGGTGCGGTGCAGCCAGCCGGCCGTGGTGAACGACAGGCCGGGTGCGGGCCCGCCCGCGTAGTCGCCCCAGCCCTCGCGGCGCGCCCGGGCGAGCCGGCCGGTGCGGACGAGGACGATGTCGCCGCGGCCCACCCGGACGCCGTGCGCCCCGGCGGTCGCGGCCAGGTGCTCCTCGGTGATCGCGAAGCCGTCCGGCAGCTCACCGTCCTCGCCGGCGACCCGGCCGACGTCCAGGAGCACCCCGCGTCCGGCGACGTGCGGGGCCATGTGCTCGATGCCGGTGACGAGATCGCCCTCGGAGGTGACGACCTGTTCGGCGGGGCGTCCGTTCCACGCCTTGCCGTGGTCGAAGATGTGGCCGAGCCCGTCCCACTGCGTGGAGCACTGCAACGGCATGGCGATCACGTCGTCGGCGCCGCCGATGCCGTGCGGGAAGCCCTGGTTGCCGAGGGCGGCGTCGGTGCCGGTGTCCAGCATGGTGTGCACCGGGTTGGTGCGGCGGCGCCAGCCCTTCTGCGGGCCGTTCATGTCGAAGCGCTGGGAGAGGGAGAAGCTGACACCCCGCCGGACCAGTGCGGCGCCCTCGCGTCGCTTGGCCCCGTCGAGGAAGTTCAGCGTGCCGAGCACGTCGTCCTCGCCCCAGCGGCCCCAGTTGGAGTACGCCTTCGCGGCGCGCGCTATGGCCCCCTCGGGGTCGGTGCGGTCCGGCGTCATCGAGTCACCTCCGCCACACAGCGGGTGCGCTGGGCACCGAGCCCGGTGATCGAGGCGTCCATGACGTCGCCGTCACGCAGCAGCCGGCCCCAGTGCATGCCGTTGCCGGCGGGGGAGCCGGTGAGCACCAGGTCGCCGGGGAGCAGCCGGGCGGTCTGCGAGACGTAGGAGACCATCCGGGCGATGTCGAAGATCATGTCCTTGGTGGACTCGTCCTGCATGGTCTCGCCGTTGAGCCTCAGGGTGAGGCGCAGGTCGCCCGGGTCCGCGATCGAGGCGGCGGGCACGATCCAGGGTCCGAGCGGGGTGAACCCGGGGGCGTTCTTGCTGCGCAGCCAGTCGGTGCCGATCTGCGGCATGTCCCGGCGGAAGACCGTGGCCCGGTCGGTCAGGTCGTTGGCGATCGTGTAACCCGCGACGTGGTCCAGGGCTTCGCCGACGGACACCCGGTGGGCCGGGCGGCCAATCACCGCCGCCAGCTCCAGCTCCCAGTCGGGCTTCTCGGCCCAGGCCGGGAGTACGACGTCGTCGTAGGGGCCGGTGACCGCGCTCGGCAGGCCGATGAACACGTACGGCAGGCCCTCGGCGGCCCGCCGGTCCATGATCCCGGCGGCCTCCGCGCGCCGCTCCTCCTCCGGCCGGTCGTCGTCCGGGGCCCGGTGCGCGACGTGCAGGTCGATGACGTGCTGCCGGTAGTTGGCCCCCGACTGGAAGACCTGGCGCGGCTCGACCGGCGCGTGCACGCGGAACTCCGCCAGTGGCCTGCGCGCGGCGGCGTCGTCGCCGGCCAGTGCGGCCAGCCGCGGCGCAACCGCGTCCCAGTCGTCGAGGAGCCCGCGCATGCTGAGGCCGGCGTCCTCGAAGGCGGACCGCAGGTCGGTCACCCGGGCGTCGGGAGTGACGAGGGCGGGGAAGGCGGGGCCCTCGGGAGCGGAAAGGGTGGCCAGGGCGAAGGGTCCGGCGAAGAGGGCGGACGCGGCTTCAGGTTTCACGGACATGTCCTCCTGATTGCGGTGGCACTAATCTGGACCCGCCACTCGCGATCAGGGAAATCGATTCTGTGGATGACAGCCATCCATGCGGCGAATTCTCGCAGGTCGTCGCCGGACAGCAAGGAAGATCGCCGTGAATCTCGGTCGCCTGGACCTCAACCTCGTCGTCGCCCTGCGCGCCCTGCTGGAGGAGCGCAACGTGACCCGTGCCGGGCAGCGCGTCGGCCTCAGCCAGCCGGCGATGAGCGCGGCGCTCTCCCGCCTGCGCCGGCACTTCGACGACGACCTGCTGGCCCGGGTCGGCGGCCACTACGAACTCACCGCCCTCGGACAGGTCCTCCTCGACCGCGTGTCCACCGCCTACGACCTGCTGGAACGGCTGTTCGCCAGCCAGGCGGACTTCGACCCGGCCCGGGAGAGCCGGGAGTTCAAGCTCGTGGCGTCCGACTACGCGGTCGCCGTCTTCGGCGCCGAACTCGCCCGGGTGGTGCACCAGGAGGCTCCGGGCATCCGGCTGCGCTTCGCCCAGACGCCGACCACCGTGGTGGACGCCACGGACGCCCTGCTGAGCACCACCGACGGCCTGTTCATGCCGCACGGCGTCATCAGCGGCTTCCCCGCCACCGACCTCTACCAGGACCGTTGGGTCTTCCTCGTCGCCGACGACCACCCGAGCGTCGGCGACCGGCTGACCCGGGAAGACCTGGCCCGGCTGCCCTGGGTCACCTACCAGCGCACCTACGACGCCCCGGCCGTCCGCCAGCTCGGCATGCTGGGCATCGAGCCCCGGGTCGAGGTCTCCGTCGACAGCTTCCAGATCATCCCGTTGCTCGTCAGTGGAACCCGGCGCATCGCCCTCATCCAGGCCCGCCTCGCCCGGCTCCTCGCCCCGCTCGCCGCCGTACGCGTGGTGGAGCCGCCCTACGAGGCGGTGCCGCTGAGCGAGGCGTTGTGGTGGCACCCGGTGCACACCCACGACGCGGCCCACATCTGGCTGCGCGAGACCGCCGCCCGGGTCGGCGGGCGGATGACCGAGGAGCGCCCCCGCCACCACCGTCCTCCCTTCCCTGCTGGGCCGAACAACCGTGAGAACCGGGAGAGTTGAGACTACGGTTGAGATCCCGTCAGTCAACCGCGCCTCGTGCTACTACGCCTGTGGCTGTTGGACCCGCGCCAGAAGGAGCAACGACGACATGGATGTCCATTCCGCGCCCGTGCCCCCACCGGGGTGCCCCGCTCACGACTCCGGTGCCAGGGTGCCGCTGTACGGTCCGGACTTCGCGGCCGATCCGCAGGCGTACTACGACCACCTTCGCAGCTTCGGGCCGACCGCACCGGTGGAGCTCGCGCCCGGTGTGGAGGCCACGCTGGTCACGGACTACACGGCGGCGCTGAATCTGGTGCGCGAGCCCGCGTTCCGCAAGGACGCCCGCCGGTGGCGGGACCTCCACAGCGGCAGGGTCCCCGCGGACAGTCCGGTCGTGCCGCTGCTCGCGTACCGGCCGAACTGCATGTTCGCCGACGGTGCCGAGCACGAGCGGTTACGGCGAGCGGTGACCGACAGTATGGCCCGCATCGACTCCCGCCGACTGACCCGGATCACCGAGCAGGTCTCCGCGTACCTGATAGCCCAGGTCGGCAACCGCGGCTCCGCCGACCTGATGGCCGACTACGCCAGGCAGCTCCCGCTGTTCGTCTTCAACGAACTCTTCGGCTGCCCCGCCGACATCGGCGACCGGGTGCTGGTCGGCATCGCCGGCATGTTCGACGGAGTCGACGCCGCGGAGTCGGCCCGGCTGCTGTACGCGGCGGTCGGTGAACTCGTCGCCCTCAAGCGGGAGCAGCCCGGCGACGACGTCACCTCATGGCTGATGGAGCACGAGGCCGGCCTGACCGACGACGAGATGGTCCATCAGCTGTCCCTGCTCCTCGGGGCGGGCGCGGAACCTCTGCGGAACCTGATCGGCAACACCCTGCACCGCATCCTGACCCGGGATCGGGGTGCCTACCAGGATGTTCGCGATGCCGTCAACGACACGCTGTGGAAGAACCCGCCCATCGCGAACTTCGCCGCGCACTATCCGGCGGAGGACCGGAGGTTCGCAGGCCGGGAGGTGAGGGCGGGCGAGCTGATGCTGGTCGGCTTCGCGGCCGCCAACGCCGGCATGGCACGGACGGAGGGCCACCACACGGGCAACCGGGCCTCGCTCGCCTGGAGCGCCGGCCCGCACGCCTGCCCGTCGCAGCGGCCCGCGACAGGCATCACCGTCACCGCCGTCGAGAACCTGCTCGGCCGGCTGCCGGACGTCGAACTCGCCGTGCCGGAGCCCCTGCTGACCTGGCGGCCCGGCCCGTTCCACCGCGCCCTGAACGCGCTTCCCGTCCGCTTCGGCGCCGTCCAGGCCATGGAGGGGCCCACTGTGCCGCTCCCTCCACAGCGCACGACGGCACGGGTTGAGCACAGCGCGGATCGGCACAGCGCGGATCGGCACGGGGCGGATCGGCACGGGGCGGGCGGCCCCGGGAAGTGGTCCCAGTTCCTGGCCTGGCTGCGGAAGTGACCACCCCCCCGTGTGCTCCGCACGGTCGGCCGCACGACGTAACCTGCCTTCGAAGCAACGTCGTTGCCCCGTATCCCACCCCCCGGTCCTCCGGGACCGTGCCCCAGGAGTAAGAACAGCAGTCATGGACGCCACCACCCACGACGCGGTGCCCCCGCCCGGATGCCCCGCCCACGCCGACGCGCGGATACCGCTGTACGGACCGGACTTCGCGGCCGACCCGCACGCCTACTACGACTACGCACGGTCATACGGCCCCTCCGCACCCGTCGAACTCGCCCCGGGTGTCGACGCCTCCCTCGTCACCGACTACGCCACGGCACTGCGCCTGCTCCAGGACAACGGCACCTTCCGAAAGGACGCGCGCCGCTGGAAGGCCTTCAACGACGGCCTGGTCCCGGCGGACAGCCCCGTCGTCCCGCTGCTCGCCTACCGCCCCAACGCCATGTTCAGCGACGGCGCCGAGCACCTGCGGCTGCGCCAGGCGATCACCGACGCCATGGCCCGCATCGACACCGCCCGGCTGGCCCGCAGCACCGAACAGATCTCGGACTACCTGATCTCCCAGTTCGGCTCCCGCGGCTCCGCCGACCTGATGGCCGACTACGCCAAGCAGCTCCCGCTGTTCGTCTTCAACGAACTCTTCGGCTGCCCCGCCGACATCGGCGACCGCATCCTGTTCGGCATTTCCGGCATGTTCGACGGCGTCAACGCGGAACGGGCCGCCGAGGTCCTCTTCGGTGCGGTCGGTGAGCTGGTGGCTCTCAAGCGCAGCCGCCCCGGCGAGGACGTGACCTCGTGGCTGATGCAGCACGAGACCAGGATGACCGACGAGGAGATGGTCTATCAGCTCTCACTGATCCTGGGCGCGGGCGCCGACCCGCTGCGCAACCTGATCGGCAACACCCTGCACCGCATCCTCGTCCACGACGAGTACGCCCGCCAGGGCGGACTGATCGACGAGGCGATGGAGGACACCCTGTGGGAGAACCCCCCGGTGCCCAATCTCGCGCCCCACTACCCCGCCGCCGACGTGGAGTTCGCCGGGCAGAAGTTCGAGGCGGGGGAGCTGATCATGGTGAGTTTCGCCGCCGCGAACAACAGCCCGAGCCTGGCCGCTGCCCGGCGGTCCGGCAGCAACCGGTCCCATCTGGCCTGGAGCGCGGGCCCGCACGCCTGCCCCTCGAAGGACCCCGCCCGCCAGATCACCATGGCCGCCGTCGAGAACCTCCTCAACCGGATTCCCGACATCGCGGCCGCCGTGCCCGAGGACAGCCTGACGTGGCGCCCCGGGCCCTTCACCCGCGGCCTCACCGCGCTCCCGGCCCGCTTCACCCCGCTCCCGGCCCCCGACCGGGCGCCTGCCCCGGGTCAGGCACCCGCGGGCGAGCGTGCCGAACAGTCCGGCACCGCGCGCAAGGCCGCGGGCACCGGCCGGTGGAGCCAGTTCCTGAACTGGCTCACGAGGTGACGCGCGCGACGAATCTCCGCGACCCGCTGCCCGCCTAGCGGACCGGACCCGCCTGCGCGACCGAAGGACGGGGCTGCGCACTGCGCTGTGCGGCCCCTGGGGCAACCCACCGTCACTACCCGCGGGAAGCTGCCCGACCTCGACAGGCGGGCGGCTTCCCGCATCACTCGGAGGTACATCATGATCCGCCAGGAAACCGCCTGGGTCCTCTTCGCTGCCGGCGTGATCTTCCTGGCAGCGCTGTTCCTCGGGGTGTGGAAGTGGCAGCAGTCGATGTCGTCCCCGGACGGAACGGCACACCGGTACGTCAACGTCGCCCACAACTCCGCACTGCTGTACAGCTTCGCGACATCGGCCGTCGTGGCACCGCTCGTCCAGTTCTCCGGCTGGCCGTCCGCGGTGAACGTCACCGCCGCGGCAGCAGTCGTCGGCATGTTCGTCGTGACGATCGCGAACTATGCGCGGCTCGGAATCGAGGGCCGGACCGACAACCAGATGCGCGACCGGAAGACCAGCCTGCGTGGTGTACGCGAAGCCCTGATCATCGGTGAGATCGGCGGCACAGCCGTCCTCTTGACCGGCTTCGCCTCGGCCCAGCTGTAGACGAGCAGAGCACCCGGCCCGGCCGAGGCGGCCCGGAGGACCACACCGTCAGGCCGTGCCCGTCTCCTGTTCCAGGCGGGCCGCGAGGGTGACGTAGCGGGCGCGCCGGGTCACCGGGACCATGCCGCGGATCAGGATGTACCACATCTCGGCCAGGCGGCGGGGCTGACGTCCCGCCGGTTCGAGGGTGCCGCCCACGACGCAGGTGCCGACGACGGAGGAGACGAGGGTGTGGGCGACGGAGTCGACGTCGATGTCCTGGTGCAGGTCGGACTGCCGCACCGCGTCCAGCAGCCGGGAGGTGGCGATCTCCCGCCAGTCGGTGAAGGGGTGCGGCAGGGGCGGCCGTACCGGTACGCCCGCGGTGGCCAGCCGCGTTCCGGCCCGCAGTACCGGCCCCTCCTCGTAGACCCGGGCCATGCCGAACGTGAGGCGCATCAGCGCCTCCAGCGAGGAGTAGCCCCGCCCGTCCAGGTCGTTCGCCAGCCGGCGAAAGGTGCGGGACTGCATCTCCATGATGGCGTGCGCGAGGTCTTCCTTCGCCGCGAAGTGGAAGTACAGGGCGCCCTTGGTGACCCCGGCGTGGGCGACTATCTCGCTCAGACTGGTCGACTCGTAGCCGTGGCGGTCGAACAGGTCGGCCGCCGCACGGACGATCGTCGCGCGGGTCCGTTCGGCGCGTAGCTGCCTCGCCATCGGCTGGACTCTCCCGGGCTGAAAACCAACAGACCGTGTGCCTGTTTTAACCCCCCGTACATGATATCTCACCGGCAAACTGCCCATCGGATTCCCCTTCATGGCACCGACCGGCGGAGTGCGGGTTCTCAGCCTGGTGGATCGGCTCTGAAGGCGATCAGCGCGATGTCGTCCCGGTTGTCGGAGAGACTGCGCTGCAGGGAACCGAGGAGTTCGGACAGGGTACTGCCGCGCTGGTGTGCCGACGCGGTCAGAAGTCTGTGCTGGCCCTCGTCGAGGGAGGCGGTGGGGGTTTCGATGAGGCCGTCGGTGTAGAGCAGGAGGGTGTCTCCGGGGGCGATGGTGTGGGTGTGGCTGGTACGCGGGACGCCCGGGGCGACGCACAGCGGGGGGTCCGCGTCGGTGCCGGTGAGGAAGTAGGGCTCGGCCTGGGCGGGAATGAGCAGGGGCGGCGGGTGGCCGGCGTTGGACCAGGTCATGTGCCAGGCGCCGTCCCGGTGGCGGCGCATGCGGGCGTGGATGGCGGTCGTGAAGGAGGCGATGTCGAGCCCTTCGGCGGCGTTCTCGAGCATGCTCAGAAGGGTCGAGGGCAGGCACTCCGGGCCGTTGTTCCAGGCGAGGCCTCTGAGCATGCTGCGCAGCTGCCCCATGGCGGTGGCCGCGGTGAGGTCGTGTCCGGCGACGTCTCCGATGTCGAGGACGAGGGTCCCGTCGGCGTGGATGACGGCGTCGTACCAGTCGCCGCCGATCTCGTTCGCGGAGCTGGCCGGCTCGTAGCAGGCGGCCAGGTTCGCGCCGGAGACGGCCGGCGGGCTGGTGAGGTGAGCGTGCTGGAGGCGCAGCGCGGTGCGGCGCGCCCGCTGCAGGTCGAGCGCCTTGCGGATGGGCCGTTCCGCGGAACGGAAGATCCTCTGCAGCAGCTCGGTGTCGGCGGGGCCGGGAGCGGGGGCGTCCCCGTTGGCGCTGGTGGCGGCGTAGCCGAGGATGACGTCCTCGGCCACCAGCGGGTACAGGGTCAGGCTGGTGGCGTCCGCGCTCCTGAGCCACTGCTCGGTGACCGCTGGGACGATGCCCGGCGGCACTCCTTCGCCCGCCGCGAGACGGAGGGTGCGGGGAGCGCGTCGCGCCAGCACGTCCCGCACCGTGTCGCTGATGACCACGGTCTGATCCCGCAACGGAGGCCGAGCCGGCAGGCCGTGGCGGGTGGAGGAGACGGCCCGTCTGGCCGTGACCGGTACGTGCTCGGGCAGGGGCCACTCCTCGTGGCCCAGGAGCATGATCACGCAGGCGTCCGCGAGCTCCGGGACGATCGCCTGCACCACTACGGCGAAGGACTCGTCCAGGCTTTCTCCGGACACCTGTGCGATCTGTGCGAGAAGGCGTTCGCGCAGCGTGGCGCTCCACGTGTCCTCGATGTCGTCGGTCGCGGCGATCCACTCCTCGGCGCGGCCGTTGCGCAGGATGGGCACGCACCGGGTCGACACATGACGGTACGAGCCGTCGGCGGCCCGCACCCGGAACGTGGTCTCGAACAGCCCCGGCGGCTCCTGGGCGAGGGCGGCACGCCACTCCCGCCGAAGGCGGGCCCGGTCACGGGGATGGACGTACGCACCCCACCGCTCGTCCATCCGGTCGTGCCACGGGCTCCCGGTCAACTGCTGCCAGCCGGGGACGAGTTCCCTCGCGGATCCGTCCGCACGCAGTACCCACACCATCTGCGAGACGGCCGTCACGACCGCCTCGTACCGCTCGAGTGCCATCGTCTCGGCCGTCGTGTCCAGCGCGACGACCATCGCGCCGTGGCCTTCGGCCATCGTGACGGGCGTACAGGAGTACACGAAGTACCGGGCCTGTTCCGGGGCGCCGGGGTCGGGCTCGCGGGCTTCGGGAAGCCGGCACGGCCGCCCGGTGGCGACCACCTCGTCCAGCACGGTCAGGAACTCCTCGGCATCCGGTTCGGGGAACGCCTCCCTCGCGGGCAGGCCGATCGGCCGGGCTCCGAGCAGCCTGGCACAGGCACCGTTCTGGTAGACCAGCCGGTGCTCGGTGCCCGCGAACAACGCGATCGCCGCCACCGTCTCGTCGAAGAGGTGCACGTCGAGAGCTCGCCCCGAGCTCATCACCGGCCGCCCGCGCCGTGCGTCCGCCGGGCTCGGGGCCGACCAGGCGTCCGCCGGACCAGTGCCGTCACCTCGTCCTCCCCTTCCGCGGCCGGCCCCCGCACCGGGGTCACTGCGGCCCTGCGCTCCTCTGCGGCCATGAGTACCATCCAATGACGAGCACACCAGCCGCGCGCGCGGCCATACGCCAATCGGGGAAGCCGGGCCGAGCCGGCGCGGCGACCCCGCCGGATCGAATTCGTCCCCAGCACCGGTTGGCGGATCAGCCCCATCGGGGCCAACGGGTCAAAGCGGCAGGGCGTCGAGCGATGCTGCGTTCACGTCAGTGGGCAGGGGCCGCCGAACGCCGCTACAACGAGCCTCGTTCGCAGATCAGGCGGGCGACCTCGCGCAGTTTGGTGTTGGTCTCCTGCGAGTAGCGGCGGATCACGTCGAACGCCTGCTGCTCGGTGAGGTGGCGGCCGGCCATGAGGATGCCCATGGCCTCGCCGATCCGGTGGCGGCTGGCGACCGCCTCCTGCATCTGGGCGTGGGTGCGGGCGCTGGACAGGGCGACCGCGGCGTGCGAGGCCAGCATGATGCCGGCTGCCTCACTGATCTCGCTGAAGGCGCCGGGCCGCCGGGAGTAGATGTTCAGGGCGCCGAAGCTCTCGTCCTCGGTGAACAGCAGGAACCCCATCATGCTGCCCACTCCCAGCTCCTGGGCGGCAGACACGAAGTCCGGCCAGCGCGGCTCGTGCAGCGTCAGATCGGGGATCCGGAACACCCGCTCTTCCACGCCGTGGCGGGCAGCGCCGAAACACGGCCCCCGGCCCAGGCGGTGCTGAAGCCGATCAAGCTTTTCGACCAGAGGACAGCTCGGTGCCAGCGACCGCGCCCGGCCGTGGTCCAGCAGGAGAATGCCGGACGCATCACAGCCGTCCACCAACTCGGTCGCCGAACCCGTGATCCGCTCCAACGTCGTCTCCACCGAGCCCTGCGCGAGCAGGTCCTGGGCCATGCCCGCCATCTGATGTCCGAAGTCACGCCAGTCCATGCCCACTCCCTGCCCCGAAAGCGCCTGACCAGGCATCCACCAACGCCCACACCACTTCAGCGCCTTCGCGCCTCCGAGGCCGCGCTGCCGCCTTCGTGATCAGCGCGTCCAGCCGCAGGCGTCGCCCTGACCGGGACCGGCCTGATCGCACCGTGCATGATCTCCGAACATCGCTGGCACCTGGCATGCGAGTTCTCCAACTGGATCGAATCCGCCATGGGCTGCCCGTCCCCGCGCAAGGACGCGTGCTGTCCGCCCAACAAAGGGAACAGGCGAACCATTTCGGGCACCGGCAAGGTCGAGTGACGGTAGGGGCGGAGGCGGAAAGTCGCCGACCAGCACGGCAGCGAGGTGTCTCAGTCGGTCAGAAGAGGTCGAGCTGGGCGGACTCGGTTGCTCCCAGCATGCGGCACTCCCCGGTTTGCCCGTCGACGCGGACGTAGCCGGTGCCGACGGCCATGTCCCGCAGGTCTCCGGTGCGGAGGTAGGTGACTGACTGGCAGTCGAAGTAGAAGGCGGTTCCCACCTGGGCGCGCTCTCCCTCGACGAGCGCGAAGGCCATGCCTTCGTGGCTGACCTTCTGGTCCAGGAACTGCCTGGCCAGCCTGGTTGCCTCTTCCATGTCCAACATCGGTCTGTCCCTTCTTACAGCGCTTCGATGGGTGCTGTGGAGCTTTCCCTGAGGCCTCCGGGTGCCGAGGACGAGGCGCCTTCGGCCGATCAAGCAGTACGAGAACCGGGGTGGCCGAGGTGCCTTCCCGGACCGGGCCGCGCCGAACGGTCGGCAGCTTCGCACGCGGGCCTGCGGAACAGTGGACGCGAACGGCCCTCGCAGGGTCCGTCTGTACGATGCTCGGGCGTCTTGCCTCACGTACTTCGCCGACGACAGGGTGCCGGATCACCTGCTCGCCAGGTGGGCCGGACACACGAACGTGAAGACGACGGAGAAGTGGTACGTGAAGCCAGACGTGGCGAACCTGCCTCCGGCGGCGGAGGCGTGGGGAGGTCTCGCAGGGGGTGTGTGAAAGAACGTGACAGATGAAGGTGTGAACCCGTGACAGAAGGCAAGACCGAGACGCTGCAATACCGCTTTGACGGGCCAGAACACCTACCAGTCCTGATCCTGGGGCCGTCTCTCGGTACCACATGGCACATGTGGGACCGCCAGGTGCCCGAACTGGCCCAGCAGTGGCGGGTCTTCCGGTTCGACCTGCCCGGACACGGTGGCGCCCCGGCCCACCCGGCGGGGTCCGTCGCCGAACTCACCACGCGTCTGCTGGCCACCCTCGACGGACTCGGCGTGCAGCGCTTCGGGTACGCCGGCTGCGCGTTCGGTGGGGCCGTCGGCATCGAACTCGCCCTGCGCCACCCCGAGCGCCTCGCCTCCCTCGCGCTGATCGCCGCCTCGCCCCGCTTCGGCACCGCCGACGAGTTCCGCCAGCGCGGTGTGATCGTGCGCACCAACGGTCTCGACCCCATCGCCCGCAGTTCCCCGGAGCGCTGGTTCACCGGCGGATACGCGGCCGCGCAGCCCGCGATCACCGAGTGGGCCGTGCAGATGGTGCGGACCACCGACCCCGGCTGCTACATCTCCGCCTGCGAGGCCCTCGCCGCGTTCGACGTGCGCGGTGAACTCGGCCGGGTCGGCGTACCCACCCTGGTCCTCGTCGGCTCCGACGACCAGGTCACCGGTCCCGCCGAGGCCCGCACCCTGGTCGCGGGCATTCCCGACGCCCGCCTCGCGGTCGTCCCGGGCGCCTCCCACCTGGTCCCGGTCGAGCAGCCGGCGGCCGTCACCGACCTGCTGGTACGGCACTTCACCACCGCCTGGCAGGCCGCCCACGAGGCCACCTCCACCGGGCAGGTCCCCGTCCCGGTCCACCCCACGGCACACCAGGTCCCGGTCCCGGCCGCCGGGATCCCGGCCGCGCCCGTCCAGCCGGTGCCGGCTCCGCCGCCGCAGGCCGCGCCCATCGCCGAGATCGCCCCGGCACCCGTCGTGCCGCCACAGGCACAGGGGCGGCCGGACCCCTACGACGCGGGGCTCAAGGTGCGCCGTGAGGTCCTCGGGGACGGGCACGTGGACCAGGCGCTCGCGCAGGCGGACGAGTTCTCCGGGGACTTCCAGGAGCTCCTGACCCGCTACGCGTGGGGAGAGATCTGGGACCGGCCGGGCCTCGACCGGCGTGCGCGCAGCTGTGTCACCCTCACCGCCCTCGTGGCCGGCGGCCACCTGGACGAGCTGGCGCCCCACCTCAGGGCCGCCCTGCGCAACGGCCTCACCCCGGGGGAGATCAAGGAAGTGCTGCTCCAGGTGGCCGTCTACTGCGGGGTGCCGGCCGCGAACGGCGCCTTCCGGGTGGCCCAGCAGGTCATCCGCGAGGAGACGACACCACCGGAGTGAGCCCTGCGGGCCGGAGACGGGCGGGCGGCGGCAGGATGGGGGCATGAAGCTCACCAAGAAGTCGCACGCCTGTGTCCGCCTCGAAAAGGACGGGCGGACGCTCGTCCTGGACCCCGGCGGGTTCACCGAGGAGGACGCGGCCCTCGGCGCGGACGCGATCCTCGTCACCCACGAGCACCCGGACCACTTCGACGAGCTGCGGCTGCGCGCCGCCATGGAGGACAACCCGGCCGCGGCGATCTGGACGCTGCGGTCCGTCGCGGAGAAGATCTCGGCGGCCTTCCCGGGCCGCGTCCACACCGTCGGGCACGGCGACACCTTCACCGCCGCCGGTTTCGACGTACAGGTCCACGGCGAGCTGCACGCCGTGATCCACCCGGACATCCCGCGCGTCACCAACGTCGGCTTCCTCGTCGACGGCGGCAAGGTCTTCCACCCCGGCGACGCCCTCACCGTCCCCGACCACCCGGTCGAGACGCTGATGCTGCCGGTCATGGCCCCGTGGAACAAGATCGCCGAGGTGATCGAGTACGTGCGGGAGGTCGGGCCGCAGCGGGCCTACGACGTCCATGACGCGCTCCTCACCGACCTCGCCCGCCCGATCTACGACCGGCAGATCGGCGAGCTGGGCGGCTCCGAGCACCTGCGGCTGGCCCCCGGCGACTCGGCGCGGCTCTGAGGCTCTGCCCGGGGCGGGACCGCGTTGTCAGTGCCGCCCGGTAGGTTGTGGGACATGCGCATCGCGACCTGGAACGTGAACTCGATCACCGCCCGCCTGCCGAGGCTGCTCGCCTGGCTGGAGAGCAGCGGCACCGACGTGCTGTGCCTCCAGGAGGCCAAGGTCGCCGAGGCGCAGTTCCCCTTCGACGCCCTGCGCGAGGCGGGCTACGAGGCGGCGGTCCACGCCACCGGCCGGTGGAACGGGGTGGCGGTGCTCTCCCGCGTGGGCCTGGAGGACGTGGTCAAGGGCCTGCCGGGCGACCCGGGCTACGAGGGGGTCCAGGAGCCCCGCGCGATCTCCGCCACCTGCGGGCCGGTCCGCGTCTGGTCGGTGTACGTGCCCAACGGCCGCGAGGTGGACCACCCGCACTACGCCTACAAGCTCCAGTGGTTCGAGGCGCTGCGCGCCGCCGTCGAGGGCGACGCCGCAGGCGGCCGCCCCTTCGCCGTGATGGGTGACTACAACGTCGCGCCGGAGGACGACGACGTCTACGACCGGGCGGCCTTCGAGGGCGCCACCCACGTCACCCCGGCCGAGCGCGCCGCCCTCGCCTCCCTGCGCGGCGCCGGTCTGTCCGACGTGGTCCCGCGCCCGCTGAAGTACGACCACCCCTTCACGTACTGGGACTACCGCCAGCTCTGCTTCCCCAAGAACCGCGGCATGCGCATCGACCTGGTGTACGGCAACGAGCCCTTCGCCAAGGCGGTCACCGACTCCTACGTCGACCGCGAGGAGCGCAAGGGCAAGGGCGCCTCGGACCATGCGCCGGTCGTGGTGGACCTGGACCTGTAGCCGCACGCACCGTCCACGCACCGCACACACGCCTTCCGCGTGCCCTGTGGTGCACATGGCGGTACGAATGACAGTGTGGAGGTATGAACTTCCCCTTCCTGGGCAAGCGGCGCGAAGATCATCGGGCGCACGACGCGGAGGGCATCGGCGAGCTGCTCGCCGACTGCGATCTGCTGCGCTCGCAGGCGCTGCGGGAGGGGGTCCGGCTCGACGACTCCGCGCTCTCCCTGGAGCAGCTGGACCAGGTGCTCCCGCGCTGGCGCGGCGACGAGGAGATCCAGACCTGGCTCGGCAACGACGCCGGTCTGTACCTCGGCACCGTGATCGTGCGCACCGTGCCCGGCGCCGCCTGGAGCATCCGGTCCGACGGACAGCCGGTCGTCCGGCTCGCCTCCGGCCGGGAGTTCGACGTGGTGGCGAACGGCCATGCGTGGGCGGAGGACGGCGTGCCCGAACTCTCCCAGCTGTACGGAGAGGTCGCCGAAGCGTGAAGTCTTGGCCCTGCTTCCGGTGTAAATAGGGGTTATGACCGAAAGGTGCGTGTCGGCGGCATTGATGATGTTCGTCTCGATACGTTGCAGTGGTCGGAGGGACACGAACACACGGGGGACCTACGCGGGGTGCAGCCGGAGATCACTGCTCGCGGACGAGTAGAAGGTCAGCTGCACACCGGCGAGCGACCTCGTCGAGGCGCCGCTCGACGACGTGCCGCTCGCCGGTCCGCTCGGGCTCAGCGGGAGGTGCCGGACGGTGCCGAAGGCAGGTACCGCGGCGCCCGCCAGGCGTCCAGGCGGTGCTCCACCGCCGCACCCAGGGACAGCAGTTCGACGTCCTGGCGGTCGCCGGCCATGAGGAGCAGCCCCACCGGCAGTTCACCGACGAACCCGGCGGGCACCGACAGCGAGGGGTATCCGGCCACCGCCGCGGGGGTGGAGGACGGGATCACGTCGTTGTCGCCCCGCGCGCAGTCGGTGGTCCACGCGGGCGGGTTCGCCGGGGAGGCGATGGCGTCCAGGTCGTGCGCGGCCATGACCTCGTCTATGGAACGCCGGGACAGGTCCGTCAACTCTGCACGCATCGCCCGGTACTCCGGATCGGTGGTGGGCGGTGCGGCCAGCGCCTGCTCGAACAGCTCCTGGCCGGCGAAGCAGCTCTGCTCCCGCGGGTGGGTGCGGTTGAACTCGATCAGCCCGGCCAGGTCCCGCGGCCCGCTCCGGGTGGCGAGGTAGGCGTCGATGTCCCGGTGGAACTCGCTCAGCAGCGCCGGGAACTCGAGTTCGGCCAGCCGCTCCTGGTACGGCAGGCTCACCTCGACGACCTCCGCCCCCGCGGCGGTCAGCCGCTCGGCCGTACGGGTCATGAGGCCGTCCACCTCGGCGCCGAGCGACGGCAGCCGCCACAGGCCGATCCGCTTGCCGCGCAGGGTGCCGGGACGGCCGACCGCGTCCGTGAGGCTCGGAGCGTCGCCGGCGCGGACGGTGTCACGGCCGCTCAGCACGGAGAGCGTGAGCGCGGTGTCGATCACGTTGCGGGCCATGGGGCCGGCCGTGTCCTGTTCGGCGGAGATCGGTACGACGCCGGACTGGCTGACCACTCCGAGGCTGGGCTTGAGTCCGACCACGCCGTTCATCCCGGCGGGGCACACGATGGAGCCGTCCGTCTCGGTCCCGATCGCCACCTGCGCCAGCGACGCGGCGAGCGCCGCAGCCGAACCCGAGGACGATCCGCAGGGGTTGCGGTCCAGGACGTACGGGTTGTTCGTCTGCCCGCCCACCGCCGACCACCCCGAGGTCGGCTTGGCCGCGCGGAAGTTGGCCCACTCGGAGAGGTTGGCCTTGCCGAGGATCACCGCGCCGGCCGCCCGCAGCTTCCCGACCAGGACCGCGTCGGTGTCCGGCGGGCTCCCGGCAAGGGCCAGCGACCCGGCGGTCGTCGGCATGTCACGGGTGTTCACATTGTCCTTGAGCAGGACGGGGATGCCGTCCAGCGGGCCACGGGTCCTGCCGAGGCGGTGTCTGAGGTCGCTGGCGGCCGCCTGGCGCAGGGCCGTCGGGCTGGTGCGCAGCACCGCGTTGATCCTGGGGTCGACGGCCTTGATCCGCCGCAGGTAGGCGAGGGTCAGCCGGAGCGAGGACAGCGAGCCCCGGTTCATGCGCGCCTGCAGTTCGGGGATCGTCACCGTGTCCAGGTCCACTCCCTTGACCAGCGTCGACTCGGCGGATCGCGCCGAATCGCCGGGCCGGGAATCAGCGGCCTCGGCCCGTTGACCGGGTGCCGCCGCGACGAGGGGGACCACGACCAGGAGTGCGGTCAGGGCCGCCGTGCTTCTCTTCTTCATGGCCGACAGCCCACTACACGCGGCCGTCCGGCACAAGAGGCCGCTCAGTCACGGCAGTTGTCGCACACGGCGGGCCGGGGACGGTGTGCGGGGCCCCTTGACGCCCCCCACTGCTTCGCTAAGGTCTAGACCTGCACGCGTAGGTCTAGACCTGCGGTGCGAGGTTGCCTCATCGGCACCGTCGTAAGCCGGGGCAGGCTGATCCGACGTGGACCGAAGGGAAAAGTGATGTCATGCGCATGAAAAGACGAGTGGCCGCCGCCGTGGGAGCGCTGGTCGCTCCCGTGGTGGCCCTGAGTCTGCCGGCGCCCACCGCGAGCGCCCACGGCTGGGTGGTCTCGCCGGGGAGCCGACAGGACCAGTGCGCCAACCGCGTGGTGCAGTGCGGTCAGATCAAGTGGGAACCGGCGAGCGTCGAAGGTCCGAAGGGGCTGCGCAACTGCAGTGGCGGAGACGCCCGGTGGGCCGATCTGGACGACGACAGCAAGGGCTGGCGGGTCACACCGATCGGCACCACGCACACCTTCACGTGGACCATCGAGGCCCGGCACGCCACCAGCAACTGGCAGTACTTCATCGGCGACCAGAGGATCGCCCAGTTCGACGGGCACGGCGCCCTGCCGCCCGCGTCGGTCAGCCACCAGCTGGACTTCGGCGGGTTCAGCGGGCGGCAGAAGGTTCTCGCGGTCTGGAACATCGCCGACACCGCCAACGCCTTCTACGCCTGCATCGACGTCAACATCGGCGGTGGAAACGACGGCGGTGGAAACGACGGCGGTGGTGACGACGGTGGCGGCGACCAGCCCGGCGACTGCGTCGCGGGAGCCTGGAGCGCCGGGAGTGTCTACAACGGCGGGGAGACCGTCGCCCACGACGGCCACACCTGGCGTGCCAAGTGGTGGGTGACCGGAGAGGAGCCCGGCACCACCGGCGAATGGGGGGTTTGGGAGGACCTCGGCGCCTGCTGAGAGCCGTACGGCTCCAGCTCGGCCCCGGCCCCGGCCCCGGGTCCGGGCCCGGGCCCGGGCGGCGTACGCACCCGAAGGTGCGTGCGCCGGCCCGCGCCGTCGTGGGCGGGTCCGGGCGGGGCCGCGTCTCAGAGTCCTCTGATACCGCGCCGTTAGCGTCCGGCCGGTGGTGTGCGGTCAACCGGTCTCGTGAAGGAGCGCCATGACGGAACAGTTCCCCGGTGCGGTCCTCGACCTCCTCGACGCGGCGGGCGACCGCACGGTCTTCGAGCACGACGGCCGGGAGGTGAGCGGACGGCACCTGCTCGGCATGACCCGGCGGGTGGCGGCCGCCCTGCGGCAGCACGGCGTCGGGCCGGGCCGCGGCCTGGCCCTGCTGCTCGGCGTCGGCCCGGAGGCCTTCGCCGCCGTCATCGCCGCGTACACCGTCGGAGCCCGCGTCGTCGGCGTACGGCCCGGCATGACGGACCACCAGCGTGCGGCCCTGCTGCGGGACGCCGAGGTCGCGGTCACGGTCACGGACCGGTCCGGCGCACCGGGCGGAACGGACCTCCGGCCACCTGGGGCCGTCCTGCCGCTCGACGAGCTGCTCGCGGCGCCCGACGACGGTCTGCGGCCCCGCGTCCCGGCCCGGCCGAAGGACGTCGCCCGGCTCATCCACACCAGCGGCAGCACCGGCGTTCCCAAGGCGTGTGCCCAGACGTACGAGGCGATGACGGCGGCCTGGGCGCTGCGGCCGCGGGACTGGCCGCCGGCGGTCCGGGAACTGGCGGGCCGACTGGACCGGTTCCTGGTCTTCGGGACCCTGGCCAGCCAGGTGATGCTCGAGTACGGCCTGCTCGCACTCGCCGCCGGCGGCGTCCTGGTCTCCGCCGACCCGCCGGACCTCCCCGGGGCCCTCGTGCGGCACCGGGCGACCGCGAGCGTCATCACGGTCGGGCGGCTGAACCGGCTCGTGACGGAGCTGCGTTCCGCGCCCGCCGATCTCGGTGGCCTGCGCGCGCTCATGGTCTCCGGCTCGCCGCTGGAACCGGCCCGGGCGCGCGAGGCCGCGCAGGTGCTCGGCCCGGTCGTCTTCCACGGGTACGGACAGACCGAGACCGGCATGATCTCCATGGCCACGCCCGCCGACCCGCCCGGCTCGCTCGGCGTACCGCCCGTCGACCTGGAGGTCCGGGGACCCTCCGGCCGCCCCGTCCCGGCCGGCACCGAGGGGGAGATCTTCGTCCGCACCCCCTCGCAGGGTGCCGGGTACTGGGGGCAGCCCGCGCTCAGTGACGAGGTGTTCGTGGACGGCTGGGTCCGCACGCGGGACCTCGGGAGTCTCGACGCCCGGGGCAGGCTGTGGCTCTCGGGACGCATCCGGGACGTGGTCATCGTCGACGCCAACGTGCACTACGCCGGTCCCATCGAGCGACTGCTCGCCCGCCACCCGGCGGTGATGGAGGCGTACGTCGTCGCCGTGCCCGACGACGCCACGGGGGAGGCCGTGCACGCCTTCGTCGTCCCCACGGCCGGGCGCGTACCCGCTCTCGACGACCTGCGCGCGCTGGTGGCGGCGCGGCTGGGCGAGGCCTGCGCGCCGACGCGCCTGACCGTCATCGACGAGGTGCCGCTCACCGCCGCCGGGAAGCCGGACAAGCGGCGGCTGGCGCGGGGGACTTGACCGGCCGGACCGGTCCGGCCGGTCCCCGGTCACCGGCCGCCCACGGCGACGGCCTCCCGCGGACGACCGGCGCGCACCCGGTCCCGCCGGTCCAGCAGGGCCAGCAGCGGCGTCGCCATCACGGTCGTCGTGATGGCGACCACCACCAGGGCGCTGAACATCGCCTGCGTCACGATCCCCGCCGCGAGCCCCAGGTTGAGGGCGACCAGCTGCATCAGTCCGCGCGCGTTCATCAGCGCCCCCACCCGCAGGGCGACCCGGTTGGGCTCGCCCGCCGCCCGCGCGGCGAGCCAGCAGGCACCGAACTTGCCGACGACCGCGACCACCACGCACCCCGCGGTGAAGAACAGGACCGGACCCGAACCCAGCAGGGTGAAGTCGGTGTTCAGCCCCGAGTACGTGAAGAACAGCGGAACGAAGACCGCGCCCACCGGCTGGAGGGTCCCGACCGTGCGGTCCAGCCGCTCCGAGCGGGGGAAGACGACGCCGAGACTGAACGCGCCGAACACCGCGTACAGCCCGATGACGTCGGTGTACCAGGCGATCAGGAACAGCACGCCGACGAGGGCGAGCAGCAGCTGGTCGGCACCCGTGCGCTCGGCGAGCAGCGCCGTACGGTCGCGCAGCCGCACGCCCACGGCCAGTACCGCGATGAGACCGAGGCCCCCGGCGACGGCCACCGAGACCTTCCCGGCGCTGCCGCCCGCGATGCCGAAGACCCCGGCGAGCAGGACCCAGGCCGCGGCGTCGTCGACCGCGCCGGCCCCGAGGGACAGGGCGCCGAACCGCGTCTTCGCCAGGTTCCGTTCGGCGATGATCCTGGCCAGCATCGGGAACGCCGTCACCGCCAGCGCGACGCCGACGAACAGGCCGGACACCGTCAGAGACACGTCCGGGGCGAGCGCGCCGGTGCGTTCGCCGACGGCGGCGATGAGCACCACCCCGAGCACCATCGGCACCACCAGCCCCGCCGCCGACACCAGCCCGGCTGACCGGGCGACCCCCCGGAGCCGGTCCGCGCGGAAGTCCCAGCCGACGTGGAACATGAACGCCACCAGCCCGATCTGTCCCACCACGTAGAGGACCGGACGCAGTTCGGTGGGGAAGAGGGCCGACTCGACGCCGGGCAGCAGCGCGCCCAGGACCGACGGGCCCAGGACCACGCCCGCGAGCATCTCCCCGACGACCGGTGGCTGCCCGACGAGTTGCAGCAGGCGTCCGACGACCCGGCAGACGACGAGGATCACGACGACCGCGAGGAAGAAGGCGGGGCCCAGTTCCGTGGTGCTCATCCGTTGCTCTCCTTGCTCTGCGTGTGGTGAGCGACCGGACAGTGTCCGGAGCGCGGTTCCTCGAAGTACCGGGCCGCCGGGCGCAGCCGCCGGGCGTGCAGCACCATGACCGTGCCGAGCACCAGCTGCCGTACGCCCCGGGTGACGTCCTCCACCCCGTCCCGCAGCCGGACGAACCGGCGCAGGGCCGCCAGCCGGCGCCGGCCGGGGGCGAGGCCGCGAGGGATCAGCAGACACGGCGCGCGGTGCGGGTTGGAGCGGGTGTGCGAGGCCGTCGAGTCGAGCCGGAACCGGGTCAGCACCTCGCGCACGGCGACGCGCAGGACGATCGGGGACACGCGCCACGCGGGGCAGGGACGGTTCGCCGCCACCCCGAACGGAATGTACGGGCCCCGCCTGGCCGCGGGGCCGGACCAGCGGTCCGGGTCGAACTCGCCCGGCCGTTCGTGGCCCGTGGCCTGGTAGTCGGGGTAGCTGAAGCACACCACGGACCCGGCGGGCAGCACCGTCGTGTCGTCGAGCGGCACCTCACCGGTGGTGATGCGGTGGGCGATCCCGAACAGCGGGTACAGCCGCAGCGTCTCGTCGATCACGTGCGCGAGGTACCGGTCGTCGTCCGGGCGTTCCGACAGGCGGTGCTGCACCCGCGGATGGCGGGCCAGGGCGAGCAGCACGTGCGCGGTCGCCTCGGACAGCTGGACGACCGCCGTGTTGAAGAACGTCCCTTGCAGGTACAGCGCCTGCTCGGACGGGGTGAGGGAGGCCGGGAGGCGGTGCGGCACGTCCCCGGCGGCGATCCGCTCGCCGAGGTACGCCGTCAGCCGGGCCCGGCGTCGCGGGTGCCGCAGGCCGGTGCACTTGAGGGCGGTGATCACGTCGTCGGCGTGTGCGGTGATCAGGTCCCGGGCGTGCGGCGGGCACGGCCGGCGGAAGACCAGCTCGTAGGCGAAGGCCGCCCAGGCGGGCATGAGCAGGTCCCGCAGCCGCACCAGGCTGATACGGGTGAGCGGGACCGTGTCCAGTACGTCGGCGACGGCCCGCCCGGCCGCCTCGGCGAGTCCGGCGGACGAGCCGGCGAGGATCCGCCGCGTCGTCGCGGCGACCTCGTCGTAGCGTTCACCGGGCTCCAGATGCTCCTGGTGCACCTCGGAACCCGGCGCGAGCCAGTACCAGAACAGGTCGGACAGGCTGGCGCCCGCGCTCCGGCCGTTCACCGCGGGATGGGCGTACACCCGCTCGAACACCTCGGGGCCGTGGGCGGCGTTGGGCAGGGTCACCACCCGGTCGCCGTTGACCTTCTCGAAGACGCGCACCCGCAACGCCACCACGGTGCGCGGCAGCCACCACGATGCGGGCCGCCGGGTGCCGCTCACCACGCCGCCTCCCCCGGCCACGCCGCGCCCTGGCGGACGACCATGTCGGCGCTCAGATCGGCGTTGCGGCGCCCGCCGCACAGGGCGAGCGTGTGGTCGTACTCGTCGAGCAGCGTCCGCAGCACCCGACGGACGCCCGCCTCGCCCTCGGCCGCCAGCCCCCACAGCACGGGGCGCCCCACGCCGACGGCCGCCGCGCCCAGCGCGAGGGCGACGGCCACGTCACCGCCCCGGCGCACCCCGCCGTCCAGGAGGACCGGCACCGCACCGGCGACCGCCTCGACGACCGCGGGCAGGCAGTCGACGGACGCCGCGGCGCTGTCGCACTGACGGCCGCCGTGGTTGGAGACGATCACCCCCGCCGCGCCGTGCTCCACGGCCAGCCGCGCGTCCGCCGGGTGGAGCACCCCCTTGACCCACACGGGCAGCGAGGTCGCGCCCACCGTCTCGGCGAAGTCCCGCCAGGACGCCGCCGGGTGCATCGGGATGTCGGTGAGGGTGCCCGGCGGGGTACCGGGCAGGTCGCGCATGTTCTCCGCCGCGTAGCCGGGCGGCAGGTCGTCGAACCCGTTGCGCAGGTCCCGGGTGCGGCGGCCGAAGCGCGGCGAGTCGGCGGTGACGACCAGGGCCGTACAGCCGGCCCCCTCGGCCCGCCGCACCAGCGCCTCGGTGACCTCCCGGCGCGGGTGCGGGTAGAGCAGGAACCACACCGCCGGGTCCGGCGCCGCCTCGCGGGCCGCCGCGACGACGGCCGGCACCGCCGTCGTCGCGGCGACGCCCGTCACCAGGACGGCGCCCTCGGCCGCGGCGGCCCGCGCCGTGGCCCGCTCCCCGTCCGGGTGCAGCAGCCGGTGGAACGCGGTCGGCGCGACCACCACCGGCGCCGCGCCCCGGGCGCCCGGCAGGTCCACGGCCGTCTCCCGCCGCGTGGCGCCGCTCAGCACCCGGGGCAGCAGCGCGTACCGGTCGAACGCCCGCGCGTTGGCGGCCAGCGCGCGCTCCTCGCCCGCGCCGCCCGCCACGTAGTCGTAGTGGACCGGGTCGAGCACCGCGCGCGCCGCGTCGTGCAGCTCGCGGAGGGTCACGGCGCCACCGGGGCCGCCGCGTCGCGCCGGGCGGCGAGGAACGCCCGCAGCGGGGCGCGGTGGTACTCCTCGCTGTCCCACTCGTTCTCCAGGTTCGCCGCCAGGTGGTGCTCGGCGACGAACGCGCCCTGCCGGTACCAGCGCACGACCGGGTGCAGATAGCGGCCGTCCAGCCCGGAGACGTCGTACTGGGACCCGCGGCCGGCGCTCACGTCGAAGGGGTCGACGAGGTCGTGGTCCTTGCCGTACTCCAGGGTGATCACGGCGTGCGCCTCGACGTCCCCGAAGTCCCCCGCGCCGACGGCGTCCGGCACATGGGCGACCGGGACCTCCTCGGCGTAGCGCATGGTGCCGTCCGGGGCGAGCGTGAGCAGGTCGCCGAGGACCGCGAACTGCTGCCACAGGGCCGAGGACCGGTTGACCCGGCCGATCACGGCGTCCACGGCCCGCTCCGTGGTGTCGCCCAACTCCGTCGCGGGCCACGGCTCCTGGTGGTGGCGCTGGCGCAGTCCCCGGTGCAGGGCCCGCACCATGTAGCGGAAGCCGTGGATGAAGCCGGTCGTGGCCTTCCGGAAGTCCCGGCCCTGCATCAGCGTCCCGGCGAAGTACAGGCCGGGCACGTTGACCGACTCGCTCAGGGGCGTCAGCTCCGGGAAGCGGCCGTCGACCATCAGGTCGGGCGTGCAGGTCTCGTCGAAGAGCGAGACGTCGCAGCGGAACCCGGTCGCCACGATCACCCGGTCGTAGCGCAGGTCCTTGACGACGTCCTCGTTGCGCTCGAAGGCGAACCGGACCCGGTAGCCGTCCGCGTCCCGCCGGATGTCCTGCACCCGGCCGTCCAGGAGGGCGTTCTGGGACTTGAGCTGGTAGCTGTCCAGGAAGTTGTTGTAGACCGCCCGCAGGTGCCCCACGTAGTGCGTCCGCCAGGCCATGCGCAGCGAGCCCGAGCCGGCCACGTGGATGACCGCCGCGTTCTCCATCAGGTTCTCGGCGGTCTCGAACGCCGAGTTGCCCCGCCCGATGATCAGCACCCGCTGGTCGGTGTAGCCCGCCGGATCGGTGTCGATCGTGTCGTAGCGCTCGGCCAGTTCGACGCCCGGGATCGACGGCAGGTTCGGCACCGGCATGCCGGTGGCGACCACCAGGTGCCTCGCCCGCCACCGCGTCCCGCCCCGGTCGGTGACGGTGAACCCCTCGGCGTCGCGGGTGACGTGCCGCACCGCGGTGTCGTAGCGCACCCGCACGCCGGTCCGGTCGGCGAAGTCCGCCAGGTAGCGCACCAGGTCGTCGGCGGGCGGGAAGTAGCGGGGACTGTAGCGGGTGAACACCAGCTCCGGGTCGTCGCTCAGCAGCGAGTTCCAGTCCATCCGCAGCCGCAGCTCCGGGTCGTCGTACCCGGTGTGCACCTTGTTGTTCGAGATCAGGTTGCGGTGCCTGGGGAAGCGCGTGAAGAACGCGCCCGGCACGCCGCCGCGCTCCAGGACGACGTAGTCCGCGCCGTCCCGCTCCAGGAAGGAGGCGAGTTGCAGGCCGGCGGGGCCCGCTCCGATGATGAGGTAGTCATGGCAGTCGTGGCTCATGTCCACGGAAGGTAGCCACGGGATTTCAGAGCGCTCTGAGATCCCCGGCCTACGTTGCCCGGTGTGCTCACACCCACGGACACCGTCCCGCTCACCGGCCCCCTGGACCCCGCGGTCCTGCCCCGCGCGGCGCAGCCCCTCACCGTCACGGTGGACGAGGAGGCCCGCGCCCGCCTCGACCGCGGGCGCCGCCTCTTCCACGCGCTGCGGCACGGACCCGGCGGCACGGACCGCCGGATCTACGGCGCCGACACCGGCTTCGGCGCCCTCGTCGGCTATGCCGGCCGCACCGACGACGCCGACCAGTGCGACAACACCCTGGCGCACCTCGGCGCGGGCCAGGGACCGGACCTCCCGCCCGGGATCGTGCGCGCCGCCCTGCTGCTGCGCACCCGCTCCCTCGCCCAGGGGCTCTCGGGCGTGTCGGCCGAGGTGGTCGACCGGCTCGCGGCGATGTTCGCCACCACCTTCGCCCCCGCCGTCCCCCGCTACGGCTCCGTCGGCGCGAGCGGCGACCTCATCCCGCTCGCCTACGCCACCCAGGCCCTGCGCGGCCGGGGCCACGCCTACCTGGACGGCGACCGGATGCCGGCCGGCGACGCGCTGACCGCCGCCGGACTGCGCCCCCTCGCCCTCGACGGACGCGACGCGCTCGCCCTGGTCAACGGCACCTCCCTCACCACCGCGGCCACCGCGCTGGCCCTCGACGCCGTGCGCGCCGCGCACCGCTCGCTCACCGCGCTCAGCTGCCTGCTGACCGACCTCCTCGGCTGCGACACCGGCTTCCTCGACGCCGACCTGCTGCGGGCCTACGGCCACCCCGGCGCCGTCGACGTGGGCGGCCGGATGCGGCGCACCCTGGCGGGCGGCACGCCCTCCGGCACCCGGCCGCTGCAGGAGCCGTACAGCATCCGCTGCGCCCCGCAGCTGCTGGGCGCCGCCGAGGACGCGCTGCGTCACGTCGACGGCGTCGTCGCCGCGGACCTCGCCGGGGTCAGCGACAACCCGCTGTTCTTTCCCGCTCCCGGCACGGGCTCCGGCACCGACGACGCGGGGGAGGGGAAGGCCGTGCACGGCGGGAACTTCTTCGGGCAGCCCGCCGCGTTCGCCGCCGACCTGCTCGCCTCCGTCGCCGCCCAGCTCGGCAACCTCGCCGAACGCCAGCTGGACCTCCTGGTGGACCCGGCCCGCAACGGCGGGCTGCCGCCGATGCTCGCCCCCGAGCCCGGGGTGCAGCACGGTCTCCAAGGCGTGCAGCTGGCCACCACCGCGTTCGTGGCGGAGATCCGCCGCGCCGCGACCCCGGCCGGCATGCAGAGCCTGCCGACGAACCTGCACAACCAGGACGTCGTCCCGTTCGGCACCCAGGCGGCCCTGCGCGCCCACGACACGGCGGAGCTGCTCGGTCTGCTGTGCGGGTCGCTCGCCCTCGGCCTGCGCCAGGCCGCCCACGTCGGAGCCCGCCGCCCCACCGCACCCCGGTGCGGGGACCTCCTGGAGGCTCTCGCCGACGCGATCCCCCCGGTCGACCCGGACCGCCCGCTGGACTCGGACGTGCGGGCCGCCGCCCGCCTGCTGGTCAGGTACGCCCGGCCCTGACCCGGCGCGGCACGAAGCGGGGCGCCCGGCCCCGGGGCGGCGGGACGGAGACGGCCGGGGGACCGCCCAGGGGGAGCCGGATGACGAACCGGGCGCCGTGTCCGGGACGCCCGGTCGCGGCGACCGTACCGCCGTGGTGGGTGACGACCTCCCGCAGCAGCGCCAGCCCCAGCCCGTACCGGCCGGTGGACCCGCCCCGGTGGAACCGTTCGAAGAGGCGTTCCGCCTCGGCGGGTTCGAAGCCCTTCCCGGTGTTCGCGACGGTCAGCGTGACCGTGCCGCGCACCCGTGCCAGGGCGACCTCGATCCGCCCGCCCGGCGGCGTGTGTCCGACGGCGTTGGACAGCAGCTCCCCGACGGCCCGGCGCAGCGCCGACTCGACACCGTCGACGAACAAGGGGCGCGGCGGTCCGTCCACGGCGACGGTGAGACCGCCCTCCCGCACCCGGTCCGCCTCCTCCGCGACCGCCGCACGGGCCAGCGCCGCCAGGTCGACCGGCCGGTGCTCCGAAGGCCGCGCCGGGCCCGCCGCGAGGCTCGCGGACAACAGCAGGTCGTCCAGCACCTCGCCCAGCCGGCCGGCCGAGCCGACCAGCCGCGTCAGCCCCTCGCGGTGCCGGGCGGGCAGGTCCTGCGCCGCCGCCTGCCGCGCCAGCAGCTGCGCCCGCGTGTACACCTGGGTGACCGGGGTGCGCAGCTCGTGGCTGGCGTCCGTGACGAAGCGGCGCTGCCGGGTGAGCGCCTCGGCCAGCGGGGACACGGCGAGCCGCCCCAGGACCACCCCGGTGACGGCCGCGGCCAGCAGACCCACCACCTCGGCGACGCCCAGCGCGAACCACAGGTGCCGGCGGTCGGCCAGCTGGAACCGGAGGTCGAACACGGCCTGTACGACCTTCCCGTCCGCCCTGACCTGCGTACGCACCAGATACCGGGTGTCGTCGCGGCGCACCGTGCGTTCCACCGCCTCGTGGGTCCGGCCGACCCGCCGCATGTCGCTCTCCACGGGGAAGCCCGCCGGGGCGTTGGCCAACGGCGTCGCGCCGCGCGCGAACAGCCAGGTGCACACCGGCGGACTGGACAGGTCGCCGCGCGCCGCGCCGTAGCGCAGCTCCCGCCACACCTGGTCGCTCTGCGCCCGCGTCATGACGGTGTCGGCGATCCCGCCGACGACGGTGACCAGCAGGGTGATGATCACGCCGGTCAGCACGGCGACGCGCAGGCGGGCCCGGTGGACGGCCGCCCGCTCCCCGGACGCCGACGCGCTCACAACGCCCCCAGGCGGTAGCCCAGTCCGTGCACCGTGCGCACCACCTGCCGGCCGAGCTTGCGGCGCAGGTAGTAGACGTAGGTGTCGACGATGGAGGAGGCGGGTGCCTCCTCGAACACCAGCCGGCGCAGCTCCGCCCGGGTGTGGACGGCGTCGGGGTGCGAGGCCAGCACCCACAGCAGGGCGAACTCCCGTGCGGCGAGCGCGATCCGCTCGCCGTCCGCGGACTCCACCTCGCGCCGCCCGACGTGCAGACGGCCCGCACCGATCCGCAGGACGTCACCGCCCTCCAGGGAACGCCGGCACAACGCCCGTAGTCTGGCGCCCAGTTCGTCCAGCTCGAACGGTTTCACCAGGTAGTCGTCGGCGCCGGCGTCCAGGCCGTCGACCCGGTCGTGCACGGTGCCCATCGCGGTCAGCATCAGTGCCGGGGTGCGGACCGCGCGGGTGCGCAGCCGGCCCAGCAGGTCGAGGCCGTCCAGCACCGGTAGCCGCCGGTCGACGACGAACACGTCGTAGCGCCGGGTGAGGCCGAGGTGCAGGCCCCGTTGGCCGTCGGTCGCCACATCGACCGCGTAACCCTCGTCCCGCAGTACGTCGGAAAGCATGAGGACCAGTTCCCGGTCGTCCTCGATCAGCAGCAGCCGCCACGGATCCCGCGCGCGCTCCCGTGTCATGTCCACTCCTCTTCAGCCCCGCAACGGCCTCAACGCCCTTGTGTTGTACGGAAGTTCCCGATCGAGAGGTTGAAGTGCCGGAGATCGAGAGTGTGCCGTGGGGATCCTGATAGCGATGCCAGAGTCCTCCCGGCCACCCTCGATGCCGCCTTGCTGACCGCATCAGGGGAGGATTGGCATCGATAACATCATCTGCCATAGTCACAGCTATCGACGGTCAAGGAGGAAACCGTGCAGCGATCCACCCTCACCTACGCCGACGGCACCCTCCTGCGGAACGGGCGCCCGCACCGCCTGCTGGCGGGCTCGCTGCACTACTTCCGGGTCCACCCCGGGCACTGGGCCGACCGGCTCCGGCGGCTGGCCGCCCTCGGCCTGAACGCGGTCGACACCTACGTCCCCTGGAACTTCCACGAGCGCACCGCGGGCGACATCCGCTTCGACGGCCCGCGCGACCTGCCCCGGTTCATCCGGCTCGCCCAGGAAGAGGGGCTGGACGTCGTCGTGCGGCCGGGTCCCTACATCTGCGCCGAGTGGGACAACGGCGGTCTGCCCGCCTGGCTGACCGGCACTCCCGGCATGCGGCTGCGCACCTCCCACGGCCCCTACCTCGAAGCGGTCGACCGCTGGTTCGACGCGCTCGTCCCGCGGCTCGCGGAACTCCAGGCCGGCCGGGGCGGACCGGTCGTGGCCGTGCAGATCGAGAACGAGTACGGCAGCTACGGCGACGACCGCGCGTACGTCCGCCACATCCGGGACGCCCTCGTCGCCCGGGGCATCACCGAACTGCTCTACACCGCGGACGGACCGACCCCGCTGATGCAGGACGGCGGTGCCCTGCCCGGCGAACTGGCCGCGGCGACCTTCGGCTCACGCCCCGACCGGGCCGCGGCGCTGCTGCGCTCCCGCCGGCCCGGAGAGCCCTTCTTCTGCGCCGAGTTCTGGAACGGCTGGTTCGACCACTGGGGCGACAAGCACCACGTCCGGCCGGCCCCGAGCGCGGCCGAGGACCTCGGCGGCATCCTCGACGAGGGCGGCTCCGTGAGCCTCTACATGGCGCACGGCGGCACCAACTTCGGACTGTGGGCGGGCGCCAACCACGAGGGCGGCACCATCCGCCCCACCGTCACCAGCTACGACTCGGACGCCCCCATCGCCGAGAACGGCGCCCTGACCCCGAAGTTCTTCGCCCTGCGGGACAGGCTGACCGCGCTCGACCCCGCCGCTGCCCGGCGCCCGCTGCCCGCCGACCCACCGCTGCTGGCACCCCGCGACCTGCCGGTCGTCGGGCAGGCGGCCCTGCTCGACGCCCTGCGGGCGACGGCCGAGCCCGTGAGCGCACCGCTGCCGCTGAGCTTCGAGGAACTGTCCCTGGCCTCCGGCCTGGTCCTCTACGAGGCCGAGCCGCTGCTGCCGCCGGGGGAGCACGAGGTGACCGTCACGGGGCTGCACGACCGCGCCCAGGTCTTCCTCGACGACACACCCGTCGCCGTACTGGACCGCGAGAGCGCCTCGTTCACCGTCACCGGCACCGGAGCACGGGTCCGGCTGGCGCTGCTGGTGGAGAACCAGGGACGGATCAACTACGGCCCGCTGCTCGGCCAGGGCAAGGGCATCCTCGGCGGGGTGCGGGTGGAGCGCCGGCTGGTGCACGGCTGGACGATGCGTCCGCTGCCGCTCGACGCGTGGACGGGGCGGGACACGGCACGCGCCGCGGCGGCGGCCCCCTCGGACGGCCGGGCCGGGTTCGCCACCGCCGTCCTGCCGGTGGCCGAGCCCGCGGACGCCTTCGTCGCCCTGCCCGGGTTCGGCAAGGGCTTCCTCTGGGTCAACGACACCCTGCTCGGCCGCTACTGGGAGATCGGCCCCCAGAGCACGCTCTACCTGCCCGGTCCGCTGCTGCGCCCCGGCGACAACACCCTCACCGTGCTGGAACTCGAACGCCTCGGCGACCGCGTCACCCTGCGCGAGGGCCCCGACCTCGGCCCGTCGGAGGAGTACGTCGAGACCTTCGACTGACGCCCAGGGCAGCCGACGGCCGGGTGCGGCCCGCCCCTGGGGAGGGACGGGCCGCACCCGGCGGTGTCTCATCGGGCGTCGGCGGGGCGTTCGCCCGGCGGGTAGCCCGTGGGGAGGTCCACGGGCACGCCGTACACGCGCATCTCCGCGGCGGCCGCGTAGGGCTGCCCGTTGAGCGCGTCGAGGGCGGTGAAGCGAGGGCACGGTGGCGGGGGTCGTGCGGTGGACCAGCCCGGTGTTCTCGGCGTGGGACTTCAGCGAGTGCCGGCCGGTGATGTTATCGATGCCAATGGGTCGCGCCTGGCTAGACTCCGAGGCGGACCATTACCTGCGACGGCGGCCGGAGCCGCCGTTTTTGTGGAGAGGCGAGCGATGTCATCGGAGACGCCGGCCGCCGACGGGGCGCCCGTGAGCAGGCGGACGGCCGACGACGGTGCCGCCCGGCAGCCCGGCATGGCCGACGTGGCCCGGCTCGCCGGGGTATCCGCCCAGACGGTCTCCCGTACGCTGGCCGGCCATCCCAACGTCCAGCACACCACCCGTGCCAAGGTGCTCGCCGCGGTCGAGGAGCTGGGCTACCGCAAGAACAACGCGGCGCGGATGCTGTCCTCGGGGCGCAGCCGGACGATCGGCGTCGTCACGCTGCGGACCACCTTCTACTCCCGCGCGAACCTCGTCTTCGGCATCGAGGCCGCGGCGCGCGAGGCCGGGTACGCGGTCAGCACCGCCGCCACGGCGTCCCTGGACACCGCGGCGATCGAGAGCGCGCTGTCCCGGCTGGCGGAGCAGGACGTCGAGGGGGTCATCCTCTCGGTGCCGCTGGTGCACGTGAGCCCCAGGATCGAGCGGCTCACCCGCTCGGTGCCGACCGTCACCGTCGACGGGTCGAGGACACCGGCCACCGAGATCGTCGCCGTCGACCAGGCCCTGGCGGCAAGGCTCGCGACCCGGCACCTGATCGAGCTGGGCCACGAGACCGTCTGGCACGTGTCGGGCCCCCAGGAATGGCTCGACGCGGCCAGTCGCCGCGCCGGCTGGCGCGACACCCTCGAGGAGGCGGGACTGTCCGTGCCACCGGTGCTGGAGGGGGACTGGACACCCGCCTCCGGATACCGCAACGGCCTGGTCCTGGGCAAGATCCCCGACGTCACCGCAGTGTTCGTGGCCAGCGACGAGATGGCCTTCGGAGTGATCCGGGCCCTGCACGAACTCGGCCGCGGGGTGCCGCGGGACATCTCCGTCGTCGGGGTCGACGACATCGCGCTCGCCGAGTACTGCTCGCCCTCACTGACCACGGTGGCCCAGCCGTTCGCCGAGATGGGAGCCCTCGCGGTCGCCCACCTGCTGCGGCACATCGCGGACCCGGACGCGGCCCCCGAGCCCGCCTCCGTCGAACCCGTGCTGGTCGTGCGCGCCAGTACGGCGGCGGTCGACGGCCCGGCGGCACGCCGGTCCTGACCGTCACGGGCGCGCCGCCCGGGAGACGTCGCCAGTCGCTCAGGACTCACCCACGGCGTCGCGGGCCCGAGTCCCGGTGACGAGAACGAGTGCGGCGAGAAAGTCCTCGAAGGCCCGGTCGGCTCTCGCCACGTCGCCCGTGGTCTCGATGTCCATGATGAGGCCGCGGACGACCGCCAGTACGAGCGTGGCGAGTTCGGGACGGCCGACACTGCGCATGCCCTCCTCGAACGGCCGCAGCCAGTCCGTGGTGGACTCGCGGCGGAAGTCCGGCCACAACCGCTGCTCGGCATCCTCGCGGAGTCTGCCGAACATGGTGAGGTAGGGCCGGCCGGCCGGGCCGGTCATGACCCGCCAGGCTCGGCGCAGCGTGCTCGGGTAGGGCTCGTCGGGCCGGGGGGAGACCAGTTCGCCGAAGAAGTCGCGCTGACGTCGCCGTGCCCGCCGCAGGGTCTCCCGCAGCAACGCGTCCCGGGTCCCGAAGTGGTAGATGAGCATCCGGGCCGACGTGCCGGACGCGGCCGCGAACGGCTCCAGGCGGTTGGGAAGCCCGTGCGCGAGCGCGTGGTCGACGCAGGCGTCGAGGATGCGGTCGCGGATCTCGGGCTGCTTGTGTCGACCCATCGCCGCACTTTTTCACGTAACCACGGCTACGTCTACCGTTGACCGGAGGGCTTGGCGTCCGGATTTCGAGGAGGAAGTAATGCGCGTTGTGTTCGTGCACGGGGCCTGTGTCCGTGACGGGTCGTGGTGGTGGCACCTGGCCGCCTCGGCCCTGCGCGGGCACGGTATCGGCAGCACCGCCCCGGCGCTGCCGAGCTGCGGCGAGGGCGACCGGCCGGCCGGTCCGCAGGGACCCGGGCTCGCCGAGGACGTCGCCGCGGTGCGCGCGGACCTCACCGTGTCGGACGAGCCGATCGTGGTGGTGGCCCACAGCTACGGCGGAATCGTCGCCGCAGAGGCGGCCGCGGGCGTGGCGGCGGTGCGCCACATGGTGCTGGTGTCGAGCTACCTGCCCGAGCCCGGCGAGTCGCTGTCGACGTTCGGAGCCGACGCGCCGCCGCCGTTCCTGGACTTCGATCCCGAGGGCGGCACGTTCGGCGCCCGGCCGGAGCTGTTCGCCGAGACGTTCGCGCAGGACTGCCCGCCGGACCTCGCCCGCGACGCGGCGGCCCGTCTGGTCCGGCAGACGCTGACCGTGACGCAGCAGCCCGTTCGGGCGGCGGCGTGGCACGACGTGCTCACGACGTACGTGGTGTGCACCGAGGACCGCGGCACCCCCGTGGCCGCGCAGCGTGAGTTCTCCCGCCGTGCGGACCGGGCCGTCGAGGTGGAAGCGGGCCACCACCCGTTCCTGTCGCAGCCACAGGCCGTGGCCGACATCGTCCGACACCTGCCGTGACCGCGACCGCGACGGCGGGCGTGCGCCCGGCACCGCGGGCGACCGACCCGGAGCGGTGCTCAGGCCCGGTGGGAGTTGCGGGAGGCGGGTGCCGGGGTGGGGAGGGGAGTGGTCGCCGCCCGGGTGACGTCGCCGACCAGCTCGACCACGTCCGGGCCGTACGCCTGTGAGTTGACGACCTTGAGCAGCAGCACGAAGGAGTTGTTGCCGTGCTTGCGGGCCAGCTTCTCGTGGTGCCGGGCGAGGTAGCGGGTGGCGGCCTGGTTGGTGATCGCGCGCTGGCCGCAGAAGAGGAAGGCGGGCCGGGCCTCGCGCCGGTCCCCGGCGGTGAGGCGGGCCAGCAGCACGTACTCCGTGACACCCGCCTCCAGCCGGTAGCGCTCGCTGCCGATCTGGAAGGCGCCCCGGTCGGGACCGGGCTCCGGGTCGACGTTCATCCGCACCCCGGGCAGCATCGCCGCCATGTGGGCGACCATGCGCCGGTTCGAGCCGGGGCCGCCCACGCAGAACTCCGTACGTTCGCCGAAGCCCTGGCCGACCATGTCCTGGGTGACCACCTGGACGTGCGCGCCGCAGTCCTTGACCAGTGCGGCGAGTTCCAGCAGCGCGAAGACGTCGAAGCGGTGGACCGCCGGTTCGGAGGCGGCCGGGTCCCGGTTGACGACGAGCAGCGACTCGGAACCGCCCGGCAGCCCGAGGAACGCCTGCTTCCGCCGGAGCCTGCGCTTCCACAGGTAGGTGCGGGCGAGCCAGCCCAGCGTGGCGCTGATGCCCGCCGCGAGCACACCCAGGACGATGTTGCGTACGTCGTCAGTCATGGGCGCGCATGCTAGCGGGCGTCGGCGTACCTGTGTTCGACGGGGCGCGGGGGCCCGGGCGCACCCGGGCTCGTCGGGTGCTCCTGACGCGGCCATGGCGATCAACTAAGCTGCCCGAACGGCCTTTCCCTGGAGGTGCGGATGCGTCGCCCTGTCGCACGGAATCTGACGGTCCTGGCGGTCTCGGCCGCCGTGGTGGTGTCGGTGGGAGCGGCCGCGCCGCCCACGGCCCAGCACCGGCCCGCCCCGAAGACCCCGGTCGCCGTCGGGTACGGCGGCGCGGTCTCCAGCGTCGACCGGGACGCCTCCGCCGCCGGTATCGAGGTGCTCCGCAAGGGCGGCAACGCCGTCGACGCGGCGGTCGCCACCGCCGCGGCACTGGGCGTCACCGAGCCGTATTCCGCCGGGGTCGGGGGCGGCGGCTACTTCGTCTACTACGACGCCGAGTCCCGCACCGTGCGCACCATCGACGGCCGCGAGACCGCGCCGCTCACCGCCGACGAGAAGCTCTTCACGCAGGACGGCAAGCCGCTCGCCTTCGCCGACGCCGTCACCAGCGGCCTGGCCGTGGGCACGCCGGGCACCCCGGCCACCTGGCAGACCGCCCTGGACCGGTGGGGCAGCCGGAAGCTGTCGTCCGTGCTGAAGCCCGCCGAGCGACTGGCCCGGCACGGCTTCACCGTCGACGAGACCTTCCGCTCCCAGACCGCCTCCAACGAGCAGCGCTTCCGCTACTTCCCGGACACCGCCGAGCTGTTCCTGCCGGGCGGCGAACTCCCGGTCGTGGGCTCGACGTTCAAGAACCCCGACCTGGCCCGCACGTACCGGGAGCTGGGCCGCAAGGGCGTCGGCGCGATCTACCACGGCGCGCTGGGCGAGGACATCGTCGACACCGTCAACAAGCCGCCCGTCGACCCGGACTCCGGCTGGAACGCCCGCCCCGGCGACCTGTCCACCAAGGACCTCGCCGCCTACGAGGCCAAGCTCCAGGCGCCCACGAAGACCTCGTACCGCGGCCTGAACGTCTACTCCATCGCCCCCTCCTCCTCCGGCGGCACCACCGTCGGCGAGGCCCTCAACATCCTGGAGCGCACCGACCTCTCCGCCGCGGACAAGGCCGGCTACCTGCACCGCTACATCGAGGCCAGCCGCATCGCGTTCGCGGACCGCGGGCGCTGGGTCGGCGACCCCGCCTTCGAGGACGTACCGGCGAAGGAGCTGCTGTCCCAGCGGTACGCCGACTCCCGTGAGTGCCTGATCAAGGACGACGCGGTGCTCACCAGCCCGCTCGCCCCCGGCGACCCGCGGCACCCGGCCCACTGCGCGGGCGGCGGGACGGCGGCGCCGACGACGTACGAGGGCGAGAACACCACGCACCTCACGGTGGCCGACAAGTGGGGCAACGTCGTCGCCTACACGCTCACCATCGAGCAGACCGGCGGCAGCGGCATCACCGTGCCGGGGCGCGGCTTCCTGCTCAACAACGAGCTGACGGACTTCTCCTTCGCCCCGGCCAACCCGGCCGTGCACGACCCGAACCTGCCCGGGCCCGGCAAGCGCCCGCGCTCCTCGATCGCCCCGACGATCGTCCTCGACCGCCACCACCAGCCGGTCGTGGCCCTCGGCTCGCCCGGCGGCGCCACCATCATCACCACCGTGCTCCAGACCCTCACCGGCTTCCTCGACCGCGGACTCCCGCTCGTCGACGCGATCGCCGCGCCGCGCGCCAGCCAGCGCAACGCCGCGCAGACCGAACTCGAACCCGGCCTCTACGACAGCGGCGTACGGGCCGAGTTGGAGGCCCTCGGGCACTCCTTCAAGCTCAACCCCGAGATCGGCGCCGCGACCGCCGTGCAGCGGCTGCCGCACGGCAAGTGGCTGGCCGCCGCGGAGAAGGTACGGCGCGGCGGCGGCTCGGCGATGGTGGTCGAACCGGTGCGGCGGAGGTAGTCACAGTTCGGGGACGGGCCGCTCCGGCGTGCGGAACGCCAGCCGCCCGTCCTCGACGTCGACCGTCACCCGGCCGCCCTCCGCCACCCGGCCGTCGAGCAGCAGCCGGGACAGCTCGTTGTCCACCTCGCGCTGGATGGTGCGGCGCAGCGGCCGGGCGCCGTACTCGGGCTGGTAGCCGCGCTCGGCGAGCCAGTCCACGGCCGCGTCGGTGAAGTCGACGGTGATGCCCTGCGCGTGCACCATGCGGCGGGTCTGCTCCAGGAGCAGGCTGGTGATCTGCCGCAGCTGCTCGCCGCTGAGCTGGCGGAAGACCACGATCTCGTCCACGCGGTTGAGGAACTCGGGCCGGAAGTGCTCGCGCAGCGGGCGCAGCACCTGCTCGCGCCGGGCCTCCTCGTCTGCCTCCGCGCCGCCCGAGCCGAAGCCGATCCCGGCGCCGCGCCGGGTGATCACGTCGGAGCCCAGGTTGCTGGTCATCACGACGACCGTGTTGGAGAAGTCCACCGTCCGGCCCTGCGAGTCGGTCAGCCGCCCGTCGTCCAGGACCTGCAGCAGGATGTTGAAGACGTCGGGGTGCGCCTTCTCCACCTCGTCCAGCAGCAGCAGCGAGTACGGGTGCCGGCGCACCACCTCGGTGAGCTGACCGGCCTCCTCGTGCCCGACGTAGCCGGGCGGGGCGCCGACCAGGCGGCTGACGGTGTGGCGCTCCTGGTACTCGCTCATGTCGAGCCGGACCATCCGGTCCTCGCTGCCGAACAGCGCCTCGGCCAGCGCCCGGGCCAGCTCGGTCTTGCCGACGCCGGTCGGGCCGAGGAAGAGGAAGCTGCCGATGGGCCGGTCCGCACTGGACAGCCCGGCGCGGGAGCGCAGCACGGCGTCGGAGACGACCCGGACCGCCTCGTCCTGGCCGACGACCCGCTCGTGCAGGTGGGACTCCAGGCCGAGCAGGCGGTCCTTCTCCTCCTGGGTGAGGCTGCTGACCGGGATGCCGGTCTGCCGGGAGACCACCTCGGCGATGGACTCGGTGCCGACGACCAGGTTCAGCCCCTCGTCGGCCTCGCCGTCGCCGGTGGCCTCGGTGATCCGCTGCTTCAGCTCCACGATCCGGTCGCGCAGCTGTGTCGCCTGCTCGTACTGCTCGTCGGCGACCGCCTGGTCCTTGTCCCGGACGAGCTGGTCGACCTCGCGCTCCAGGGCGCGTACGTCGGTGCCCTTGGTGCGCGACTGGAGCCGGACGCGGGCGCCCGCCTGGTCGATCAGGTCGATGGCCTTGTCGGGCAGGCGCCGGTCGGTGAGGTAGCGGTCGGACATCTCCACGGCCGCGACCAGCGCCTCGTCGGTGTAGCGGACCTGGTGGTGGGCCTCGTAGCGGTCGCGCAGGCCGCGCAGGATCTCGATCGCGTCGGCGGTGGTGGGCTCCGGCACCAGGATCGGCTGGAAGCGGCGGGCGAGGGCCGCGTCCTTCTCGATCCTGCGGTACTCCTCCAGCGTGGTGGCGCCCACGATGTGCAGCTCGCCGCGGGCCAGGGCCGGCTTGAGGATGTTCCCGGCGTCCATCGAACCGCTCTCGCCGCCGCCACCGGCGCCGACGACGGTGTGCAGCTCGTCGATGAAGATGATCAGCTCGTCGGAGTGGGCGCGGATCTCGCCCACGATGTTGTTCATCCGCTCCTCGAAGTCGCCCCGGTAGCGGGTGCCCGCGACCACCCCGGTCAGGTCGAGCGCGACCACCCGGCGCCCGATCAGCACGTCCGGCACGTCGCCGTCGGTGATGCGCTGCGCCAGACCCTCCACGATCGCGGTCTTGCCTACGCCGGCGTCACCGATCAGGACGGGGTTGTTCTTGCCGCGCCGGGAGAGCACCTCGACGGTCTGCTCGATCTCCTCCTCGCGCCCGATCACCGGGTCGATCCGGCCCTGCTGGGCCAGATCGGTGAGGTCGCGGCCGTACTTGTCGAGGGTCGGCGTGTTCGTGGTCCGGGCGCTCTCGGTACGGCCCTTCGCGGCCTCCGGCGTCTCCGTGGGCAGGTTGGAGGGCGCGAAGCGGGCCGCGTTCAGGATGTGCCCGGCGGCCGAGTCCGGGTTGGCGGCCAGGGCGCTGAGCACGTGCTCCGGGCCGATGTACCCGGTGCCGGTGGAGCGGGCCAGCTCGTGCGCGTCCAGCAGGGCACGCTTGACGGCCGGGGTGAGCGAGAGCGACGTGGGCGGCGGGACCTCGCCCGGCGGGTGCTGCACCGGTCCGGTCCGCTCGTCGATCTGCGAGGCCAGCGAGTCGGGGTCGGCACCGGCCCGGCTGAGCAGCCCCCGGGTCGGCTCGGTGGACAGCGCGGCCCGCAGCAGGTGCTCGGTGTCCAGGTCCCGGCTGCCGTGCTCGGCGGCGTACTGGGCGGCACCGCGCACCAGCTCCCGGGCGGGCTGGCTGAGCAGCCGGCCGATGTCGATCTGCCGGGGCCTGGGCCCGCCGAAGAAGCGTGCCAGGAATTCCGCGAACGGGTCGCCCTCCGGGCCCATGTAGCCGCTGGTCATCGTGTACGGACCTCCGCTGCATCGCTGATCGACGTGCCGGGGCCGGGTAACCCGGCAGGCATGCGGTCATGCCCAACATGACACGTTCTGTTCCACCGGGCATGCCGGGAACCCGGGCGGGCGGAGGGTCCTCGTCCGGACCGGGGCCGACCACCGGCCCGCCTCACGGCCCGGACCCGCGGCCGGGTCTCGCGGCTCTATCCCAGGTCGGGCTCACGGCACGGTCCGCGTCTCCCGCGCCCCGGGCCCCCGCTCGTCCCCGGGCTCGGACCGGGCTCGCGGCTCGGTCTCCCGGTCGGCCTCACGGCCCGGCCCCGGCCCTCGCCCCCGGCCCCGGCCGGGCTCGCGATCCGGACCCGGCCCGGGCCGGGTCCGGGCCGCCTCGTCCCTCAGAGGCCGTCCCTCGACGTCAGGACGCGCGGGCCGCCGTCCGTGATCGCCACCGTGTGCTCCACGTGTGCCGCCCGGGAGCCGTCGTTCGTGCGCAGGGTCCAGCCGTCGGGAGCCGCGTGGTAGTCGTCCCGGCCGCCGGCGGTCAGCATGGGCTCGATGGCGAGGACCATGCCGTGCCGCAGCGGGAGCCCGCGTCCCGGGCGGCCCTCGTTGGGCACCCCCGGGTCCTCGTGCATGTGCCGGCCGATGCCGTGGCCGCCGAAGTCCTCCATGATCCCGTAGCCGGCCGACCGGCACACCGTGCCGATGGCGTGCGCGATGTCGCCGATGCGGTTGCCGACCACGGCGGCCCCGATGCCCGCCTCCAGGGCCCGCTCCGCGGTCTCGATCAGCGTCAGGTCGGCCGGGCGCGGGGTGCCCACCACGAAGCTGAGCGCCGAGTCGCCCGCCCAGCCGTCCAGGAGGGCGCCGCAGTCGATGGAGACGAGGTCTCCGTCCCGCAGACGGTAGCCGTCCGGGATGCCGTGCACGATCGCGTCGTTCACCGAGGCGCAGATGACGCCCGGGAAGGGCGTCGGCGCGAAGGAGGGCCGGTACCCGAGGAACGGCGAGCCCGCGCCCGCCTCCCGCAGTACCTCGTGCGCCACCGCGTCCAGCTCCAGCAGGGACACGCCCACGTCCGCGGCCTGCCGTACGGCGGTCAGGGCGCGCGCGACGACCTGTCCGGCCGCGTGCATGGCGTCGATCGATGTGTCCGTCTTCAGTTCCACCATGCCAATTACTATACCGGTATTTGAATTGGGTCAGCGACCTGGAGCGATGTGCGGCACGCCCGGGGCCGGTACGGGAAACCGGTATTAGAATGACGGCATGGTACGCACCCCTCTGACCCCCGAAGAGCGCGAGCGCGGTGAACAGCTCGGCCGCCTGCTGCGCGCGGCCCGCGGTGAGCGGAGCATGACCGCGGTGGCCGCCCAGGCCGGAATCTCCGCCGAGACCCTCCGCAAGATCGAGACCGGCCGGGCACCCACCCCGGCGTTCTTCACGGTGGCCGCGCTGGCCGCCGCGCTGGGGCTGTCCATGGACGAGCTGGTGGGCAGGTGCGTGCCCGTGCCGGCCTGAGACACCCGCACTCACCCACAGGAGTGCGAAACGTGATCGACACCGCGCCTTGACGACGATGGTCTTGGCAAGCCCGTCCGGCCAGGCTTACGTTCGTCCCTCTACGGCCTGCTCTACGGGCGTAGAGGCTCTGACGTCGTGTCGAAGGAGCAGCTCATGGCCAACGTCGTACGTGCCGCTCTGGTCCAGGCCACCTGGACCGGCGACACCGAGTCCATGGTGGCGAAACACGAGGAGCACGCCCGCGAGGCCGCCAGGCGGGGCGCCCGGGTCATCGGGTTCCAGGAGGTGTTCAACGCCCCCTACTTCTGCCAGGTCCAGGACCCCGAGCACTACCGCTGGGCCGAGCCCGTGCCCGACGGCCCCACCGTCCGCCGCATGCAGGCCCTGGCCCGCGAGACCGGCATGGTGATCGTCGTCCCCGTCTTCGAGGTCGAGCAGTCCGGCTTCTACTACAACACCGCGGCCGTGATCGACGCCGACGGCACCGTCCTCGGCACCTACCGCAAGCACCACATCCCGCAGGTCAAGGGCTTCTGGGAGAAGTTCTACTTCCGCCCCGGCAACGTCGGCTGGCCCGTCTTCGACACCGCCGTCGGCAAGGTCGGCGTCTACATCTGCTACGACCGGCACTTCCCGGAGGGCTGGCGCCAACTCGGCCTCGGCGGTGCCCAGCTCGTCTACAACCCGTCCGCCACCCACCGCGGCCTCTCCGCCCACCTGTGGCAGCTGGAACAGCCCGCCGCGGCCGTCGCCAACGAGTACTTCGTCGCCGCCATCAACCGGGTCGGCGTCGAGGAGTACGGGGACAACGACTTCTACGGCACCTCCTACTTCGTGGACCCGCGCGGGCAGTTCGTCGGCGACGTCGCCAGCGACCGCGAGGAGGAACTCGTCGTCCGCGACCTGGACTTCGACCTCATCGACGAGGTCCGGCAGCAGTGGGCCTTCTACCGCGACCGCCGGCCCGACGCCTACGAGGGGCTGGTGCGGCCGTGACCCGTGACCTCTTCGCCCGCCACCGCGCCGTCCTGCCCGACTGGCTCGCCCTCTACTACGAGGACCCGCTGGAGATCACCCACGGCGAGGGCCGGTACGTCTGGGACGCCGCCGGCAACAAGTACCTCGACTTCTTCGGCGGCATCCTCACCACGATGACCGCGCACGCCCTGCCCGAGGTCACCAAGGCCGTCGCCGAGCAGGCCGGCCGGATCGTCCACTCCTCGACCCTCTACCTCAACCGGCCGATGGTCGAACTCGCCGAACGCGTCGCCCAGCTGTCCGGCATCCCCGACGCCCGCGTCTTCTTCACCACCTCCGGCACCGAGGCCAACGACACGGCCCTGCTGCTCGCCACCGCACACCGGCGCAGCAACGCGATCCTGGCGATGCGCAACAGCTACCACGGCCGCTCCTTCAGCGCCGTCGGCATCACCGGCAACCGCGGCTGGTCCCCGACCTCCCTGTCCCCGCTCCAGACCCTGTACGTGCACGGCGGCGTCCGCACCCGCGGGCCCTACGCGGACCTGGACGACCGGGACTTCATCGACGCCTGCGTCGCCGACCTCGAGGACCTGCTCGGCCACACCCGCGCCCCCGCCGCCCTGATCGCCGAACCCGTCCAGGGCGTCGGCGGCTTCACCTCCCCGCCGGACGGCCTGTACGCCGCCTTCCGCGAGGTGCTGCACGAGCGGGGCATCCTGTGGATCTCCGACGAGGTGCAGACCGGCTGGGGCCGCACCGGCGAGCACTTCTGGGGCTGGCAGGCCCACGGCAGGAGCGGCCCGCCGGACATCGTCACCTTCGCCAAGGGCATCGGCAACGGCATGTCGATCGGCGGTGTCGTCGCCCGCGCCGAGATCATGAACTGCCTGGACGCCAACAGCATCTCCACCTTCGGCGGCACCCAGGTCACCATGGCCGCGGGCCTCGCCAACCTCAACCACCTCCTGGAGCACGACCTCCAGGGCAACGCCCGGCGCGTCGGCGGACTGCTCATCGAACGGCTGCGGGCCGTCGCCGCCCAGGTGCCGCATGTGCGCGAGGTACGCGGCCGCGGACTGATGATCGGCGTGGAGCTGACCCGGCCCGGTACCGACGAGGCCGCCCCCGAGGCGGCGTCGGCCGTACTGGAGGAGGCCCGCGCCGGCGGGCTGCTCGTCGGCAAGGGCGGCGGCCACGGCACCAGCGTCCTGCGCGTCGCCCCGCCGATGTCCCTCACCGTCGCGGAGGCCGAGGAGGGCGCCGCGATCCTCGAACGCGCCCTGCGGAGCATCTGACCGCCCGATCGCCGCGTGACGAGCCCAGGAGAGGCCGCCATGACCACGACCACCCCGCGGGCCCCGGCCCAGCAGCCCTGGGAACCGGCCCTGTCGGTCCGTCAGGTCCTCGGCCTCGAACGGGTGCGGGCCGGACAGCCCGAGGTGGTGGCCGGAGCGCACCGCCTCGACCGGCCCGTGCGCTGGGTGCACGTCGCCGAGGCCGCCGACGTCGGGGTGATGCTCAGCGGCGGCGAGATGGTCCTCACCACCGGCGTGCTGCTCGCCGGTGACGAGGACGGGCAGGGGGAGTACATCCGGTCACTGGACCGCGCCGAGGCCGCCGCCGTCGTGCTCGGCCTCGGCCGCGCCTTCCCGGCCCCGCCCGAGGTGATGCGCAGCGCGGCCGAGCGCTGCGGGCTGCCCATGGTCGTGCTGCACCGGCCCTTCCCCTTCGCCGAACTGACCGAGGAGGTGCAGTCCCGGCTGCTGCGCCGCAAGTTCGCCGCCGTCAGCCTCTCCGAGGCCGTACGCACCGAGCTGACCGGCCTGATCACCGCGGGCGCCCCGGTGCAGCGCCTGCTCGACGAGGTGGCCCGGCACGCCGGCTGCCCGGTCGTCGTCACCAACCTCGCCCACCGGGTGCTCGCCACGGCGGGGGAGCGGGCCGCCGTCGACGACGTACTGCGGGACTGGGAGCGCATCGCCCGCCAGGCCGGCGCCGGCTCGGCCGACGGCTGGGTCCGCGCCGAACTGACCTGCCGGGGCGAGGGCTGGGGGCGCCTGGTGCTGTGCGGCTACCGGGGCGAGCGGGCCGCCGGACGCCTGCTCGCCGACCGCGCGGCCGAGGCGCTCGTCCTGCACCGCATGCTCGCCGGTGACGGCACGCAGCCGGGCGTGCCCGCGGGGTCCCGGGAGTCCTGGGACTCCTGGGAGGAGCAGTCCGCGCGGAGCCTGCTCACCGACCTGGTCAGCGGGGCGGTACCGGCGCGGCAACTGCTGCCCCGGGCCCGCGCCGCCGGGCTGCCCGTCAACCGGCGCGTCTTCGTCCCCCTCGTCGTCCGCGAGCGGGAGCCCGCCCGGCCGGCCCGGGTACTGCGGCGCCTCGGCCTGCCCGGCCTCGCCGCCCGCCTCGCCGACGACCACGTCGCCGTCCTGCTCAGCCTCGCCCCCGACCAGGACGCCAGGGCGCTCACCGCCCACTTTGCGACCCGGCTGCGTGCGGAACCGGACAACTCCCACGCCGTGGTCGCCGCCGCCGACGCCCGGGCCGACTGGACCGACGTGCCCGCCGGGCTGCGCGAGGCCCAGCACGTCGCCGACGCGGTCGCCGACTCCCCGGCCGCCGCCCTGGACCTGCCGCCGGTCGTGCGGCTGCGCGACATCCACCTGCGCGGTCTGGTGCGGCTGCTGCGCGACGACCCGCACGTGCAGTCCTTCGCCGAACGCGAGCTGGACGGCCTCCTGCGCGGCCCCGACCAGGACCTGCTGCCCGTGCTGCGCACCTACCTCGCCACCGGACGCAACAAGTCCCGCACCGCCCAGCTCCACCACGTCTCCCGGCCCGCCCTCTACCGGCGCCTCGAAGCCATACAGGGCCGCCTCGGCGTCGACCTCGACGACTTCGAGCAGGCGGCCTCCGTACACATCGCGCTCCTCGCCCACGACGCACAGCAGGGGTGACACCGTGCAATGCCCGACCCCCGCATACGTGACACCGTGCCACTCATTTCGGCCACCGCCGGTCCCTAGTCTCGCCGTACACCGAGCGCCACAGCGAGCGCCACAGCGAGCGATTCGAGCGAGTGGAGGCCGAAGATGAGCCGAGTGATCCGTGCCGCGCTCTTCCAGACCGCCTGGACGGGCGACAAGGAATCGATGATCCAGGTCCACGAGCAGGCGGTGCGCGACGCCGCCGCCCAGGGCGCACAGGTCATGTGCTTCCAGGAACTGTTCTACGGGCCGTACTTCTGCCAGGTCCAGGACCCCGAGTTCTACGCCTATGCCGAACGCGTCCCGGACGGCCCGACCGTGGAGCGCTTCCAGCGCCTGGCCCGCGAACACGGCATCGTCCTGGTGCTCCCCATGTACGAGGAGGAGCAGCCCGGCGTCCTCTACAACACCGCCGCCGTCATCGACGCCGACGGCTCCTACCTCGGCAAGTACCGCAAGACGCACATCCCCCAGGTACGGGGCTTCTGGGAGAAGTTCTACTTCCGTCCCGGCAACTCCGGCTGGCCGGTCTTCGACACCGCCGTCGGCAAGGTCGGCGTGTACATCTGCTACGACCGGCACTTCCCGGAGGGCTGGCGGGCGCTGGGCCTCGAAGGCGCCGAGATCGTCTTCAACCCGTCGGCCACCTCGCGCGGCCTGTCCGGCTACCTGTGGCAGCTGGAGCAGCCGGCGGCCGCCGTCGCCAACGAGTACTTCGTCGGCGCCATCAACCGCGTCGGCGTCGAGGAGCTGGGCGACAACGACTTCTACGGCACCTCGTACTTCGTCGACCCCGAGGCCCAGTTCGTCGGCGAGGTGGCGAGCGACAAGGAGACCGAACTCGTCGTCCGAGACCTCGACATGGCCAAGCTGCGCGAGGTCCGCGACCGCTGGCAGTTCTACCGCGACCGCGCGCCGGGCGCCTACTCCCCGCTGACCGCGCCCTGATCCGACCGGGGCCCCTGACAGGAGGGAACAGCAGCATGAGCAGCCGTACCGTCATCCGCGGCGGCCTCGTCATCACCGCGGCCGACGAGATCCACGCCGACGTCCTGATCGAGGAAGGCCGCGTCGCCGCCCTCGCCGCGACCGGCACCCCGGCCGCCGAGGCGTTCACCGCCGAGCGGACCATCGACGCGAGCGGCAAGTACGTCATCCCGGGCGGCGTCGACGGGCACACCCACATGGAGATGCCCTTCGGCGGTACCTACGCCGCCGACACCTTCGAGACCGGCACCCGCGCCGCCGCCTGGGGCGGCACGACCACCATCGTCGACTTCGCCATCCAGAGCGTCGGGCACTCCCTGCGCGAGGGCCTGGACGCCTGGCACGCCAAGGCCGAGGGCAACTGCGCCATCGACTACGGCTTCCACATGATCGTCTCGGACGTGAACCAGGAGACGCTCAAGGAGATGGACCTGCTGGTGGAGGAGGGGGTGACCTCCTTCAAGCAGTTCATGGCGTACCCCGGCGTCTTCTACTCCGACGACGGACAAATCCTGCGCGCCATGCAGCGCGCCGCCGAGAACGGCGGCCTGATCATGATGCACGCCGAGAACGGCATCGCGATCGACGTCCTGGTCGAGCAGGCCCTCGCCCGCGGCGAGACCGACCCCCGCTTCCACGGCGAGGTCCGCAAGGCCCTGCTGGAGGCCGAGGCCACCCACCGCGCCATCCGGCTCGCCCAGGTCGCCGGGGCGCCGCTGTACGTGGTGCACGTCTCGGCGACGGAGGCGGTGGCCGAGCTGACCCGGGCCCGCGACGAGGGCCTGCCCGTCTTCGGCGAGACCTGCCCCCAGTACCTGTTCCTGTCCACGGACAACCTCGCCGAGCCGGACTTCGAGGGCGCCAAGTACGTGTGCAGCACACCGCTCAGGCCGAAGGAGCACCAGGCGGCGCTGTGGCGGGGCCTGCGCACCAACGACCTCCAGGTGGTCTCCACCGACCACTGCCCCTTCTGCTTCAGCGGGCAGAAGGAACTGGGCCGGGGCGACTTCTCCAAGATTCCCAACGGGATGCCGGGCGTCGAGAACCGCATGGACCTGCTTCACCAGGCCGTCGTCGACGGGCACATCGGCCGCCGCCGCTGGATCGAGATCGCCTGCGCCACCCCGGCCCGGATGTTCGGCCTGTACCCGAAGAAGGGCACCATCGCGCCCGGCGCCGACGCCGACATCGTCGTCTACGACCCGCACGCCGAGCAGGTCATCTCCGCCCAGACCCACCACATGAACGTCGACTACTCGGCGTACGAGGGCCGGCGGATCACCGGCCGGGTGGAGACCGTGCTCTCGCGCGGCGAACCGGTCGTGACCGAGCGGGAGTACACCGGGCGCAAGGGCCACGGCGCCTACACCCCGCGCGTCACCTGTCAGTACCTGAACTAGGAGCGGTGCCCATGGACTTCGGACTCGTCCTGCAGACCGACCCGCCGGCCTCCCGCGTCGTGGAGCTGATGCAGCGGGCCGAGCGCAACGGCTTCAGCCACGGCTGGACCTTCGACTCCGCCGTGCTGTGGCAGGAGCCGTTCGTGATCTACAGCCAGGTCCTGGCCAACACCAGCACACTGAAGATCGGCCCGATGGTCACCAACCCGGGCACCCGCACCTGGGAGGTGACCGCGTCCACCTTCGCCACCCTCAACGACATGTTCGGCAACCGCACGGTCTGCGGCATCGGCCGCGGCGACTCCGCGATGCGGGTGGCCGGACGCAAGCCCAACACCCTCGCCCGGATAAGCGATGCGATCAGGGTCATCCGCGCGCTGGGCAGGGGAGAGGAGGCCGACCTCGGCGGCGGCACCGTCGTCCGGTTCCCCTGGACCAGGCCCGGCGCCGAAGTCCCCGTGTGGATGGCCGCGTACGGTCCCAAGGCGCTGAAGATGACCGGCGAGGAGGCCGACGGCTTCATCCTCCAGCTCGCCGACCTCTACCTGACCGAGTACATGGTCAAGGCCGTCCGCGACGCCGCCGAGGCCGCCGGACGCGACCCGTCCGAGGTGACGGTCTGCGTCGCCGCTCCCGCCTACGTCACCGCCGACGACTCGCCCGAGGCCCTCGCCCACGCGCGGGAGCAGTGCCGCTGGTTCGGCGGCATGGTCGGCAACCACGTCGCCGACCTGGTCGCCAAGTACGGCGCCCACACCGGTACCGTGCCCGACGAACTCACCGACTACATCAAGGCCCGCGAGGGCTACGACTACGCCCACCACGGGCGCAGCGGCAACCCGGACACGCAGTTCGTGCCGGACGAGATCGTCGACCGGTTCTGCCTGATCGGCCCGGTCGAGAAGCACATCGAGAAGCTGACCGCCCTGCGCGCCCTCGGCGTCGACCAGTTCGCGCTGTACGACATGCACGACGCGCGGGAAGCCGTGATCGACACCTACGGCACCCAGGTCATCCCGGCCGTCAACGGCTGAGCCACCCCGGCCCGCCCCGCACCCGGGGGCGGGCCCCAGGGCGCACTCGCGCACCCCCCTCGGCACCGCCCGCACGGCCTCTCCCGTCCCACCGCATGATTGGCCTGCCCATGACCGACACCGCGCCCACGGCCATACCGCCGTCCGCCCAAGTCACCCTCCCCGACGGGCGCGTGGAGCTCGCCCCGGGCTCCCCGCCGCCGAGCGGTCCCTACGCCAACCAGGACCTGCTGCCCGTCCCCGTCGAGGGGCGCACCTGGACCACGTACAACTTCTCCGCCCTGTGGGTCGGCATGGCCCACAACACGGCCTCCTGGACCCTCGCCTCCGGTCTGATCGCGGTCGGCATGGACTGGAAGCAGGCGGTGCTCACCATCGCCCTGGCCAACCTGATCGTGCTCGCGCCGATGCTGCTCACCGGGCACGCCGGACCCAAGTACGGCATCCCCTTCCCGGTCTTCGCCCGCGCCTCCTTCGGCATCCGGGGCGCCAACCTGCCCGCCGTGGTGCGGGCGTTGGTGGCGTGCGGCTGGTTCGGCATCCAGACGTGGATCGGCGGCGAGGCGATCTACTTCCTGGCCGGCAAGCTGATCGGGGACGGCTGGACGAACGCGGGGACCTTCGGCGGCCACGCCTGGACCATGTGGCTGTCCTTCGCCATCTTCTGGGCGCTCCAGGTCGCCATCATCTACCGGGGCATGGAGACCATCCGCCGCTTCGAGAACTGGGCGGCGCCCTTCGTCCTCGTCGGCGCCTTCGTGATGCTGTGGTGGATGGCCGACAAGGCGGGTGGCTTCGGCCCGCTCTTCGACCAGCCCTCCAAGCTCGGCTGGGGCGGCGACTTCTGGAAGCTGTTCTGGCCGTCCCTGATGGGCATGATCGGCTTCTGGTCCACCCTGTCCCTCAACATCCCGGACTTCACCCGATACGGAAAGAGCCAGAAGGCCCAGACCCGAGGCCAGGCCCTCGGCCTGCCCACGACGATGACCCTGTTCGCCTTCCTCTCCGTCATGGTCACCTCCGGCAGCCAGGCCGTGTACGGCGAACCGATCTGGGACCCGGTGCAGCTCGCGGCGAAGACGGACAACGTGGTGGGCCTGCTCTTCGCCCTCGTCACCGTCCTGGTGGCCACCCTGTCCGTGAACATCGCCGCCAACCTGGTCTCCCCGGCCTTCGACTTCTCCAACGTCGCACCGCGCAAGGTCAGTTTCCGGGCCGGCGCCCTCATCACGTCCGTCCTGGCGGTACTGATCTTCCCGTGGAAGCTGTACTCCGACCCGCAGGGCTACATCTTCACCTGGCTCGGCCTGGTCGGCGGGCTGCTCGGCACCGTGGCCGGCATCCTCATCGCCGACTACTGGATACTGCGGCGCGCCCGGCTGCACCTCGTCGACCTGTACCGCAGGGGCGGACGCTACTGGTACGAGGCAGGCTGGAACTGGCGTGCGGTGCTGGCCTTCGTCGTCGGCGGCGTCCTGGCCGTCGGCGGCGCCGACTTCCACCCCCTGGTCGACGGCCGCCCCGTCCCCTTCCTCGAACCGCTGGCCGACTACGGCTGGGCGGTCGGCCTGGCCACGTCCCTGGTCCTCTACCTGGTCCTGATGCTGCTGCCCGCGACCCGGCCCGGCGCCGATGCGGCCGGAAACCGCAGCCGTTCCGCCTGATCACCCACCGGGTCAGCCGAGGTTGTCGGCCGACACGGTCCCGGTGCCACGGTCGAGAACCGCCGCCGTCCCCCCAGCCGCGCAGGTCGTTGCCCGCGATCCAGGCACCCCGGCAGCCGGCCATCACCGCGATGCCCGCCTCGGCCCCGGCACCCTCGCCGGGGCGGGACACGTTGCCCCGGCACGACACGTTCACGGCGTTCCCGCCGACGCGGACGGCGTAGGTGCCCGCCGTCCCGCCCGAACCCGCACCGGTGATCCGGTTGTCGCGCAGGGCGATGTCGGAGGAGGCGGCCGAGATGCCGTTGCGGGCCGGGTCCAGCACGGTGTTCTGGGCGATCAGCGCTCCGGTGGAACCGCTGTCGACGCCGATGCCGTCACCGTCGACGTCCGACAGGTGGTTACCGGTGACCAGGGCGTCGGGGCAGCCCTGGAGCTGGATGCCCTGGGCGTTCCCGCCGGACGGGTGGCGGGTCGTGGCCACGGTGTTGCCGGTGACCGACGCCCCGTCGGTCTGCCCGACGTAGATCCCGGTCTCGCCGTCCACCCCGCGGACGAGGTTGTCGCTGACGACCACCGAACTGTTGCGCCCCGTGCCGGTGTTGGACACCACGATCGCGCCCCCGGCGCCGGTCCCGCGCACGGTGTTGCCGGTCACCGCGATGTCCTGGAGCGGGTTGCCGGAACCGGAGCTGACGTAGATGCCGGTGACCGCCGCCGCGTCGATCGTGTTGCCGGCGATCACCGACTGCTGCCAGTCGGTGGCGCGGACACCGTACGCGCCGCTGCTCTCGACCCTGTTGCCGAGAACGCGGATGTTCCGGTGCAGGGGGCGGGGGGAGTCGGCGGACGCGACGTAGTGGTCGCCGCAGAGGGCGTCGTAAGGGGCGTTGCCGGACGAGGAGTTGCGCATCGTGCAGCCGGAGATCAGCACGTCCTCACAGGGGGTGCCGTCGTAGTCGGGCGCCGGCAGGTTGTGGACGTTGGTCGCGCCGGTGATCTGCACGGCCTCGTGCCGGTTGGGCACCGCCGGGACGCCGGGCGCCACGTACACCCCGTCGAAGAGGCAGTCGGTGATCCTGACCCGCCGTACCGCGTTGAGTTCGACGGCGTGCGCCTCGGGCACGTCGAGCACGGTGACGTCGCGGACGGTGAAGCCGTCGGCGTGGGTGAAGACGAACGCGGGGCAGGTCGAGGTGAACCGGCTGCCGCGCATGTCCCAGGTGCCGCCGTGGACGGATATGTTGCCGACCCCGGCGTAGCCGCCGACCGCGGGCATGCCGGCCGTGTAGTTCTTCACCAGGGCCGAGGTGTTGCCGGTGCGGAAGAGCAGGGCCCCGTGCGCGCGGACGGTCATGCCCTGACCGAGCAGCAGGGACTCCCCCAGCGGGTAACTGCCCGCCGGTACCAGCAGCGTCGCTCCGCCGCCCGGGACCTCCCGCGCCGCGGCCAGCGCCCGGCGGAAGGCCGCGGTGTCGTCGGTGACGCCGTCGCCGACCGCCCCGTAGGCCCGCACGTCGAAGACGGGGCCGGTCGCGGCGTCCGTCCCGGCGGCGACGGCCGACGGGGCCGCCGTCAGCTGGGCGGCACCGACGGCGCCGAGGAGTCCGCCGGTCGCGAGCATGAGGGCGCGTCTGTCCATGGGGTGTCTTCCTCCGGGGGAGCGTCGTGGCACGGGGTGCGGCCACGGCGCTCGAACCGGGGCGGAGGCGACGGCCGCGTGGCCATCCTGCCACCGGAGTCGACCAGGGTGTACCGCGACGGCACGTGTCCGGTCCACGGCGCCCGGGGAGGGCTCAGCCGTCAACCAGGGCGGCCACCGCCTCCTTGGCCGCCTTGATGGCGCCCTTGTTGATCTCGGTCGTACCGGGGGCCTTCTTCGACTCGAAGTCGCTGCCGTTGTAGGTGATCATCACCAGGGCGTTGGCCGCGCGGACCAGCACCGTGCCCTCGCGGGTCTGCTGCTTGTCCTCGGTGGTGAGGTTGACGACGGAGTAGGCGCCGTCGCCGAGACCCGGGACGTCGCCGCCGCCGCTGCGGTCGGCGACGCGCTCCTTGTACGACTTCCGGGCCGCCTCGTCCGTCGCCATCACCTCGAAGGAGACGTCGAGCCAGCGGTAGTCGTATCCCTTGAGCGCGTTCCACGAACAGGTGCGGCGCACCTTGGTGTCCGTGGACGGGATCTCCTTGCCGGCCGCCTTGGCCCCCGGCACCAGCGAGGTGACCGTCTTGTCGGCCAGGCTCTCGCACGGTGCCGGTGCGGTGGCGTACGTCTTGGTCGCCGCCTCAGTCGCCGGTGCGGACGCCGATCTGTTCGTGGTGTCGGGCGGCGTCCTCTCCTTCGCCGCGGGTGACGTGTCCGGCCCGGACGACAGCGCCCAGCCGGCCGTGGCGAGCACGGCGACCGGCGCCAGACGGGCGGTCAGGGCGAGCGGCAGAGGAAGAGAACGCACGGCGCACTTCTCGTGGGGGACGGTGCGGAGGGTGCCCGCACTGCGGACGGGACGCCAGTGTCACACGAGTCCCCGTGGTGCGGAAGGGCGAACTCGGTGCGTGGCCGTGCGGTGACGCAGACGGACGGGCGGCGCCGCCTCCCGCCCGGCGAGCCGTCCGGCGGGCAGGGGGCGGCCCGGGTAGCGCGACAGCAGGAGGCCCGCGGTGTCCCGGACCGCGTCGGGACCGGGTTCCCGGCGGGAGCCGGTGACGACGGTCATGAGGTCTCCCGAGGGGCGGGGCGGGCGGTCGGGGCGGTCAGCGCCGTCTCGATGCGGTCCACGGCGGCGAACGCGCCGTACGCGACGAGGTGCACCAGGCAGTGGTCGGTGTGCTCGGGCCGGCGCCACGCCGCGACGTCCGCGTCCGTGATCCGGTACGGCGCGAGCGCCACCAGCAGCGCCAGCCGTGCGCCGGGCCGCTCCCGCCGGTCGGGAAACGGGTCCGGTGTGCGCGGCGGGTGCGAGCCGTCCCAGTCGCGCAGCGTGGCGCGTACCAGGTCCTGGTCGTCGGCGTCGAGGAGACCGGCGCCCATCGGGGCTGCGGAGCTCAGCGCCGCGTACGCCGGGCCGACCGGTGTCCCCGCCGCCCACGCCGGTCCCCGGCCGGGGTCGTCCAGCAGGGGAAGGGAGGCGCCGGGCACGGCGGTTCGCCGCACCGTGCGGGACAGCGAGCGGCCCGCCAGGCTCCTTACCGGGCGCAGGCGTTGCGCGCCGGCCGGCAGCAGCGTCTCGGTCACCAGGGACGACACGACGCGGTTGATGAAGTGGAAGGCCAGCACGGTGCCGAGATAGCCGGGAGCCTCCTCGGGCCGGAACGGGTGGGGCTCGCCCGCCGCACCCGGAACGCGGGTGCGGCGCGCCCAGCCGAGTACGCGCGCGTGCCGCTCGTCCGCCGGCTCCTGCCCCCTGGCCAGCCGTTCGGCCAGGGCGTGGTCGCCGGTGGCGTGCAGCAGCATGGTGTGCGCGTCCACGCAGAACCGGCACTTGTTGGCCTGCGACACCCCGAAGGCGGCGACCTCCTTGCCGGTGCGGTCGCCGGGACCGGCGAGCAGGGACTCGCGCATCAGCGCCCAGGCCGGGGCGACGAGCACGGGCGCGGAGGAGAGGGCCACGAAGGGCGCGGGCTCGGGGATGCCGAAGTCCCGCGCGGCCTGTGCGTAGACCTCGGCGACGTGGCCGGTGGCCGCCTTCGGGGGCAGCGGTTCGGTGTGACGGAAGGGTGTGGGCATGGACAGCAGAGTGCGCCGCCAAGGTGCCCGCCGTCGTCGTACGGCCGGATGCGGTCGGCACTGCGCCGCCGGGGCCCGGCCGGGCGGTGGACTACTTCGCCGGGAGTAGTCCGCAAGCCGTCCACAGGGCCGACGCGCGTGTCGGCCGGGACGCATAGGGTGCGGGCATGAGTGGGCGTCAGGTCGATCGCGGACGGCTCGCCGACGTGGTCCTCGCGGCCGTCGTCGGCGCCCTCGGCACGGCGGTCGCCGCCTTCGACGACGACACCACGGCACTCGACCACGTGCTCGTCGTCCTCGCCTCGGCGGCGCTCGCCTTCCACCGCGCCGCCCCGCGCGCGGTGCTGGCCGCCGCCACCGTCCTCGGCACGGCGTACGTCGTGCACGCACACCCCGGCCCGCTGTCCGCCCTGCCCGTCCTGGGCGCCGTGCACACCGCGGCCCGGGTCGGCCACCGGGGTCTCGCGGCGGCCGGCGGCGCCGTGTTCCTGGCCGGGTACGTGGCCACCGGCCCCGGCACCCAGCACGCGGCCGAACGGGCCGGACTGCTCGTCGGCTGGTTCCTGTGCGCCGTGGTGACCGGTCTCGCCGACCGGAACTGGCAGGCGTACCTGCGCCAGACCGAACAGCGCGCCCTGGAGGCGGAGCGCACCAGGGAGGAGGCGGCCCTGCGCCGTGCCGGGGAGGAACGGCTGCGGATCGCCCGCGAGTTGCACGACTCGCTGACGCACAGCATCTCCATCGTCAAGCTCCAGGCGGGCGTCGCTGTCCACCTGGCGCGCAAACGCGGCGACGAGGTGCCGCCCGCGCTGCTCGCCATCCAGGAGGCAAGCGGCGAGGCGATGCGCGAGCTGCGCTCCGCCCTCCAGGTGCTGCGGGCCGACGAACCCACCGGCACCCCGGCCCTGCTCGTCGAGCGGGCCCGGGCGGCGGGGCTCGCCGTCGAGCTCACGGTCACCGGGGACGAGCGCCCGCTGCCCCGGGCCGTCGACCGGGCCGCCTACCGCATCGTGCAGGAGGCCCTCACCAACGCGGCGCGGCACGCCGGACCGGCGAAAGTGCGGGTCCGCATCGACTACGGCACACGGAACACGACGGATCCCACGGTGGATCACACGACGGACCACACGGGGGACCGCATGGGCGAGCTGACCATAGTCGTGGACGACGACGGGGCCGCCGATCCGGACCGCCCGCCGGTGCCCGGCACCGGCCTGACCGGCATGCACGAACGCGTCAGCGCCCTCGGCGGCACCCTGCGCGCCGCCCCCCGCGCGGAGGGCGGTTTCTCGGTGCGCGCACGGCTCCCGCTGGGGGAGACGGCATGAGCGGCGTCGTCCGGGTCGCGCTCGTCGACGACCAGGCGCTGATGCGGGCCGGTTTCCGGGCGCTGCTCGACGCCGAGGAGGGCGTCGAGGTGGTCGGCGAGGCGGCCGACGGGGAACAGGGGGTGGCGCTGGTGCGGGCGCAGGTGCCCGACGTGGCCCTGGTCGACGTGCAGATGCCGGTGATGTCGGGCATCGAGGCGACCCGGCACATCGCCGCCGACCCGGCCCTCGCCGCCGTACGCGTCGTCATCCTCACCAACTACGGCCTCGACGAGTACGTCTTCGAGGCGCTGCGGGCGGGAGCCAGCGGCTTCCTCCTCAAGGACACCGAGCCCGCCGACCTGCTCCAGGCCATCGACGTGGTGGCGCACGGCGAGGCCCTGCTCTCCCCGTCGGTCACCCGCACCCTGATCGGCGAGTTCGTCGCCCGGCCCCCGGACCGGTCCACCGCGCCCGGCCTGGACACCCTCACCCGCCGGGAACGCGAGGTCACCGCGCTCGCGGCGCGCGGCCTGAGCAACGAGGAGATCGCCGCCCACATGGTGATCAGCCCGCTGACCGCCAAGACGCACATCAGCCGTGCGATGACCAAGCTGGGTGCCCGGGACCGGGCCCAACTCGTCGTGTTCGCCTACGAGTCGGGCCTGGTCGCGGTGCGCGGCAGGGCCTAGGTTGCGCCGGGGCCCTCAGGGCACCCGCGCGGTCCACTCGGCGGAGGAGAACTTCGTGCGCGCCAACTCCCGGGCCCGCGCCAGCTCCTCGTCCGTCACCTTGCCCCGGGACAGCCCGTACCGCCCGCCGAAGGAGGAGATCATCCGCTCGATCACGGCCTCGCGCGCCAGACCGGTCTGCCGGCGCAGCGGGTCCACCCGCTTCTTCGCGGACCTGGTGCCCTTGTCGGACATCTTCTCCCGCCCGATCCGCAGCACCTGGAGCATCTTGTCCGCGTCGATGTCGTACGACATGGTCACGTGGTGCAGTACGGCGCCCGGTCCGCCCCCGGGCCCCACGACGCGCTTCTGCGCGGCGCCCGCGATCTTGCCCTGGTCGGTGGCGATGTCGTTGAGCGGCTGGTACCAGGCGCGGATGCCCATCTCGCCGAGCGCGCCCAGCACCCAGTCGTCCAGGTAGGCGTAGCTGTCCTGGAAGGAGAGGCCCTGCACCAGCGCCTCCGGCACGGACAGGGAGTAGGTGATCGTGTTGCCGGGCTCCACGAACATCGCGCCGCCCCCGGAGATCCGGCGGACCACCTCGATGCCGTGCCGGGCGGCGCCCTCGGCGTCCACCTCGTTGCGCAGCGACTGGAAACTGCCGATGATCACCGCGGGGGCGCCCCACTCCCACACCCTGAGCGTCGGCGGACGCCGGCCCGCGGCGACCTCGGCGGTCAGAACCTCGTCGAGGGCCATGTGCAGCGCGGGGGGCTCGGGTTCCTCGTGGATCAGCTGCCAGTCGTAGTCCGTCCAGTCCGTGGCGTGCGCCAGCGCGCGGCGCACGGCGATGCCGACGCCCTCCGAGGTCAGCCCGTACATGACGGTGCCCTCGGGCACCGCCGCGTCGATCCGCGCGGCCAGCCCCGCCGCGTCCGTGTCCGCCGGGGCGCCCTCCAGTGCGCGGTTCACGGCGTCCAGCGCCTCGTCCGGCTCCAGGAAGAAGTCGCCCGCCACCCGCACGTGCCGCAGCACGCCGTCCTCGGCCTCCACGTCCACGACGACCAGCTTGCCGCCGGGAATCTTGTATTCACCGTGCACCGTTACGCCTCCGTTCCGCATCCGGGGACAACAGCGCGCCCGACCGGTGTGTTCCCGCCCTCCCGGGCCCCGCTCCGCTCTCCTCCCCCCGTCCGGGCGGTCACGCGACCCGGTCGGGCACCCGGTCGCCGACGGGCACGGTCAGCCGCACCTCGGTGCCGCCCCCGCGCGCCGGGCCGACGACCAGGTCGGCGCCGATCAGCAGGGCGCGCTCCCGCATACCCCGGATCCCGGCGCCCTCGGCGGCCCCGCCCGAGTCGTCGAAGCCCCGGCCGTCGTCCCGCACCCGCAGCCGGACGGCATCATCACCGGCACGGTCCAGGGACAGCACCACCAGGCGGGCCCCGGAGTGCCGGGCCGCGTTGGTGAGTCCCTCCTGGGCGACCCGGTAGAGCACCAGGTCGGCGTTGTCGCCGAGACCGGGCAGGCCGGCGGCGATGTCGTGGCGCACGGTCAGCGACGGCCCGGTGAACTCGTCCGAGAGCGACCTCAGGGCGCTGCTGAGGCCCAGCTCCTCCAGGACCCCCGGGAGCAGCCGGCGGGCGATGCGGCGGATCTCGTCCAGGCTGGCCCGGGTCGTCTCCTGCACCTGAGAGAGCTGCTCGCGCACCTCCTCGGGCGCCTGGTCCGCGACCCGCTTGAGATCCAGCAGCACGGCGGCGAGGGTCTGCCCCACCTCGTCGTACAGCTCCTGGGCGACCCGGTGGCGTTCCGACTCCTGCGCGCTCAGCGTGCGGGCGGCGCTCAGGGCGCGTTCGGCCTCCAGCCGGTCGAGCATGGTGTTGAAGGTGGTGATCAGCTCGGCGATCTCGCCGTCGCCGTCGACCTTGGGGCGGACCCGCGGCCGCAGCAGATCGGTCGTGGTCATGGCCCGCGCGAGCTGGCGCAGTGGTCCGAGGCCGATCCGCAGCAGCAGGATGTTGGCGATCAGGATGACCACCAGGCCGGCCGTGAGGATCGCGGCCTCGGTGAGCAGGACGGGGGTCGACACGGTGACCGGTCCCAGCAGCAACGCGGTCGCCGCGATCAGCACCACCGAGTTGAACAGCGAGATTCTCCAGAACAGGGGCACCGCAGCAGCGTCCGGGACGTGCGCCACGGGCGTCCATCGGTTCGCACACCCATTTCCGGCCCGTACCGCCGTGTACCGGTTTCCGGCCGGTACCGCCGTGGACCGGCCGGACGGAACCGGCGGCCCCGCCGGTTAGCCTGGGCCGCATGCGTGTCACCAGGGAACTGCCGGCGCTCGCCGCCGGCGAGGTGGACGTCCCGTTCGTGACCAAGGCGTACGAGGAGGTCGTCGCCGCCGACACGACCTGGACCGAGCACTCCCACCCCTGGCACGAACTGCTCTGGAACGCCCACGGCGCGTCCACCGTCGTGGTCGGCTCCCAGGTCTGGTGCATCACACCGACGCTCGGCCTGTGGATGCCGGCGGGGCAGCCGCACTCGGCCTCCGCCGTCGCCGGAACCTCCTACCGCGCCCACTTCTTCCGGCACGGCACGGTCTCGGCGCTGCCCGACGAGCCGGTGGCCGTGGACATCACCCCCCTGCTCAGGCTGCTCCTGGACCGACTGGGGGAGCCGGACCTGCCGCCGCGCTCCCGGGACGTCACCGAGGCCATGGTGCTGGACGTGCTGCGGCCCTCACCCGGGGCGCTGCTGGTGCACCTGCCCACGTCCGCGCTGCTGCGGCCGATCGTGGACGCGGTCCGGGCCGACCCCGCCGACCGGCGCACCCTGACCGGCTGGGCCACCGCCCTCGGCCGCAGCGAGCGCACCCTGACCCGCGCCTTCCGCACCGAGACGGGCACGAGCTTCGCCCGCTGGGTCGCCTCGGTCCGGGCGCAGCACGCCGTGCGGCTGCTGGCGCGCGGGTTCGAGGTCGACGTGGTGGCCGACGCGGTGGGCTACCGCTCGGCGAGCGCCTTCGGAGCGGCGTTCCGGCGGACGACGGGGACCACTCCGGGCAGGTTCCGGGCGCGCTGAGGGCGGGCGCGCCGGCCGCACCGTCGCCGTCGCACGCCGGCCACGCCGTGTCCCGATCGCTACAACCGCTGTCGAGAAGGCTCGATTGCCACGGGTGCGTGGGCTGCCTAGTCTGAGCGGGTCAAGATCAGGTAAGCCTTACCTAACTATCCCCGTCCGGCTTACCGCGCCCTCCTCCCTGAAAGTGAACACCGGGTCGATGAGAACACCGCTGCGCTCCACGTCCCGGCCGCTCGCCCCCGCGCCGACCGCCACCACGGACGTCACCGCGACCGCCAACGCGGTCGCCAACGGGGACGGCGGAGCAAGGTCATGACCGCGAAGCTCACCGCCCTGCTGCCCGACCTCGCGCCCTGGCGCTCCTCCCGCGACTTCCGGCTCCTGTGGGTGCAGGGGCTGGTCACCTACCTCGGGAGCGTGATGGCGCTGATCGCGCTGCCGCTCCAGATCAAGGAACTGACCGGCTCCCCGCTGGCCGTCGGAGTCATGGGCGCCGTCGAACTGGTGCCCCTGGTGGTCTTCGGCCTCTACGGCGGAGCGCTCGCCGACGCCGTGGACCGGCGCAGGGTAATCGTCCTCACCGAGGCGGGCCTCGGACTCCTCGCGGCCGTCCTGCTCGTGAACGCGCTGCTGCCGCGGCCCCTGCTCTGGCCGCTGTACGTGGTCGCGGGCGGGGTTGCGGCGCTGGCCGGTCTCCAACGCCCCGCCCTGGACTCGCTGCTGGCCCGGATCGTGCCGCACGACCAGCTGGCCGCCGCAGCGGCCCTGAACGCCCTGCGCTGGCAGGCCGGCGCCATCGCCGGACCCGCGCTGGCCGGCCTCGTGGTCGCCTACGCGGGCAACGTCCCCGCCTACGCCACCACGGTGGTCTGCTTCTGCGCCTCGGTCCTGATGTGCCGCGGGCTCTCGCCCGTGCCGCCCGTCGAGCACGCGGCCCGGCCGTCCCTGCGCGGGATCGCCGAGGGCGCCCGGTACGCCTGGTCCAGGCCGGTGCTGCTGGGCACGTACGCGATCGACCTGGCCGCGATGCTGTTCGCGTTCCCGAACACCATCTTCCCGTTCCTCGCCGACGAGCTGGACGCCGACTGGGCGCTGGGCCTGATGTACTCGGCGGGCGCCGTCGGCTCCCTGCTGGTCAGCCTGACCAGCGGCTGGGTGTCCCGGACCCGGCGGCACGGCCTGCTGGTGGTGTTCGGCGCCACCGGCTGGGGACTGGCGGTCGCCGCGGCCGGCTGGACCTCGCAGATCTGGCTCGTGCTGGCCTGCCTCGCGCTGGCGGGCGCCGGGGACATGCTCAGCGGCCTGGGCCGTACCACCATCTGGAACCAGACCATCCCGGACCGGCTGCGCGGCCGCCTCGCCGGCATCGAGGTGCTCTCCTACAGCATCGGGCCGCAGCTCGGTCAGGTCCGCGCGGGCGCGATGGCCGGCTGGACCGGCGCCCGCCCGGCCATCTGGACCGGCGGGGTGGCCTGTGTCGCGGCCGTGGGACTGCTCACCGCCGCCCTGCCCCGGCTGGTCGGCTACGACGCCCGCACCGACGAGGACGCCCTGCGCCGGGCCCGGGAGGGCGACGGACCGCGCGCCGAGGAGCCGACCCCGACGTGAGAACGGCGGACCGCCCCGCCACGGACGTGCCGTGACGGGGCGGTGCACCGGGGCGGGGCCGCGGTCGACCCGCCGTCAGTTCACGGTCCGTTCCCACTCTCGGGCCGGCGACCAGAGACCGCCGCCGACATCGCCCCCGCCGCCACTGCCACCGGCGGTGCCGCCACCGCCGGTGTCCCGGAGAGCGCCCGGCCGGTGCGGATGCTGCTCCACCGGCCGGAACCCGACCGTGTAGGTGCGGGTGAACTCGCCGTCGGCCGAGGTCACCGTGAGGGTGCGGGTACTGAACCCGCGCTGGGAGGAGGAGACCGTGGAGCTGCCGGACGTCACCTTCACCCGCGCCCCCGAGGCGGCCGTCACGGCGCCGACGGCCGGGATCCGCCGGTTCCTCGGCCAGTCCACGACGTAGGTGCTCACGTCCGGGTCGAACCCGTCGAGCGCCACGCCCCCCACGGTGACCGCGGCGGCCTCGGCCACGCTCGCCGCGGTCGCGTCCGGGAAGTTGGTCACCGTGACCGACCCGTCGGCGTTCACGACCACGTCCGCCGCCATCGCCGCCGCCAGGTTGATCCGCTGCCAGCCCGGCCCGCCGGAGCCGGTGAGGTCGAGCGGGTATCCCGAGTCCGTCGCGGTCTGCTCCAGGACCTGGGTGCGCTGTTGCTCGGTGAGGTCCGGGAAGGCGGTGATCAGCAGCGCCGCCGCGTCGGACGGCGCGTCGAGGGCCTGCCCGGCCTCCCCGGTACGGGAGAACCCGTAGGTGAGCCGCTGGGTGTACCGGTCGACCTGCTGCGCCGTGCTCAGCCCGGCGTACGGGTCGCCCGCGCAGGCCGTGAGGGTGTCGCCGTAGCCCTTCTCCTCGCACCGCGCGAGCAGCACGTTCTCGATCTCGGTGTGGGCCTGGCCCAGCAGCTTCGCGAACTCCGGGTCCGCCCAGCGGTGCGCCACCGTGGCCTGGGCCGTGATGCGGCCGCCCATGACGTCGAGCGGGTAGTGGAACCCGAGGACGATCCGGTTGTCCCCGTACTCCGAGGCGCGCGCGAGGATCGACGGCGCCAGGTCGGGCAGCAGCGTGGCGAGGATCGTCCCGGCCTCGTAGCCGCCGTAGGTGTGACCGCTCGGGTACGAGCCCTGACCGGCGAGGCCGCTGTACGAGCTGTGCTGCGACTCGTAGACGGCGCCGCCGTCCCCGGCGAAGCCGAGCCGCACGTACGGCCGCAGGTACTGGTAGTGGTTCTTCGCCGCGTCGTGGGTGTCGAGGTTCTCGTTGACGCGGGAGAACAGCGCGCTGGTCTTGGGCAGGCGGCCCTCCTTCAGGGCTTCGCCGTACAGCGGGCCGAGCCGGGAGCCGAGACCGTCGGCCATCGTGACGGTGGCGCTGTTCGACGCGTCCACCTCGGCCCGGTCGACCTGCTTCTGCGTCGCCGCGTTGTTGACGCCAACGGTGATCCTGTCGTTCTCCGCGCCGAGCGGGGTGCCCGCGGGCACCTCCGAGTTGGCGCCGAGCGTGGCGGGGCCGAGGTCGTCGAAACCGGAGAGCAGGTGGGTGAACCAGTCGGACCCGTCCCCGGTCTCGGGCCACGCGTCCGAGGCGTAGGTGGCGTCGAGCGTGTCGTCGGGGAAGGGGGACGGCTCGTACTCCGCCGGGTCGGTGGCCGAGGTGGTGGACGTGGCCGGGGTGGTGGAGACCGTCGCCCCGGGGCCGTCCGAGCTGCCCGCCCGGGTCACCGCGGTCACGGTGGCGGTGTGGGCCTTCGCCCCGCCGGCCGCCGTGAGCAGCGCGGTGGAGGTGGTGCCGGAGACGTGCGCGGTGGTTCCGTCGTCCAGGGCCACGGTGTAGCCGACGACGGGGAAGCCGCCGTCACCGGCCGGCCGCCAGTTCACCCGGACCCGTTCGCCGTCGGTGACCACACCCGTGACGGTCGGGGCCTGCGGCCGGTTGTCGCCCGTGACGGCGGGCTGCGTCCGTGCGCTCCAGGGGGAGTCGCCGAGGGCGTTCACCGCGCGGACCCGCGCCGTGTACGACGTGCCGTCCGTCAGCCGGGTGAACACCGTGCTCCGGCTGTCCGGATCGGCGATCTCGACCTGGTGGCCGCCGCTGAGCGTGATCTCGTAGCCGGTGACCGGCGAACCGCCGTCGTCCTCGGGTGCGGACCAGGTGACCTTCACACTGGTGCCGGACGGGGCGGTGGACACCGCGCCGGGCGCGGCCGGCACCGTCCTGCGCTTCGTGGTGAGCGCGGACCTGGCCCGGTCGAGGGCCGCGTACCGTTCGGTGAGGGTGCGGTCCGTCGCCGCCTCGTCCGCCACGGCCGTCTTCGCCGCGGTGAGCGCCGTGGTGAACGCCTTCCACGAGGCGTCCGTGTAGCGCTCGTTGCCGAGGGCGGACGCCGTGGCGACCAGGTTCTCCAGCCGCAGCCTCGGCAGCGGCACCAGCTGGTTCGCGGCCAGGGTCAGGCTCCGGGTCCGCAGGTCGGCCTCGAGCTGTGTCGCGTCCTCGGCACCGAGGAGGTCGCGGGCGGCGGTGAGTTCGCGCCGGAACACCCCGAAGTCGATCGTGCCGTACCGGTCCGCGTCCTCGGCCAGGCCCTCGTACCGGTCCACCGCCTGCCGCAGCGCGGACAGGTCCGTCTTCGCGGGCGCCTCGACACGGTCGAAGGCGACCTGGCCGAGGTTGGCGACGTAGGGGTGCGAGGAGTCCGCGTTCGTGGTCAGCCGCAGGTGCACGGCGTGCGTGCCGGTGATCGCCTCCGGCAGGGTCAGGCTGGTCGTCCCGCCCGACGACCACGAACTGCCGGTGACCGGCAGCGGGACGGTCGCGTACGGCGTACCGGGGGCGTCCGGGTCGAAGGCGTCCAGGTAGAGCTGGACGGCGGAACCGGTCCCGCAGCGCGCGGAGTTGTTGACGTAGGTGAGCGTGACGGTGTTCTTGGGGGAGTCGCCGAAGTCGACGTCCCCGTAGTCGAGCCAGGCTCCGTCGTAGGTGCCGCCGAGGCTGGTGGCGGATCCCGCGCCGCTCCAGGTGGCCGGTTCGCTCTTGAGCCCGCCGCCGCTGTCGCCCTCGAAGGCCGTGGCGTCGAACACCACCGGGGCGTCCGCCTGCCGCGTCAGGGTGAGCGAGTGCACGTTGGCGACATAGGGCTGTGCGTCGGTCTGGGTGCTGGAGACGAAGACGGCGTAGACGTCCCGCGTGCCGTCGAAGACGTCCGGGTCGAGCCGCACGCTCGTGTCCGCCACGGTGCCCCAGCCCGAGCCGGTGTAGTCCAGCGGGACGGTGACGGCCGTCGGGCCGTCCTTCGCACCCAGGCGCAGTTCGATGTGCGAGTCCGACGCGGCGCGGGAGCGGGGCTTGTCGTAGCTGACGGTGACGGTGTCGGCGCCGTCACCGAGGACGGTGTCCCGCCACTCGGCCCACGCGCCGTTCGTCACGTTCTCGAAGACGCCGCCCGAGAGCTTCAGCGGGAGTGAACCGTCGCCGGTCGAGGTGGCGTTGGCCGTGGTGAGCGTGGCGAGTGTGGTGATCGGGGAGGACGAGGGGGCCGCCTCGGGCGAGAACTGGTACCAGTCGAAGTTCGACACCCACTGCCGCCCCGAGGGGGCGTGGAACACGAAGGTCGCGCCGGACGCCTCCAGCAGGGCCTGCGGGTCCAGGACCGCCGCCCGCACGGTGGTGTAGTACTGCCAGCCGCCGGTCCCGGGCAGGGAGACGGTGGCGACGACGGGGCCGTCGGCGTCCCCGGCGTGGATGTCCACGCTGCTCGGTTCCGCCGCCGCGGCCTGCGAGTTGGCATAGCGCACGGAGACGCTCCGCGGGGCGACCCCGCCGAAGTCGAGGTCCGTGTACTGCTCCCAGGCGCCCTCGGTGACGCCGCCGAGGTCGCCGTCGGAGTAGTACGCCTCCTTCACGAGGCTGGGACCCTCCATCCGGTCGGGGTCCTCGGCCTGGAGGACGGCGTAACCGCCCTCGTCCAGGGTGAGTGCGTCAATGGCCGAGCGGAGCGCGTCGTGCGCCGCCATGAGCGTGCCGGTGGGGGAGGCGGGGTCCGCGAGGACGGTCCGCGCGCGTTCCAGGGCGGTGCGGAAGATGCCGTAGGAGCCGTCGGAGTAGTTGCCCTCGCGCACCAGGGACGCCTCGTCGACCAGCGCGGCGAGGCTGCCGCGGTGCACGGCCGCGGCCGAGACGATCAGCGGGTCGGTCACGGACACGCCGGTGCCGGTCACCGTGGAGGCCGGTATGCCGCGCGGGAAGGCCCGGTCGCGGAAGGTGATGCCGAACCGCGCGTCGGTCCTCGTGGTGCCGGTGAGCCTCAGCGACGCGGTGCGCCGGCCGGTGACCCGGAGGTCGGCCGTGACGCCGTCCGGGAGACCGGTCACGCTCGCCGCGCCGGTCCCGGTGAGGCTGGTGCCCTTCCGCGCCGCGAACGAGGCCCTCCCGGACAGGCGGAGCCGGACGCTCGCGTCGACGGTGCCGTCCGCGGTGGTGCGGACGGTCTCCGGGCTGGCGGAGACGACCGTCGTGCCCCTGCCGGGCCCGTGGTCGTCGTCACCGTCGCCCGAGTCGGTGTTCAGCGAGTACGCGGGCTCGGTGCGGGCACCCCAGGACGACGGCCTGGAGCCCATGTCGAACTTCAGGGTGCCGCCGGCCACGATCTGCGAGTAGTCGAGCCACGTGTTGGAGAACCGCTTGCCGTTCAGCGCCGCGCTCTGCACGTAGTAGTCGTCCGGCGAGACCCCGTCGGCCTCGACGGTGAACCGGGCGCCGCCCGCGTAGGTGATCGTCGTGGAGTCGAAGAACGGGCTGCCGATCTGGAACTGGCTGGAGCCCGCGGTCACCGGGAACAGCCCGAGGGCGGCGGCGACGAACATCGTCGACATGGTGCCGGCGTCGTTGTCCATGGTCGGCAGGAAGCCGTCCGGGGCGAGTTCGTAGGCCTTGGTCCTCACCGGCGGCCGGAACTCGCCGCCGGAGCTGGGGGCTTCGTTCGTGGAGCCGGTCGCGATGTACCGGTTCCAGGTCTCGCCCGTGTAGATGGCGCGCACCCACTTCTGCGTCAGGCTCGGCTCGCCGACGTAGTTGAAGAGGTAGGGGGCCTGGAGGTCGATCTCGTTGGCGTTGGAGTGCAGCATGGTCGAGCCGTCGTCGGCGTCGGAGTCCTCGCCGAACATGTGCCGGATCGCGGCCCGGCCGGCCTTCTCGCCGCCCATGGCCTCGATGAGGCCGCCCATGTCGTACGCGTCGTACCAGTGGTACTGCCAGAGCGTGCCCTGGTAGAGCCTGGCCTCCTCGAACTTCTCGTAGTCGACGCCCTGCCAGTCGCCCTCGCCGTCGCGCGGCGTGAGCAGACCCACCTCGGTGCCGTCGGCCGCGGTCCAGGCGCCGGGCTTGACCAGGTTGTCGGTCGCCATCGTCGCCTGCTCGCGCAGCTTCTCGGCGTCCGCGTCCTCGCCGAGCGCGTCGGCGATGACGGACAGCGCCCACTGGTCGTAGCCGCGCTGGACCGTCGTACCGGGGTCACCGGCGACGTAGCCCTGCCGCAGCTGCGTCCCGGTGTAGTAGCCGGTGTACGACTTCAGCGCCGGGTACGCCTCGTCGAGCCGGTCGAAGTCCTTGAAACCCTTCGACAGGGCGTCGGCGATCACCACGGCCGAGCGCTCCCAGCGCACCGTCGGCACCGAGTGGGTGAGGCTGCCGGGGCTCTTGCCCGCGGCGTGCGCGTCGGCGAAGAGGATGACCGCGGACTGCACCATGTCCCGGTAGGTCGCCGGGTCGATGTAGGCCGCGACCGAGTACTTGCGGAAGTCGTCCCAGGTGGACCAGCCGTCGTAGTAGGTGAAGCCGTTCGCCTCGTGCACCGCGCCGTCGACGCCGCGGTACGTGCCGCTGGTGCTGGTGGCGTTCACCGGCAGCGCGTACATGCGGTAGAGGTGCGTGTAGAACTGCTTGGTGAGCGTCGAGTCCGGGTCGGCCCGCTTCGAGGCCTTCACCGCGACGGCGCCGAGCGTACGGTTCCAGTCCGCCTCCGTCCGGGCGCGCACCTCCTCGAAGGTGCGGCCCGCGACCTCCTCGTGCTGGTCGGTGGCGGCCTGTTCGGCGCTGATCGGCGACAGCGTGACGCGCAGTTCGACGTCGTCCCCGTCGGCCGGGTCGAACCCGAGGACGGCACCGGTGTCGGTGCCCTCCCGCGCCGTCGCGTCGCCCAGCGCGCCGTCGTCGCCCCAGGTGCGCAGCGAGGTCACGGGGACGTTCGTGGTGGCGTAGTAGTACAGGCGGTACGAGGCGCCGTTGAACGATCCGGCGACCAGGCCGCTGATCGCGGTCGTCCCGTCCTTCAGCCGTGTCGCGTCCAGCGTCGCGCGGGTGCGGCTGGTGAAGTTGTTGGCGAGGTCGAGGACGAGCTGGGGCCGCGCTCCCGCGGGGAAGGCGTACCGTTCGAGCGCCGTGCGGGTCGTCGCCGTCATCTCGGCGTCGATCGTCCCCGAGGGGGACCCGAGCCCCACCCGGTAGGAGCCGGGCGTCGCGTTCTCGTCGTCGTGGCTGTAGGGGTGCGCGTAGGTGCCGGTGGCCGGACGGCTGTCGTACTGCTGGGAGGTCGGGACGACCAGCAGGTCGCCGCCGCCGCCCGAACCGCCCACGCCGTCCAGGTTCGTGGCGGTGAACCCGGCGATGTGGTCCTCGTTGTAGTCGTACCCCGAGTGGTTGCGGCCCGGGGTCGTCATCGGGTTGACCTTGGCCAGGCTGTGCGGCGCCTGGGCGCCGGGAAGGTCGTTGCCGTCGTCGCCCGCGGTGGACACGAACGGGTCGACGAGCTTCGTGTAGTCCGTTCCGCCGGACGCCTCACCGGCCGAGGACGAGGCCGTCGTGACGGGTACGGCGACGGCGGTGCCGCCGCCCGTCAACGCGGCCAGGCCGAGTGCCCCGGCGAGCACCGCCGCGACCGTGGCCCGCAGGGCGGCCCGTGGGCTGGACGACCGTATCGGCGGTCTCTTGGATCTGTCGGGCATGACGAGCACGGACCCTTCCCTGTTGGACAACGTTGTCAAGCGGCTTCCGAAGCGCACGCTCCGGGTGAACGCTCCGCCATCACATAGGGAGAAGTCATACAACGGGGAAACGGAGTTCGTACAGAGGTTCACCCGGCCGCGAGCGCCGTGGACGCGGACCGCCGCCACCCGGTGTCCACGTAGTGGTATTTGCCGATTGCGTGCGACCCGTCGGCAAGATGTCCGCGAACCCGTGGGTCCGGCGCGGGATTTCTTCGCCCCGGACTCCGTGCCGGAGAGGCATCTTCCGGCGCGTCGAACCGGTGCCGGCGACCTGGCGATAGTGTTCCGCTCCAGCGGCTGGGGGGACGCGGAAACCCCCTGTGCGAAAGCGGCATCAGGACATGCGGGGGGGCATGGAGAACAGTCTCGGTTCATCGCGTCGTTCGTTCGACATCTGGAGTGAACTCGCCCCGTCCTTCCGTGAAAACGCCCTGGCCTCTTCGGCCGCCGGCGCGCGGAGCGTCCATGACGGAATCATCGGCTCCAAGGGGACCTGGCGCCCGGCGCGCCCGAGCTTCGTCGACCGGAGCCACTACGACGAACTGGGCCGCGTTTCCGCACGTCTGATGCGGTTGATCCTCGATTCATGCCGCCGCAGGGCCACCACGGTCGGCGAGCTCCAGGACGTGCTGGGGGTGGACGAGGCCGACACCCCACTGCTGTCGCGCACGGAACTGCTCGGCGACCACCTGCTCGTCGCCGCGCGCCCCGACATCGTCTACCGCGCCGGCGTCCCCCGGTTCGTCGAATTCAATATCGACGGTGCGCTCGGCGGCACACTCCAGGCCGATCTCCTCGCCGCGCGATTCCGCGATCTCTATCGTCCGCTTCCCGGCGGGGACCTTATCGACGCCCCGCCGTCCGCCGTGGATTCCCGTTTCGCCGAAATCCGTACGTCACTGGGGCTTTCGGAGGGGGCGCGGGTCGCCATTCCCGTGTTCCGAAAGGGCGCGGCACCCGGACTCGAGGACCCCGACGCGTTTCTCGCCTGGCTGGCCCCGATGTGCGAGAGCGGCCGACGGCACGGCATGGACACCGTCGCCTGCCCGATGGACCGGCTGGAGACCGGCGAGGACGACGTCCTGCTGCTCGACGGGCGGCGGGTGGACGCCGTGTTCCGGCTCTTCCTCAGCTTCGACCAGCCGCCGAGCCCCGGCCTGGACGCCCTGGTCCGCTCCGTGCGTGCCGGCCGGGTGCGGATGCACACGTCCGAGGCGACCTGGCTGCTCAGCGACAAGACCACGATGGCCTGGCTCTGGGCGGACAAGGAGGCGCTGCCCGAGGACGACCAGCGGCTGATCGAACGGCACCTGCCCTGGACGGCCCTGTTCCCCGCACCCGGCCCCGAGGGCGACGCGCTGCTGCGGCACGCCCTGGCCCACCGCACGGAGCTGGTCCTCAAGCCCGTCGGCGGCTACGGCGGCGGTGGCGTGGTCCTCGGCCCCGAGGTCCGGGACGAGGAGTGGCGCCGGGCACTGGAGGACGCCCGATGGGCCGGACGCCACATCCTGCAGACCCATGTGACGCCGGACCGGCTCGCGCTGGACTTCCGGGACCAGGAGACCGGCGCCCTGGAACACGCCGAAGTTCCCTTCGTCGTCGGCCCGTTCATGTTCGGCGGCGCCCCCTCGGGCGTGCTGGTACGGCACGGCGTCCCCGGCGGCGGACCCGTCCTCAACGCCCACCACGGTGCCCTGATGAGCTCCGTGGTGCTGGTGGACCGATGTTGAGTGCCACCCGGAGGGGACGGGAAACCCCGGGCAAGGAGCGGCTCGGCCCGCCGTTCCGGCTGTTCCAGTCCGCCGTGGTCTCCTCGGACCTCGCGGACGGCATCTACAAGATCGCGGTCCCGCTGCTGGCCCTCGGGATCAGCCGCTCCGCGGTCGCGGTCGGCGCGGTCGGCCTCGCCGTCCGGCTGCCCTGGCTCATCGCCACCCTGCCCGCCGGGGTGCTGGCCGACCGGTACCCGCCCCGCAGCGTCATGCGCTGGGCGTCGATGGTCCGGCTGCCGCTGGTGGCCGTCATGTGCGCCCTGGCCGCCACGGACCGGCTGCCGCTGTGGGCGCTGGTCGTCACCGCCTTCCTCATCGGCTGCGCGGGCATCTTCGTCGACGTGGCCGCCCAGTCCCAGCTGCCCCGGCTGGTCCCGATGGGGCAGCTTCCCAAGGCCAACGCCTCCCTCCAGTCCACCCAGATGTTCCTCGCGCAGCTGATCGGTCCGGCACTCGGCGGCTACGTGGTCGCGCTGGGCTCCGGCGGCGGACTGGCCGCGGTGGTCGCCCTGTACGTGGTCACCGTCTGGGCGCTGGGACTGCTGCCCGCGGCCGTCGAGCAGGCGGCGGCCGGCCACGCCCGGACGGCACCCGAACCGGTCCGCGCGGACGGGCGAAGGTCGTCGCTCGGATCCCTGGTCGCCGAACTCGGCGAGGGGCTGCGCTACTTCCGCGGCCGGGGGGACCTGGCCCGGCTCGCGACGGCCGCCGCCGTCAACAACCTGTCCTACTCGATGTGCCTGACCATGCTGCCGCTGTGGGCGGTGCGCCCCGGCCGGCTCGGCCTCTCCGAGACCGGGTACGGGCTGCTGCTCACCTGCCTCGCGGTCGGCAGCATCCTCGCCGGGCTGGTGACCGGACGCATCCTCGATGCGGTCGGCGACGGGCCGGTCATGCGGTTCGGCGCGCCGCTGCTCGGCCTCTGCTTCCTCGCCCTGGCCGTGCCCGCGGTGCCCGTGGTCGCCCTGGGGCTGTTCGTCTACGGGCTGGTGTCCATGGTCTGGAACGTGGCGGTGATCTCCTACCGCCAGGCGACCATCCCGCTGCCCCTGTTCGGCCGGGTCAACGCCGCCTACCGCTGGCTGACCTGGGGCGTCATCCCGTTCGGCTCGCTGTTCGGCGGCACCCTCGCCGCCACGGCCGGCACCACCTGGGTCTTCCTGACCGCGGGTGCCCTGCCCCTGGTCGCGGCGGCCCTGCTGCCCCCGCCCCGGCCGCGGACGGTCCCCGAAGCGCCGGTGTTCGACGCGCCGGCGTCTGAAGGACCGGTGCCTGACGCGCCTGTGCCTGACGCGTCGGTGCCTGAAGGACCGGTGCCTGACGCGCCTGCGCCTGAAGGACCGGTGCCTGACGCGCCGGTCCAGGAACCGCCGGTGCCCGAGGCGCCTGCCGGCGAAGCGTCGGTCCCTGAGGTGCCGGCCCTCGAAGGGGCGGTGCCTGGTGCGTCGGCCGCCGGAACGCCGGTGCCTGACCTGTCGGCCCACAGGCCGCCGGTCCTCGAAGCCCGGGACCACCAGGATCCGCCGGTCCTCGACGTGCCGGCCCACAAGCCTCCGGTGCGGGATGTGCCGGCTCACAAGCCTCCGGTGCGGGATGTGCCGCCCCACAAGCCGCCGGTGTCCGACGTACCGGCCCTCGGAGCGCCGGCCGCCGAAGCGTCGGCCGCCACAGCGCCGGTCCTCGAAGCGCCGTATCCCGACGCGCCGTATCCCGACGCGCCCGCGCGGACCGGTGAGGGCGTCGACGGCCCCGGCGGCACCGCGGCGGACGGACCGGCCGAGGCACCCGTCGGGCGACCCGACCACGCACCGGGAGCCGCGCGTACCGGCCGCCCACACCCGGACCGCCGGAAACCGGCGCTCACCGACGTCCCGGACGCGGCAGCCGCCGCCCGGCCCGCCGACCCGACCTCTCCCGGGGTGGACGCGGCCCGCGCCGCGCGGGACTGACGGGTCCACCGGACCTCCCCGCGCCCACCTCCTCGTACCGCCTTCCCTACCGCAGCCCGCACCGACCACACGGAAATGGTGTCCACGCATGTCGTTCCTGCATGACCTGCTCACGGCGCAGGCCGCCTCGGCCCCCACCCGCACGGCAGCCCTCCTCTCGGACTCGTCGGCCACCTACGGCCAGGTGGAGACGGAGGCGGACCGGGTCGCCGCGGCCCTCGTCGCCCGCGGAGTCCGCCCCGGCAGCCGGGTCGGACTGCACATGTCGCGCTCCCTCGCGCTGCTCCCCGCACTCTTCGGCATCCTGCGCGCGGGCGGTGTCTGCGTCCCGGTCGACCCCGAGGACCCCGCCGAGCGCCGCGCCACCATCCTGGAGTACTCGGGCGCCACGATCGTCGTCACCGAGCGCGCCCTCCTCGACGGGCCCGCGCCCGACGGCACCCGGCAGCTCGCCGTCGAGGACCTGCTCGACGAGGCCGCCGAACCGCTCACCGAGCCGGTGGAACTCGCCCCGGACGCACTGGCGTTCATCTTCTACACCTCCGGTTCCACCGGCACCCCCAAGGGCGTGATGCTCACCCACCGGGCCCTGCTCAGCGGACAGCGCTGGCTCCAGCGCACCTTCCCGCTCGAACCCGGCGACCGCCAGCTGCTGCGCACCACCCTCAGCATCACCAACCTGGTCCGCGAGGTGTTCTGGCCGGTGCTCTCCGGCGGCACCGTGGTCATCGTCCCGCCGGGCGACCACAAGGACCCCGACCGGCTGGTCGAGCTGATCAACAGCGGCTCCGTGACGACGCTGATGGTCGTCCCGGCGCTGCTCTCCGGCATCCTGGAGAACCCCGGCTTCGCCGCCAACACCTCGCTGAAGTACGTCTTCTGCAGCAGCGACGTGATGCCCGGCGCGCTGCCGGAGAAGTACTTCGCCACCGGCCTGTCCGCCCGGCTGTTCAACGTCTACGGACTCACCGAGGCCCTCTACAGCACCTACTGGGAGTGCCTGCCCGGCGCCGTGTACGACGGCTTCGTGCCGGTCGGCCACCCCGCCGAGCTGACCCCCCGGATCCTCGACGCCGACCTCGGCCCGGTCCCGCCGGGCGAGACGGGCGAGCTGTGCCTGGCCGGCGTGGGCATGGCCGAGGGCTACGACCGGCTGCCCCGGCTCACCGCCGAGAAGTTCGCCGACACCGACGGCGGCCGGGTGTTCCGCACCGGCGACCTGGCCCGGCAGTCCGAGGACGGTCGCCTCGAACTCCTCGGCAGGATGGACGACCAGGTCAAGATCGCCGGCTACCGGGTGGAGCTGGGCGAGGTCGAGGCCCGGCTGCTCGAAGTCCCCGGCGTCACCGGCGCCGTCGCCTCCGGGCTGCGCGGCGCGGGCGGACACCAGCGGCTGGTCGCCCACCTGACCTGCGACGGGGAGCCGCCCACCGCCGCCGCGATCCGCGCCCACCTGGGCGACCGGCTGCCGTACTACATGGTCCCGGCCGCCTTCACCGTCATCGACGCGATCCCGCTCACCCACAACGGCAAGGTCGACCGCCGTTCCCTGCACGAACTGCCGGGCGCCCACCTGGAACTGGCCGAGGACTACACGGCCGCGCGCAACGAACTCGAGAGCTACCTGTGCGCGCTGTGGGCCGAGACCCTGGACCTGCCCGCCGTCGGCATCCACGACAACTTCTTCGCGCTGGGCGGCGACTCCATCCAGGGCTTCCTGATCAGCGCCAAGGCCAACCGCGACGGCATCGGCCTGAGCGCCACCCAGGTCTTCGCCACCCCCACCGTCGCCGAGACCGCCGCCTTCATGGCGGCACAGGGCGACACCGGCCCCGCCCCGGCCGGCTCCCTCGACCCGCAGGGCTTCACCCTCGCCGAGGAGGACCTGGCCGCGGTGCGCGCGGCCGCCGCCGACCCCGACGGCATCGAGACGGTGTACCCGCTCACCGAGATGCAGAAGGGCATGCTGTTCCACTCGCTGCTCGACCCGGACTCCGGCGTCTACTTCGAGCAGTTCCTGTACGCGGTCGACGGCGAGGTCGACCTCGACGCGTACCACCGGGCCTGGCAGCAGGTCGTCGACCGGCACGAGATCCTGCGGGTCTGGATCGCCACCAAGGGCCTGTCCGAACCGCTCCAGGCCGTGCAGCGCACCGCCGAGCTGGGCTGGACCGTCCTGGACTGGTCCGACCGCACCGAGGCGGAGCAGAAGGAGCTGCTGGAGCGCTACCTCGACGAGGACCGGCGCCGCGGCTTCCCCTACGACCGGGCGCCCCTGTTCCGGCTGACCATGGTCCGGCTCGGCGCCACCACGTACAAGCTGGTGATGAGCTACCACCACCTGATCCTCGACGCGTGGTCGCTCTTCGTCCTGCTGCGCGACTCCCTGGAGATCTACCACTCCGGTCTCGAGGGACGGCTGCCCGAACTGCGCCCCACGCGTTCCTTCGGCGACTACGTGTCCTTCCTGGAGCACGAGGACATCGAGGGCGCCCGGGACTACTGGCTGGAGCGGCTGGCCGGCTTCCGCCGTCCGACCGTCATCGGCCGCTCCGCGCAGCTCGGCCTCTCCGCCAGCTCGCAGGAGATGCACGCCGAGGCCCGCCTCGACCTCGGCGAGGAGCTGACCGAGCGGCTGCTCGCGTACGGCCGCGCCAACCAGCTGACCCTGAACTCCCTGGTACAGGGCGCCTGGGCGGTGGTCGTGGGCGGGTGCAGCGGCCAGGACGACGTCTGCTTCGGCATCACCATCACCCACCGCCCGGTGGGGCTGGCCGGGGTCGAGGACATCGTCGGCATCTTCATCAACAGCCTCCCGATGCGGGTGAACCTGGAGCCCGAGCAGCCCGTCGGCCGCTGGCTGCAGCAGATCCAGCGCACCCAGGTCGCCGCCCGCTCCCACGACCACTACCCGCTGCCGCTGATCCAGCAGCGCACCGACCTGCCCAGCGGCCAGCCCCTGTTCGAGTCGCTGCTGATCTTCGAGAACTTCCCCCGGGGCACCGGGTGGACCGGGCGGGGCGGCGTCGACGTGCGCCAGGAGCGCTACGTCGGCTGGACCAACTACCCGTTCGCCATCGAGGCGATGCCCGAGGAGCAGCTCTTCTTCCAGGTCAAGTACGACCTGGCGTTCTTCGACGCGGAGTCGGTGGAGCGCATCCTGGGCGCGTTCCGCGGCGTCCTGGAGGCCATCGCGGACGGCGGCACGGCCCCGGTGGGCAAGCTCGCCGAGCACATCGCGGCGCACCGGCCCGGCCCGGCGGCCGAACCCCGGCCCGCGGACACCGGTGCGCGGGCGCTGTTCCCGGCCCGCGGCACCGCCGCGGCCGCCGGGGTCACCACGGCCCCCACCACCGAGGACGAGATCGCGCTGGCCGCGATCTGGGCGCAGGTGCTCCAGGTCGAGCAGGTCGACGTCCACACGCCGTTCCTGGCGCTGGGCGGTTCCTCGCTGGCGGCCATGCGGCTGGTGGCGCTCGCCCAGGCGGAGGGCTTCGACTTCGAACTGAGCGAACTGTTCGCCGAGGACGGCACCGTCCACCGGCTCGCCGCGGACGCGGACGGGGACGGCGACGCGGCCGCGGACGGCGACGCGGCCGGGGACGGCGGCACCGGACGGTAACGGAACCGGACGAAGGCGGTGGCCCCGTCGCGGGCGGGGCCACCACAGGGGCGACGACGACGGACACAGGTCGGAGGGGTACGGCGAGGTGGAAGACACACAACGGGGTGCGGGGGAGCGGGACCCGCTCGCGCTCCTTCGCGAACTGGCCGAGCAGGGCGTCACGGTGCGCGCCCGCCGCGGCCGGCTGTCCGTCGACGCCCCGCCGGACGCCCCCGAGGAGCTCCTCGACCGCCTCACGGCCGCGAAGGAGCCGGTCCTCGCGGCGATCACCGCCCATCCCGGCCTGCCCGGGCCCCGGGTCGCCGCCGCGGACCCGGAGCCCCGGCCGTCCGGGCGCCCCTTCCCGGTGACCGACCTCCAGAGCGCCTATCAGGTCGGCGAGTCGGACTTCCCCGAACTGGCCACCCCGGCGTACATCGCGCACGGCTTCGAGGTGCCGGGCCTCGACACCGGACGCTGGCACGCGGCGCTGCGCACGGTCCTCACCCGGCACGAGATGCTCCGCGCCGCGGTCGGCCCGGACGGCCGCCAACGGGTCGTCCCGCTCGACGACGGCTGGGGCCCGGCCCTGGTCGACTGGGGCCACCTCGACGCCGCCGAGGCCCGCGCGGCCTTCCACCGGGAACGGGAGACGGCGGCCGCACTCCTGCCCGGCCTGGCGGACGGTCCCCAACTGGGCTGCGCGGTCTACTCCGCCCGGGGCACCACCTTCGTCCTGCTCTGCCTGCGGCTGTTCGTCCTGGACGCCCGCTCCATCGGGCTGCTCTGCCGCGACCTGGCCGACGCCTACGAGGGGCGGGCGTTCGCCGGGCCGCCCGTGGAACGCGGGTACTTCGCCCGGTACACCGAGGCCCTCGCCGCCCACCGGGACAGCCAGGCCCACCGCAACGCCGTCGCGCACTGGCAGCGCCGGACACCCGTCCTGCCCGGCCCGCCGACCCCGCCGACCCTGTCCCGCCCGGCCCGGGCCCGCTTCGCCCGGGTCCGCCACCGACTGCCCGCGCCCGTGTGGGCGGCGCTGCGCGAACAGGCCCGCGGCGCCGGCCTGTCGGCCAACTCCGTGCTGTGCGCGGCCTACGCCGAGGTGCTGCGCCGCTGGTCGGGCCGGCCCTCCTTCACCCTCACCGTCCTCGTCGCCACCCGCGCCATGCTGGCCGCCGGCCCGAACGGCACCGACCCCGCCCCGGCCGCGTGCGTGGGGAACTTCGGCAGCACGCTGCTGCTGGAGTGCGACGGCACCGGCGACACCTTCGCCGAGCGCGCCGGGGCCCTGCAACGGCGGCTGATGGCGGACCTGCCGCACGCCTGGCTGTCCGGGGTGGAGGTGGCCCGCCGGGCCCGCCGAGAGCGCCCCGGGGCAGCGGTGGGCAGCCCGTTCGTCTTCGCCTCGGGACTCGACGACGCGGCGTCCGACGCGCTGCCCCCGCACCTGCGGGCCGAGGGGTGGGAGCTGGTCTTCAAGTCCATGCACACCCCGCAGGTCCTCCTCGACCACCAGGTCTCCGAGGAGGACGGGGAACTCGTCTGCACCTTCGACCACGTGGCCGAGGCCTTCCCCGAGGGCCTGGTCGACGAGCTGGCGGCGGCCCACGCCGACCTGCTGCGCCGCCTGGCCGGTCACGACGCCCCCTGGGCCGCCCCGCACCCGCCGCCGCTGCCCGGGGCCCTGCTGGCCGCGCGCACCGCCGCCAACCGCACCGCGCGCGACCTCCCGGGCGGCGGCGTCCTGGACGGGCTGCGCGAGGGCGCCGAGCGCACCCCCGACCGCACGGCCCTCCACGGGGCGGACGGGAAGACCACCTACCGCGAGGCCGCGGACCGGGTGGGGCGCACGGCCGCCGCGCTGGCCGCCTCCGGGGCGGCACCCGGCGAACTCGTCGGCGTGCTGGCCCGCAAGAGCCCCGGCCAGTACCTCGCCGCGCTCTCGGTCGTCGCGGCCGGCGGCGCCTACGTACCGCTCGGCGTGGACTGGCCGCCCGCCCGGCTCGACGCGCTGCTCACCCGGCACGGCATCGGCAGGGTGCTGGCCGACGCCGAGGGGGCACGGCTCCTCGCGGAGCTGGAACGGCCCGTCCACGTGCTCGCCCTCGACGCCCCAGGGCACCCCGGCGAGCCCCTGCCGCTGCCGGTGCCCGCCCCCGACGACCTCGCGTACGTCATCTTCACCTCGGGCTCAACCGGCACCCCCAAGGGCGTCGCGATCCCGCACGGCGGGCTGCGCAACACCGTCCAGGACATGGTGGAGCGCTTCGGCGTCGGCCCGGACGACCGGCTGCTCTCGCTGTCCGAACTGCACTTCGACCTCTCGGCCTTCGACCTGTTCGGCGCCCTGTGCGCCGGCGCGACCGTCGTCGTGCCGCCCTGCGCCGCCCGCCCCGACCCCGACCTGTGGGCGCACTGGGTGCGGCACAGCGGCGCCACCGTCTGGAACACCGTCCCGGCCCTCCTCGACATGCTCCTCGACCACCTCGGTGACGAACGCGCCGCCGACGTCCTGGGCGGACTGCGGCTGGTCCTGCTCAGCGGCGACTGGATCCCGCTCGGCCTGCCCGACCGCGTCCGGCGGGCCGCGCCCAAGGCCGAGGTGGTCGCCCTGGGCGGTGCCACCGAGGCGTCCATCTGGTCCAACTACCACGTCGTGGACCGGATCGACCCGTCCTGGAAGTCCGTGCCGTACGGGCTGCCCCTCGCCAACCAGCGCTACCACGTCCTCGACGCGGACGCGGGCTTCGCGGACGTGCCCCACTGGGTGCCCGGCGAGCTCTTCATCGCCGGTGACGGCCTGGCCACGGCGTACTACGGGCAGCCCGAACTGACCGCGGCCCGCTTCCCCACCCACCCCCGCACCGGCGAGCGGCTGTACCGCACCGGCGACCACGCCCGCTACCGGCCCGACGGCACCCTGGAGTTCCTCGGCCGGCTCGACAGCCAGGCCAAGGTGCGCGGCTACCGGGTGGACCTCCTGGAGGTCGAGCAGCAGCTGGCGGCGCAGCCCGGCGTCCGGGCCGCGGCCTGCGTCGTCACCGGCACCGGTGCCGCCGCCCGCCTGATCGCCTTCCTCGTCGCGGAGGAAGACGGCGGCCCGGGCACCGACGGCGGTCCTCGCACCGACCGCGAGCCGGTCCCGGGACCCGCGGCGCTGCGCGCCCGGCTGGGCACCACCCTGCCCTCGTACGCGGTGCCCAGCGCCTTCCACACCGTCGCCGCCCTCCCGCTGACCGCCAACGGCAAGCGCGACGCCCGCGCCCTCCTCGCCCTGGCCGAGGAACACGCGGCGGGGACCGGGCGCGGGGACGCCGACCGGGCCGCCGCGTCCGGCCGCGCACCGCGCACCGAGCGGGAGTCGGCGCTGGCCCGGCTGTGGCAGGAGGTGTGCGGCACGGCCGTCCGGTCGGTCGACGACGACTTCTTCGCCAGCGGCGGCAGCTCGGTCTCCGCGGTGCGGCTGGTCCGGCGGATCGAGGAGGAGTTCGGCGTCCGGCTGCCGCTGTCCAGCCTCTTCGAGGCGAGCACCGTCGCGGGCCAGGACGCGCTGCTCGACCGGCACGTCGACACCCTGCTCGTGCCGGTCAGACCCGGCGACGGGGCGGCGGTGGTCCTGGTCCACCCGGTGGGCGGACACCTCCTCGGCTACCGCGCCCTGATCGACGCGCTGCCCGCCCCGTACGCGGTGTACGGACTGCAGGCCCCGCCCAGCGGCCGGCTCCCCGCGACCCTGACCGAACTGGCGGACCAGTACGCGCGGGCGGTCGCGGCCCTGGGGCGGCCCGTCCACCTCCTCGGCTGGTCGATGGGCGGCGTCCTCGCGGCGGAGACCGCCCGCCGCACCGACCTGGTCCAGCCCCTCTCGCTGACCCTGGTCGACAGCTTCGTGGCCGCGACCGACGGCGCGGACCTGGACGAACGGGCCGCCGCGGCCGGGTTCTTCACCGACTATCTCGGCCAGCGGGACGGCGCCGCGGAGATCGCCGTACCGGCCGGCCACCCGGACCCCTTCGGACACCTCGCCGCCACCCACCTGCCCCGGGAGCCGGCCGACGCCCTGCGCGGCCTCTACGACCAGTACCGGGCCCTGTACCGGCTGCTGCTCGACCACCGCCCGCGGCCCCTGCCGCGGGACTGCCCGCTCCTGGTCGTACCCGCCGAGCGGGAACGACCGGACGCCTTCGGGGGCCTGACGCCGCTGCACCTGCACCCGGCCGGTCTCGTACCGCCCGGCGCGCGGGTCGCCCCCCTGCCCGAGACGCACTACTCCGTGGTCCGCGACGGTGCCGCCCGGCGGCTCGCGGAACTCTTTCACACCCGTACAGCGAAGGGATCGGCATGACGAGCAGAACGATCAAGGACATCGTGGTCCTCGGCGAGTCCGAGCCGGAGAACGTGCGCCAGGTGCGCAAGGGCCCGGACCGCTGGATCTCCGGCGAGCTGGCCATCACCAACACCCTGCACTTCACCAGTCCCGACGGGGCCTTCACCTCGGGCATCTGGGAGAGCACCCCGGGCAAGTTCCGCGCGGTGTACGAGGAGGACGAGTTCTACCACATGCTCCACGGCCGGGTGGTCATCGCCGACGACGACGGCAACGCCCGCACCTTCGTCCCCGGCGACACCATCGTCGTCCCCGCCGGATTCACCGGCACCTGGGAGGTCCTGGAGCCCACCAAGAAGTTCTACGCCCACTACCGGCCGCTGGACGACGACCGCACCGGCCCCGCCGTCCAGGCCGACTGACCCGGCGGAGAGGAACACCATGACCACTGCCCCGCGCGGGGGACACCCGCACCACCGGCTGCTCGGCGTCGGCTACGGGCCCTCGCACCTGTCCATGAGCGCGCTGCACGCCTCGGCCGGACCGGCCGCCGCCGGGACGTCCCTGCACTTCCTGGAATCCAGGGACGCCTTCTCCTGGCACCCCGACATGCTGCTGCCCGGCGCCCGCATGCAGGTCGCCTTCCTGAAGGACCTGGTGACCCCCAGGGACCCGACCAGCCCGTACAGCTTCGTCAACTACCTGGTGTCCAAGGGCCGGCTGGAACCCTTCCTCAACCTGGGCACGCTCAACCCGACCCGGCGCGAGTACGTCGACTACTTCCGCTGGGCGGCCGACCGGCTCGCCGGCTACGTCACCTACGGCAGCACCGCCGAGGCGATCCGCCCGGTGACCGGCCCCGACGGACGGGTCACCCGCCTGGAGGTGGACCACCGCGGCCCGGACGGCACCCGGCACACCGTCTCCGCCGACCACGTGTCCCTGGCACCCGGCGGCACCCCGATCGTCCCGCCCGGCGTCGAGCCCGGCACCCTCCGGGACGGCACCGTCCTGCACAGCAGCTCCTTCCTGGGCGGCATCCGGCCCTTCCACGATCGCGGCCGCGAACTGCCCTACCGCTTCCTGGTGGTGGGCGCCGGACAGAGCGCGGCGGAGATCTTCCAGTACCTGGCCGGCGAGTTCCCGGCGGCGGACGTCACCCTGGCGCACCGCGGGTTCGCGCTGATGCCCGCCAACAGCAGCGCCCTGGCCAACGCCATCTTCGACCCGGCCTCCGTCGACCTGTTCCACGGCGCCGGACCCGAGCGCCGCCGCGGCATCCTCGCGGAGCTGAAGGCGACCAACTACGCCGCCGTCGACGACGAGGACATCACCGCCGTCGCCGAACTCCTCTACGACCAGCAGGTGCACGGCGGGCAGCGGCTGCACCTGAGCCGGTTCACCGAACTGACCGGGGCCCGCACCGAGGACGGCCTGGTCACCGCCACCCTGCGCGACCTGCTCACCGGCGAGGAACGCGGCGAACGCCACGACGCGGTCGTGCTGGCCACCGGCTACGACTTCCGCGAGGCGCGCGGCCTGCTGACCGGCGTCGACCCGTACCTGCTCAGGGACGGGGACGGCGAACTGCTCGTCGACCGCGACTACTCGGTACGCACCGACGAGGGCTTCGCACCGCGGATCTTCCTGCACGGCGCCGCCGAACACACCCACGGCCTGACCAGCACCCTGCTGTCGCTGCTCGCCCACCGCGCCGGAGACATCCTCGACGCCGTCCTCGACACCCCGGCCGCCGGCCACCAAGACCTCGCCACCCCCCTGTTCGAAGGAGTCCACGCATGAGCGGCATCCGGATCCAGCGGCGGGCCGACGCCCTCGTCAACGAGGAGTACGGCTGCGCGTTCCGCCGCATCCTGCCCTGGGAGTCCAGCGGCCCCTCGGACACCGGCATGGGGGTGTGCACCGTCGCGCCGGGCACGGCCACCACCCCGCACTCCCACGAGGACCACGAGCACTTCTACGTGGTGCGCGGCAGCGGCCACGCCGAGGTCGACGGGGAGCGGACGCGGATCGCCGCGGGCGACGCCCTGGTGGTCGGCGCCCACCAGCGCCACCACTTCGAGAACGCCTCGGACACCGAGGAACTGGAGATGGTGTCGGTCTGGTCCCTCGGTCCCTTCGGCGCCGCCCCGGCCGCCGGGCAGGCCCACGGGGAGGACCGATGACACCGGCCCCGCGCCGCTTCCTGGTCACCGCCACACCCCCCACCACCAACGGCGACCTGCACGTCGGCCACCTCTCCGGGCCCTACCTGGGCGCCGACGTCTTCAGCCGCGCCCAGCGGATGCTGGGACACACCGTCCTGTACGCGTCCGGCGGCGACGACCACCAGACGTACGTGGTCACCACGGCCGAGCGGCTCGGCCTGGACCCGGTGGAGCTGGCGGCGCGCTGCAACCGCGAGATCGTCGGCACGCTGGAACTCGCCGGCATCGACATCGACGCGTTCACCAGCCCCGACGACGCCTACCGCGCCGAGGTGCGGGAGTTCTTCACCGGCCTGTACCGGGCGGGCCGGCTCAAGACCCGCACCTGGACCTTCCCGTACTGCGGGCGGACCGGCCGCTACCTCCTGGAGGCCTTCGCCACCGGGTACTGCCCCGAGTGCCTGGTCGGCACCTGCGGGGCGATCTGCGAGAACTGCGGCCACCCCAACGACGTCGACTCCCTGCTCTTCCCGACGAGCACCGGCGCCGGGCCCGCCACCCCCACCCAGCCGCGCGAGACGGAGATCCTGGTCCTGCCGCTGGAGGAGTACCGGGAGCAGTTCACCGAGTTCTACCGCGCCCGGCGGGCCACGATGCGCCCGCACGTGCTGCGCTTCGTCGACGAGATGCTCTCCCGGCCGCTGCCCGACTTCCCGGTCAGCTACCCGGCCGACTGGGGCATCCCGGTCGGCATCGACGGCTTCGACGGCCAGGTCTTCAACGTCTGGGCCGAGATGCTGCCGGGCCTGAGGCACATGGCGGAGGCCGCGCGGGCCCGCCGCGGCCCCGCGACGCCGCCCGGCGTGTGGGCCGCGGACTCGGGCTTCGAACTCGTGCAGTTCCTCGGCTACGACAACACGTTCTACTTCGCCTTCGCCCACCTCGGGCTCACCTTCGCGCACGGCGGACTGACCGAGCCGGCGGCGATCGTGACCAACGAGTTCTACCACCTGGACGGGGCCAAGTTCTCCACCAGCCGCCGCCACCTCGTGTGGGCCCGCGACCTGGTGGGCAAGTACGGCGCGGACAACGTGCGTTTCCACCTCGCGCTCGGCAACCCGGAGCACCAGCCCGCCAACTTCACCGAGGCGGACTTCCTGGACACCGTACGCACCCGGCTGCACCGGCCGCTGCAGAGCGTCGCGGCGGCCCTGGCCCCGCACACGGGGCGGCCCGTGACGGCCGGGCCGGGGACCGGTGCGGTCCTGGACCGCTACCGCGACCGGATGCGGCGGGCCTACACCCTGGAGACCTTCTCGATGCGGCAGGCCGCCGAGACCACCGCGAACCTGCTCGCGCTGCTCGCCGCCAGGGCGCCGGACGACCCCGGACTCGCCGTCGCCGGTCTCCGGGCCGCCGCCGAGCACGCCGCGCCCCTGGTGCCCGGCCTCGCCGCCGCCGTCGAGGCCCGGTACACGGCCGCGGCGCCGGGCACCGTGCCGGACCTGGCCGACCTCCTGCCCGTCACCCTCTGACCGCCCCGCACCGCACCGCCCCGGCCCTCCCTCCTCCCGCGACCCCTAGGCAGAACCCATGCACATCGCGTTCGTCGACTCCAACCCCGCCGCGCTCGAAGCAATCCGGCTGGCCAAGGAGGCCGGTCACCGGGTGACCTACCTCCAGTCCGCCGACCCCTTCTATCCGCCCACCGAGAAGAACCTGCGGATCGTCGGCTCGGTGGACCACCTGGTCGACAACCTCGTCACCACCGACGCCGAGAGCGTCACCCGGGTCCTCGCCGCCCGCCACGCGGCCGACCCCATCGACGTGGTCACCGCCCAGCTGGAGCTGAGCGCCGAGGCGGTCGCCGTCGCCTGCCGCGAACTGGGTCTGCGCGGCACGGCGACCGACGGCGTCCTCACCGCCCGCCGCAAGGACCGGTGCCGGGCCGCCCTGGACAAGGCCGGGCTCGCCTCCGCGCGCCACGCGCTGGCCGAGACCGAGGAGGCGGCGCTCGCCGCGGCCGAGGAGATCGGCTACCCGGTGATCCTCAAGCCGCCGTCGGGCGCGGACAGCCTGCTCTCCTACGTGGCCACCAACCCGGAGGAGGCCGCCGCCGGCTGCCGCGGGGTGCTGACCGGACTGGACGCGGTGCCCGTGCAGTGGCACGAGCAGTTCACCCGCGGCATCCTCGTCGAGGAATACCTGGTCGGCACCCTGGTCTCGGTCGAACTGGGCGTCAGGGATGGGGAGTTCTTCCCCTTCGCGGTGTCCGGGCGGTTCCGCTGGGCCGAGGACGAGGTGGTGGAGCTGGGCTCCTACATCCCCGCGGCGCTCTCCGAGGAACAGACCGCGGCCTGCGTCGCCTACGCCGCCGACGTGTGCCGGGCGATCGGCCTGGACCTGGGCGTCTTCCACCTGGAGATCATGGTGACCGGGCGCGGCCCGGTCCTGGTCGAGGTCAACCCCCGGGTGATGGGCGGCGCGCTGCCCACCATCTACCGGCACGCCACCGGCGCCGACATCTTCTCCGGACTGCTGGCGATCCTGGAACCCGGCGCGGAGGTGGCGCTGCCCGGCACGCTCGACGGCTGCGTCGGCGGACGCAAGGTGATGGCCCGCGACGGCGGCACCCTCGCCCCCGGCGCCTCGCTGGACCGGATCGCCGAGTGGCCCGGCGTCCTGGAGGTCGTCGGCTTCGACAGCTACGGCACCGGACCCGGCCGGACGGTGAGCGCCGGACAGATCGTGGCCCGCTTCATGCTGCGCGGGCCGGACCATCCGTCCGTGGTTCGGACGGCCGAGCAGATCCTGCGCCGTCTGGAAGAAGATCTCGGTATTGCCCTGATGATCGGCGAGAAGGACTGACCATGACCTCCCCATCCGCCCCTTCCTCCGCAGAGCAGCCCCGTCTGCCCGGTGCCCTGGACGGCCCCCGGCTGGCGGCCGCGGCCGCCGAGCACGGCACCCCGCTGTGGCTGTACGACGCCGCGACGATCCGCGCCCAGATCGACCGGCTGCGCCGCTTCGACGTCATCCGCTACGCCCAGAAGGCCTGCTCCAACCTGCACATCCTGCGCCTGATGCGCGAGGAGGGCGTCCACGTCGACGCCGTGTCGGAGGGCGAGATCGAGCGGGCGCTCGCGGCCGGCTACCGGGTCGGCGGGGACGACGAACCGATCGTCTTCACCGCCGACCTGCTGAACCGCTCCACGCTGCGCCGGGTGGTCGAGCTGGGCATCCCCGTCAACGCGGGCTCCCCGCAGATGCTGGACCAGGTGGGCCGGGCGGCCCCGGGCCACCCGGTGTGGATCCGGATCAACCCGGGCTTCGGGCACGGCCACAGCCGCAAGACCAACACCGGCGGCGAGCACAGCAAGCACGGCATCTGGCACGAGCACCTCGAAGAGAGCCTCGCGCTGGTCGACCGGCACGGGCTCGACCTGGTCGGCCTGCACATGCACATCGGTTCCGGGGTGGACTACGGTCACCTGGAGTCGGTCTGCGAGACCATGGTCAAGCAGGTCAGGATGGCCGGGCGGGACATCCGCGCCATCTCCGCCGGCGGCGGCCTCTCCGTGCCGTACACGCCGGGCGACCCGGAGATCGACACCGACCGCTACTTCGAACTCTGGGACGCCGCACGCCGGGAGCTGGTCTCCGAACTCGGCCACCCGGTGCGGCTGGAGATCGAGCCGGGACGCTTCCTGGTGGCCGGCTCCGGAGTCCTGGCCGCCGAGGTGCGCGCCCAGAAGCCCGTGGGCAGCAACTACTTCGTCCTGGTCGACGCCGGGTTCAACGACCTGATGCGGCCCGCGATGTACGGCAGCAACCACCGCGTCTCGGTGCTCGACGCGGCGGGCGCCCGCCGCGCCTCGGACGCCCGCGACACCGTCCTGGCCGGACCGCTGTGCGAGTCGGGGGACGTCTTCACCCAGGTCGAGGGCGGGGACGTGGAACCGGTTCCGCTGCCCCGCACCGACGTCGGCGACCTGGTCGTCTTCCACGACACCGGCGCCTACGGCGCGAGCATGTCGTCCAACTACAACTCCCGGCCGCTCATCCCCGAGGTCCTGGTCGACGGCGCCGAGACCCGCCTGATCCGCCGCCGCCAGACGGTCGCCGAACTGTTGGCCCCGGAGCTGGAAGCCGGCCCGGCGTTCAGTCCCCGACCCGGCCGTGACTCTCGGTGAACCTCACGAGCGCGCCGCGGAGGGTGAGGTTCTGTTCCGCGGCGCGATGAACCCGTAACCCCGCGCAGCGTCGAAACGCACCGCACGACCCGCGACCATGCGTGGATGCCGGACGGAACGGCGCCCCCGCGCACCCGCGGGCGGCCCGGCGCAGACGGCGCGTTGCGCCGGGCGCGGGCACCTCGTGACCGCGATCCACGTGGCACTGCGCGCGCCCTGCCCGGACGTGACGCCCGGAGGGAAGGATGTGCGCACCGCATGTGAGCCGGACGAATCCGTACATCCGCTCTCGGGGCAGGTGGGTGTGCGGGGGAAGGACTCAACCTTGTTGCTGCTCATCTCTCCGGACGGTGTCGACGAGGCCCTCGACTGCGCGAAGGCGGCCGAGTACCTGGACATCGTCGACGTCAAGAAGCCCGACGAGGGCTCGCTCGGCGCCAACTACCCCTGGGTCATCAGGGAGATCCGCGCGGCGGTCCCGGCGGACAAGCCGGTCTCCGCCACCGTGGGGGACGTGCCGTACAAGCCCGGCACGGTGGCCCAGGCGGCGCTCGGCGCGGCCGTGTCCGGGGCCACCTACATCAAGGTCGGCCTCTACGGGTGCACGACACCCGAACAGGCCGTCGAGGTCATGCGCGGGGTGGTCCGAGCGGTGAAGGACCACAGGGCGGACGCGTTCGTCGTCGCGTCGGGCTACGCCGACGCCCACCGCATCGGCTGTGTCAACCCGCTCTCGCTGCCCGACATCGCTCGCCGTTCGGGTTCCGACGCCGCCATGCTCGACACCGCGGTCAAGGACGGGACGCGGCTGTTCGACCACGTTCCGCCCGACGTGTGCGCCGAGTTCGTGCGGCGCGCCCACGACTCCGGTCTCCTCGCCGCGCTGGCGGGCAGTGTCAAGTCCGGCGACCTCGGTGAACTGGCCCGTATCGAGACGGACATCGTCGGGGTGCGCGGAGCGGTCTGCGAGGGAGGGGACCGCACCACGGGCCGGATCCGGCCGCACCTGGTGGCGGCCTTCCGGGCGGAGATGGACCGGCACGTCCGGGAACACGCGGCCGCTGCCGCGCAGAGCTGACCGTGGCTCCGGCGACCGGACGTCCCGCGCACAGCACCGACCGCGGCGGGTACTTCGCCGTCGTCGATCCGTCGACCGGCGAAGCCTTCGACGAGGCCCCCGACCGGCGGCCGGAGGAACTGGACCTGGTCGTCGACCGGGCCCGAGCGGCCTGGCCGGGCTGGCGGGCCGACCCGGCCGCACGCAGGACGGCACTGCTCGCCGCGGCGGACGCCGTCGACGCGGCCGCCGCCGCTCTCGCCCCGCTCCTCACCCGTGAACAGGGCAAGCCGCTGACCGAGTCGCATGCCGAGGTGGCCCGTACGGCTGCCCGGCTGCGCTACTTCGCCGAGCTGGACATCGGGGCGCAGCCGATCACGGACGACCGCCCCGTGCACAGCCGGCTGAGGTGGCGGTCGATCGGGGCCGTCGCCGCGATCGTGCCGTGGAACTTCCCCCTGCAACTGGCGTCGGCGAAGTTCGCGCCGGCGCTTGCCGCGGGCAACACGATGGTGCTCAAGCCCTCACCGTCCACGCCCCTCGCCACCCGGATGCTGGGGGCCGTCCTCGCCGGTTCCCTGCCCGAGGGCGTGCTCACGGTCGTCACCGGAAGGGAGCCGCTCGGCGCCCGACTCGCCTCGCACCCCGGGATCCGCCATGTGACCTTCACCGGGTCGGCGGCCACGGGCCGGGCCGTCGCCGCGGGCGCGGCGGCCTCTCTCGCGCGAGTCACCCTGGAACTGGGAGGCAACGACGCCGCCATCCTGCTCGACGACGTCGACGTGGAGGAGATCGCGGACCGGCTGTTCTGGGCGGCGTTCCGCAACTGCGGCCAGGTCTGCATGGCGGTCAAGCGGGTTTACGCCCCTGCCCGGCTCCACAACCGGGTGGTGGAGGCCCTCGCCCACCGGGCGAGCACGACCGTGGTCGGACCGGGGCTCGATCCGGCGTCACGCATCGGGCCGGTCAGCAACGCCCCGCAACTCGCCCGCGTCGAGCAGCGCACGACCCGGGCCCTGGCGGACGGCGGCCGGGCCGCGGCCGGTGGACACCGCCTGGACCGGCCGGGGTACTTCTTCGCCCCGACGATCCTGGCCGACGTGCCGGCCGACAGCCCGGTGGTGACCGAGGAACAGTTCGGCCCGGTCCTGCCGGTCCTGCCGTACGACAGCCTCGACGAAGCCGTCCGGGCGGCCAACGACACCGGCTTCGGACTGGGCGGCTCGGTGTGGAGCACCGACCTCGACCGGGCCGCGGCCGTCGCCGACCGCCTGGAGTGCGGAACGGCCTGGATCAACCACCATGCCGAACTCTCCCTCGCCCAGCCCTTCGCGGGTGCCAAGGACAGCGGTGTCGGCGTCGCGGGCGGGCCGTGGGGGCTGTACGGAAACCTCAGACCGTTCGTCGTGCACCGCCCGGAGGAGGCCTGAATGAAGTTCGGCGCGGCGGTACTGCGCGCGTACGAGAACCCGTTCACCGTCGAGGAGGTCGTGCTGGCGGAGGGGCCGGCCGAGGGGGAGATCCTGGTCCGGATCGCCGGTTGCGGGATGTGCCGGACCGACCTCGCGGTGCGGCAGTCGGGCGGCCGCTCACCCCTGCCGGCGGTCCTGGGCCACGAGGGGTCCGGAGTCGTCGTGGAGACGGGCGGCACGGGCACCGGCCTGAGCGCGGGCGACCACGTGGTGCTGAGCTTCGACTCCTGCGGGCACTGCCGGAACTGCATGGGCGCGGCCCCCGCCTACTGCGACTCCTTCGCCGCGCTGAACCTGTTCGGCGGGCGCCGGGAGCACGCCGCACGCTTCACCGACACCACCGGGACCGCCCTGGCGCCCCGCTGGTTCGGCCAGTCCTCGTTCGCCGAGTACGCGCTGGTCCCGGCCCGCAACGCGGTACGGGTCGATCCCGCACTGCCCCTGGAACTGCTCGGACCGCTCGGTTGCGGCTTCCTCACCGGCGCCGGTGCGGTCCTCAACTCCTTCGGCGTCGGCCCGGGCGACACCCTCGCCGTCTTCGGCGCGGGCGCGGTGGGCCTGGCCGCCGTGATGGCGGCACACGCCGCCGGCGCGGTGACCGTCGCCGTGGACCGGCATCCCGGGCGGCTGGCCCTCGCCGAGCGGCTCCACGCCCTGCCGGTCCCCACCACGCCGACCGGCCTGTCCGACCGCATTCTGCGGCTGACCGGCGGGGGAACGACGTACGCGCTGGACACCACGGGGTCCGCCGGGCTGATCAACGAGGCGCTCCGATCGCTGCGTCCGACCGGCCGTCTCGGCCTCGTGGCACGGCTCCGCGGCACCCTGCCGATCGAGGCGGGGACACTGGACCGCGGGCGCGCGATCTTCCACATCTGTGAGGGCGACGCCGTCCCCGGGCTGCTGGTCCCGCGCCTCACCGAGCTGTGGCAGGCCGGACGGTTTCCCTTCGACCAGCTGATCCGCACCTATCCGCTCGCCGACATCAACGAGGCCGAACGCGACTGCGAGACCGGCCGCGTCGTCAAACCCGTCCTGATCCCGGACGGCCGCCGGCCCTGAGCACGCCGCTCGCCGCAGCCCGCCCGGGCCGCCGGCTCCGACGTACGCCGGTCCCACACCGACCCACCAGGGGAGAACGCATGGCAGACACGGCACCGCTGGGCACTCGTACGGACGGCGTGGAGGGAGGAGTGGGGCTGACCGCCCTCCTGGTCGCCGCGGCGCGGGCGATCGAGACCCACCGCCATGACGCCCTCGCCCAGGACATCTACGCGGAGCACTTCGTTCTGGGCGCTCGGGCGTCGGCCCACTGGCCGGTCCGCCTGGACCAGGCCCCGGGCGGGGACACGAGCCCGCTCTGGGGACGCTTCGCCCGCTACTTCGGTCTGCGGACCCGGGTTCTCGACGACTTCCTGCTCCGCTCGGTCCGGTCCGCCGGCATCCGCCAGGTGGTGCTGCTGGGAGCCGGGCTGGACGCGCGGGCCTTCCGCCTCGACTGGCCCCCCGACTGCGTGGTCTTCGAGATCGACAGGGACGGAGTCCTCGCGTTCAAACACCGGGTCCTCGACACCCTGTCGGCCGAACCCCGGGCGCGGCGGGTGCCGATCGGGACCGACCTGCGCGCCGACTGGGCCGGTGCGCTGACGGCGACGGGCTTCGACGTCACGGCCCCCACCGCGTGGCTGGTCGAGGGGCTGCTGTTCTACCTGCCGCACGCGGCCGAGACCGCGCTCATCGACACGGTCGACCGGCTGAGCGCGCCGGGCAGCACCCTGGCGTACGAGGTCAAGCTCGAGAAGGACCTGATGGCGTACCGCGACAGCCCGCTGTACGTGTCGACGCGCCGGCAGCTCGGCATCGACCTGCTCGACCTGTTCAGCCGGGAGCCGCGGCCCGACTCCGCGGCTCGTCTGGGGGACCGGGGCTGGACCGCGTCGGTCCACACTCCCTTCGACTTCACCCACCAGCACGGACGCGGCCCGCTGCCCGAGGAGAACGACGCCCTGGCGGGCAACCGCTGGGTCTTCGCGGACCGGGGGCGGTCGGCGTGACCGGCCTGTGAAGTCCGGTCGGGTCCCGTCGAAGTGCTCAAGCCCTCTTCCGGGCCTTCGGACCGGACAGGGAGGATGGCAGGCGTCCACTTCGCGTACGGCACCGGCCGACGTGGAGCACAGGCCCGTCGACGTGCCCAACACCGAGGTCAGGTATGCAATTCACGACTCGTCCCACTCTGCGTGGCACCTTCGGCATGGTGTCCTCGACCCACTGGCTGGCCTCCCAGTCGGCCATGGCGGTGCTGGAGGACGGGGGCAACGCCTACGACGCGGCCGTCGCCGGGGCCTTCGTGCTGCACGTCGTCGAACCGCACCTCAACGGGCCCGCCGGGGAGGTGCCGATCCTGCTCGCGCCGGCGGGGGGCGAGGTGCGGGTGCTGTGCGGACAGGGTGTGGCCCCGGCGGGCGCCACGGTGGCGCACTACAAGGGGCTCGGACTCGACCTCGTCCCCGGCACCGGGCCGCTCGCCGCCGCCGTGCCCGGGGCCTTCGACGCCTGGCTGCTCCTGCTGCGCGACCACGGCACCAAGTCGCTGGCCGACGTGCTGAAGTACGCCGTCGGCTACGCCGAGCACGGGCACGCACCCGTGGAGCGCGTCGCCGAGACAGTCGAGACCGTCCGGGAGCTGTTCGAGACGGAGTGGACCTCCTCCGCCGAGGTCTACCTGCCGGACGGCCGTCCGCCCCGCCCCGGCGAGCTGCTGCGCAACCCGGCCCTGGCCGCCACCTGGAAGCGGCTGCTCGCGGAGGCCGCCGGCGCGGCGGACCGGGAGGCGGAGATCGACGCCGCGCGGGAGATCTGGCGCTCCGGGTTCGTCGCCGAGGCCCTCGTACGGCAGGCCGGGCGGCCCACCCTGGACACCAGCGGCGAACGCCACACCGGCACCCTCACCGCCGCCGACCTCGCCGAATGGTCGGCGCACTACGAGGCCCCGGCGACGTACGACTGGAACGGCTGGACCCTGTGCAAGGCCGGACCGTGGAGCCAGGGGCCGGTCCTGCTCCAGCAGTTGGCGCTGCTCCCGCCCGAGCTGCCCGCCCACGGCGGTGCCGACTACGTCCACCTGCTGGTCGAGGGCTGCAAGCTCGCCATGGCCGACCGGGAGGCCTGGTACGGCGACGCCGACGGCGCGGACCGCGTACCGCTCGATGAGCTGCTGTCGCCCGGGTACAACGCGGCGCGGCGGCGGCTCGTCGGCGACAAGGCCTCCTTCGAACTGCGCCCCGGCGCCCCGGGCGGGCGCGTCCCGCGGCTCGCCGCCCACGCGCTCGTCGCCGCCGTGGAGGGGGAGGGCCTCGACGCCCTCGGGGTCGGTGAACCGACGGTCGCCAAGGGCCCGGCGTCCCCGGTGCCGGGGGAGCCGGACGTCGCGGCCGACGGGAGCACCCGCGGCGACACCTGCCACCTCGACATCGTGGACCGCTGGGGCAACATGGTCTCGGCCACGCCCAGCGGCGGCTGGCTCCAGTCCAACCCCGTCGTGCCCGAACTGGGCTTCCCGCTCGGCACCCGGCTCCAGATGACCTGGCTGGAGGAGGGCCTGCCCAACTCGCTCACGCCGGGCCGTCGCCCGCGCACCACGCTCACGCCCTCTGTCGCCCTGCGCGACGGGGTGCCGGTCATGGCCTTCGGCACCCCGGGCGGCGACCAGCAGGACCAGTGGCAGACGCACTTCTTCCTGGCGGTCGCGCTGCGCGCGCGGGTGCGGGGCGGTCTCGACCTCCAGGGCGCGATCGACGCCCCGAACTGGCACAACGACAGCTTCCCCGGTTCCTTCTTCCCACGCGGCATGCGGGCGGGCTCGGTCACCGTGGAGTCCCGCATGCCGGCGGAGGTCGTCGAGGAGCTGCGGCGCCGCGGGCACGACGTGACGGTGGGGGAGGCGTGGTCGGAGGGTCGGCTGTGCGCCGTCGCCCGGGACCCGGAGACGGGCGTGCTGTCGGCGGCGGCGAACCCGCGCGGCATGCAGGGGTACGCGGTGGGCCGCTGACCGGCAGGCGCGCGCGTACACCTGATGTTCGTACCGATTCCACCCGGAGTACACCACCCGGGTGGGGGTTGTCAGTGGCGCGTGCTCTCATGGAGCCATGATCGAGAACAACGAAACCATCGACGAGTTTCTCGCCCGGCACACCGGCGACGTGGAGGAGGCCGTCCGCAAGGCGGCCGCGCAGGAGATCATGCCGCGCTGGCGCCGGCTCGCGGCACACGAGGTCGACCAGAAGGCGGGCCCGCACGACCTGGTGACGGACGCCGACCGCAAGGCGGAGCTGTACCTCACGGAGGTGCTGCCCCGCCTGCTGCCCGGCTCGGTGGTGGTCGGCGAGGAGGCGGTGCACGCGAACCCGGCTTCGTACGGGGCGATACGCGGCGAGGCCCCGGTGTGGATCGTCGACCCGGTCGACGGGACCCGGCAGTTCGTGCGCGGCGAGGAGGGCTTCTGCACGCTGGTGGCGCTCGCCCACCGCGGCGTCGTGCAGGCCTCCTGGACCTACGCCCCGGCCGGTGACCGGCTCGCCGCGGCCGTACGCGGAGGGGGCGCCTTCCTGGACGGCGAGCGGCTGTACGCGGGGCCGCCCGAGCCCGGCCGGGACCTGCGGGTGGCCACCTCCCACCCGGACTACACGACGGACGAGCAGAAGCGCGACCTGCATGCCCTGCGCACCCCGGGGGTGGCCCCCCGCCCCTGCGGCTCGGCCGGCCTGGAGTACCTGGCCGTCGCCCGCGGCGAGTCCGACGCCACCGCCTTCTCCTGGGAAGCGGCGTGGGACCACGCGGCCGGTCTCCTCCTGGTCGAGGAGGCGGGCGGCACCCACCTGACCCGCACGGGCGAGCCGTTCCGCATCACCGGGGGCAACGAACTGCCGTTCACCGCCGCCCGCGACGCGGCCACGGCGCGGCAGGTGGTGGCCCTGCTGTCGGGCGAGGCCTGATCCCCGGGGGAGCGTCGGCCGCCGCCCGGGAAATCCGGTGCCCCGGCGGCCCGTCGCGTGGTCGACTGTCGGTCGGAGCAGCCGTCGCCGACCGACCGGAGTCACCTTGTCCCTGCACGTCACCGCTCTCACCGATCCCGCCCGCACCCCGTCCGCCCATCGCCTGGCCTGGCTGGCCTGCGGGGACGACGGCGGCCCGCTCGGGCACGCGTTCCTGCGGGTGTTCACCCGGGAAGGGCAGGACCACCTGGCGGAGCTGACGCTGAACGTGCACGCGGCGGAGCGGCGCAGAGGCGTCGGGTCGCGGCTCCTCGACGAGGCGGTGGCCGCCGCGCGGGCGGCCGGCCGGCGGTCGGTCGTCGCGCAGGCCGACGCGGACACGCCCGGCGACCACTTCCTCGCCGCGCGCGGCTTCCGCAAGGTGCTGGCCCTGACGTACGCCCGGCTCGACCTGAGCGGCACGGGCGGCGGCCGGGCGGAGGAGACCGACGCGATCGCCGAGCGGCCGCACCCCGGCTACCGGTTGGTGTCCTGGCGCGGCACCGTCCCGGACGACCTGGCCTGGACCTTCGCCGACTCGCGCCGCGCGATGGACGACATGCCGATGGACGACACCGACTACGGCGTCGTGGTCTGGGACGTCGAGCGGGTCCTGGCAGCCGCCCGGGCCGTCGCCGACCGCGGGGAGCAGCTCACCACGGTGGCCGTCGTCGACGAGTCGGACGGCTCGGTCGCCGGCTTCTCGGAGTTCGTCGTGCCCGGCGACGGCAGGGGCGACGGGCTGCACTACGGCACCGGTGTGCTGCCCGAGCACCGCGGCCACGGCCTCGGCCGCTGGATGAAGGCCGAGTCGATCCGCCTCGCCCGCGCCCAGCACCCCGGTCTCGCCGGTCTGGTCACCGACACGGCCGACAGCAACACGCACATGCGCCGCATCAACGACGCGCTCGGCTACGTCCCGACACACCGCGCCCTGGAGTACCAGCTCGACCTGTGACGACCGGGCCGCCCGCGCCGGTCGCGCCGGTCGCACCGCGCGGGTCTCCCGCCGTCAGACCGCCACCCCCTCCGCGGCGAGGAACTTCTCCACCGCCTCCCGCGCACGACGGTCGAAGTCGGCGTACTGCGCCTCCCGCTCGGCGCCCGCGACCGCGTCGCCGACCAGCAGACTGCCCTCGGCGTCGACCCGCTGCGGGCGCTCCTCGGCGTCGGTGAGCAGACCGACGGCCGAATGGGAGAAGCCGCAGTAGTAGGCGATGCCCTCGCTGAGGTTGGTCTCCAGGAGGGCGTGCATCGCCTCGCTGATCGGATCGTCGGCGGTGGCGCCGGCCAGGCCCAGCCAGAGCATGCGCTTGCCCGCCAGACGCGGCTTGCTGCGGCCGTAGGCGAAGCCGTAGTTCCACACCCGGTCGATCCATCCCTTGAGGAGGGCGGGCACGCTCTGCCAGTACACCGGGAAGACGGCGACGACCACGTCGGCGTCGAGCACCCGCCGCATGTGTGCCCGTGCCTCGTCCGAGTACTGCTTCTCCCGGTCCCCCCAGTCCGGCTGGTCCGCCGTGGTCATCCGCGGGTCGAAACCCTCGGCGTGCAGGTCGAGCAGGTCGACGCGGTATCCGGCGGCCTCGAGCCGGTCGGCGGTACGACGGGCGGTGTGCGCGGTGAGGGAGTCGGCGCGGTGGTGCGCGACGACCACGAGGGCGGTCCTGCCGTTGCTGCTGCTGTGCTCCGTCACGGGGTCTCCCGGCTGGTCTCGGTCAGTGCGACGAGTCCAGTACAGTCCCGGCCGCATGGATGATCCATGGGAGAAACCCTCGGAGACATAGGAGATCGTCTACGATGACCGGCGTGGATCCCCTGAGTTCACTGCTGAGCGGCATCCGGGCCGAGGGCTCGGTCGTCAGCCACGCCGTCCTGACGGCGCCCTGGACCATCCGCTTCACCGACGGGGCGCCGCTCACCATGGTCAGCGTGCTGCGCGGCGGCGGCACCCTGCTGCTGCCCGACGGCACCCGACGGGCGGTCGGCGTGGGCGACACCGCCCTCGTGCGCGGCCCGGCGCCGTTCCTCCTCGCCGACCGGCCCGCCACGGTCGACCGCCCGCACACCGAGTACGAGATCGCGTGCTTCACCGCGGACCCCGAGTGCACCGCCCAGGACCTCGGCGGCATCCGCTGGGGAACCGATCCGGACGGGGCGACGGCGCTGATCGTGGGCGCCTACCGCGCCTCGGGCCACCGCCACGAACGGCTCCTGCGCACCCTGCCGTCCGTCCTGGTCGTCAACGAGGACGTCGAGGTCTGTGCCTGGCTGGAGACGGCCGCGGCCGACGCCGCCCGGCTCTCGGCCGGTTCCCAGGCCCTGATGGACCGGCTCCTCGACTGGGCCCTGGTCTGCACGCTGCGCAACTGGTTCGACCAGGCCGGCGCCGACGCGCCCAGCTGGTACCGCGGCCTGGCCGATCCGGTTCTCGGCCCCGCCCTGCACGCCTTCCACGGCCGGCCCGCCGAGTCCTGGACGGTGGCGTCGCTCGCGGGCCGGGCGGGCGTCTCCCGGGCGCTGTTCGCCAAACGCTTCACCGAGCTGATGGGCCGCCCGCCCCTCGCCTACCTCACCGAATGCCGGATGGCCGACGCCGAGGCACTGCTGACCGACACCGACCTGAGCATCGCCCGGATCGCCAGGACCGTCGGCTATGCCGACGCCTTCGGCTTCAGCGCCGCCTTCAAACGCCACCGGGGCCAGAGTCCCAGCACGTTCCGCGCCGCGGCGGCCTGAACCCCGGCGCGCGGTCCCGCCCACCCGAGACCGTGCGCCGTCGGACCCCGGGCATATCCTGATCCCCAGTGGCCATCGGCTGACGAAGGGGTCCGAAGGTGCCGTCGATGCTCGATGCGGTCGTAGTGGGTGCGGGGCCGAACGGACTGACCGCCGCCGTGGAACTGGCCCGCCGCGGCTTCTCGGTCGCCGTGTTCGAGGCGCAGGGCACCGTGGGCGGCGGCGCGCGCACGGAGGAGCTGACCCTGCCCGGCTTCCGGCACGACCCGTGCTCGGCCGCGCACCCGCTCGGTATCAACTCGCCCGCCTTCCGCGACCTCCCCCTGGAGCGGTACGGCCTTCAGTGGCTGCACCCCGGGCTGCCCATGGCGCACCCGTTCCCCGACGGCTCGGCCGCCGTGCTGTCCCGCTCGGTCGGCGAGACCGCCGCCTCCTTCGGAGCGCGCGACGCCGGCCCGTACCGCAGGCTGGTCGAGCGCTTCCTGCCCAGGTGGGACACGCTGGCCCGGGACTTCATGTCCCTGCCGCTGACGGCGCTGCCCCGCGACCCGGTCACCCTGGCCCGGTTCGGCCTGGTCGGTCTGCCCCCGTCGACCTGGCTGATGCGCCGTTTCCGCGACGAGAAGGCCAAGACCCTCTTCGCCGGGCTCGTCGCGCACGTCATGGCCCCGCTCGGCGGCTTCGCCACCGGCGCCATAGGCCTGGTCTTCGCCCTGGCCGCGCACGCCCGCGGCTGGCCCGTCGCCCGCGGCGGCTCCCAGTCCATCTCCGACGCCCTCACCGCGTACCTCGAGGACCTAGGCGGCGCCGTCCACACCGACTACGAGGTCAAACGCCTCGACGACCTGCCGCCCGCGCGCGCGTACGTCTTCGACACCTCGCCCACGGCCCTGGCCCGCATCGCCGGCCTCGGCAGCCACTACGCGAACTACCGCTACGGACCCAGCGTCTTCAAGATCGACTACGCGCTGGACGGGCCCGTCCCGTGGACGGCCGAGGAGCCGCGCAGCGCGGGCACCGTGCAGATCGGCGCCGACAGCACGGAGATCGGCGCAGCCCTGCACGCCGCCTCCGGCACGGACCGCGCACCCGAGCGGCCGTTCCTGATCACCGTGCAGCCCAGCGTCGCCGACCCCACCCGCGCCCCGGCCGGCAAGCACGTTTTCTGGGCCTACGGCCACGTCCCCAACGGCTGGGACGGCGACCTCACCGACGCCATGGAACGCCAACTGGAGCGCTTCGCCCCCGGCTTCCGCGACCGCGTCCTCGCCCGCGCCACCGCCGGACCGGCCGAACTCGCCGCCCGCAACGCCAACTACGTCGGCGGCGACATCTCCTCCGGCGCGGTCTCCGGCCTCCAACTGCTGCTGCGCCCCAAGATCTCCCTGTTCCCGTACTCGACCCCGCACCCGGCCGTGTTCATCTGCTCGTCGGCCACCCCGCCCGGCCCCGGCGTCCACGGCATGTCGGGCCACAACGCGGCGAAGGCGGTCTGGCGCAGGCTGAGGCAGACATGACCGACATCATCCTCGTTCAGGGCGACATCACCCGCCAGAGCGCCGACGCGATCGTCAACGCCGCCAACTCCTCGCTCCTCGGTGGAGGCGGCGTCGACGGCGCCATCCACCGGCGCGGCGGCCCCGCGATCCTGGCGGACTGCCGCAGGCTTCGCGCGGGCCACCTCGGCAAGGGCCTGCCCACGGGCCGTGCGGTCGCCACCACCGCGGGGGACCTGGACGCGCGCTGGGTGATCCACACGGTCGGTCCGGTCTGGTCGGCCACCGAGGACCGCTCCGGCCTCCTCGCCTCCTGCTACCGCGAATCCCTGGGCACCGCCGACGAGTTGGGCGCCCGCACGGTGGCCTTCCCCGCCATCTCCACCGGCGTCTACCGCTGGCCGATGGACGACGCGGCCCGCATCGCCGTGGAGACCGTGCGGGCCACCCGGACATCGGTCGCCGAGGTGCGCTTCGTCCTCTTCGACGCCCCGGCGTACCAGGCGTTCGCGGCGCTGGCGGGCTGACCGCCGCACTGTTCGGCGGGCCGCCTCCGCACGCGGGCCGCCTCCGCGTGCGGGCCGCCTCCGCACGCGGGCCGACCGGCCGCACGCCGTCGAGGCATGCCCTCCCACCCCCCACCTGGCTTGACGCTTTATTGCGAGTGATGTGCAATAGCTGCGCATCGACAACAAGCGTGGGGGAGACATGACAGCCCGTCGGACCCGTTGGACCCGTCGGACCGATCGGAGACTTCCGATACGCAGTGCCGCCGCCGCGGTGGCGTTCGCCGCCGGTGCGACCGCCTGCTCCGCGCCCTCGCGCGGGGGAGGGGACGGCGGCGCCGAGGCGGCCGAATCCGTCGTCATAGGCGTGGCCTCGGAACCGGACACGCTCAGCCCGCTGCTCGGCTACGGCAAGGACGGAAACTCCAAGATCTTCGACGGGCTGCTCGCCCGCGACAGCGACCTGGAGCTGAAGCCCGCCCTCGCCGCCGCGCTGCCGAAGGTCACCGACGACGGCCGCACGTACACCTACACCCTGCGCGAGGGCGTGAAGTTCAGCGACGGCGAACCGCTGACGGCAGGGGACGTCGTCTACACGTACCGCACCGTCCTCGACGAGAAGACCAACAACACCGCCCGCAGCGAACTAGACGCCGTCGAGGACGTCCGCGCGAGCGGGGACGACACCGTCGTCTTCACCCTCAAGTACCCCTACGCGCCCTTCGCCGCCCGCACCGTCCTGCCCATCGTCCCCGAGCACGTCGCCGGGAAGCAGGACCCCAACACCGGCGACTTCAACACCGAACCGGTCGGCACCGGACCGTACGTGCTCACCAACTGGAGCAAGGGCGAGAAGCTCGGCTTCCGGGCCAACCCGCACTACTGGGGCGACAAGCCCGCGGTGAAGTCGTTCACCATGGCCGTCATAGCCGACGACAACGTACGCGCCACCCGGCTGCGCTCCGGCGACCTCGACGGCGCCGTCCTGCCGCCCAACCTCGCCGCCACCTTCGAGAAGGACGACGGCAGACGCACCTACCGGGCCAGGTCCTACGACTTCCGTGCGGTCACCCTGCCCAGCGCCGGCCAGGTCACCGGCGACCGCGCGATCCGCCGGGCCCTGGACGCCGCCGTGGACCGGCAGGCCATGGTCGACAAGATCCTCGACGGCGCGGGCCGGCCGGCGTACGGACCGCTGCCCGTCGACGACCCCTGGTACGAGCGCGGCATCGAGCGCCCGCGCGACCTCGCCGGGGCGGGGCGCATCCTCGACGAGGCCGGGTGGAAGCCCGGCTCCGGCGGCATCCGCGCCAAGGACGGACAGCGCGCCTCCTTCACGCTCTACTACCCCTCCGGCGACAAGGTCCGCCAGGACCACGCGCTCGCCTACGCCTCCGACGCCAAGAAGGCCGGCATCGAGGTGAAGGTCGAGGGCGCCACCTGGGAGGTCATCGAGCCGCGGATGAAGACCGACGCGGTCCTCGCGGGCCTGGGCAGCGTCGGCGACCCCGACTTCGGCCTCTACACCCTGCTGCACTCCACCCTCGCCGGTGACGGCTTCAACAACATGGCCCACTACGCCAACCCGGCCGTGGACGAGGCGCTCGACGCCGGGCGCCGCAGCCAGGACCCGAAGGTGCGCGCCGCCGCCTACGGGGAGATCCAGAAGGCGCTCGTGGCGGACCCGGGATACACCTTCCTCACCCACATCGACCACCTCTACGTCCTCGCCGACCGCTGGGACGGGCTGACCACCCAACTGGAGCCGCACGAGCACGGCTTCGCCAGCGGGCCCTGGTGGAACATCGAGAACTGGCGGCCGAAGAAGTGAGCCGATCGGCCCGACGGCCGCCCTGGGGCGCGATGGCACGGCTGGTGGGGCGGCGGGCGCTGTTCGCCGTGCCCGTGGTCCTCGTCGTCACCTTCGGCGCGTTCGCGATCGCCGCCGCCTCACCCTTCGACCCCGTCAGGGCGTACGCCGGCACCGCCGCGCTCGGCGCCGACCAGGAGACCCTGGACCGGCTGCGCGAGAACCTCGGGGTGGACGAGTCCTTCGTCGCCCGCTGGTGGCACTGGCTGACCTCCGCGCTCACCGGCGATCTCGGCCACTCCAGCGTGCTGCGGCAGCCGGTGACGCAGGTCATCGGTGAACGGCTCGTCTGGTCCGCGCTGTTGTGCGCCGTCGCCTTCGCCGTCGCCGTCGGCCTCGGCCTGCTCCTCGGCGTGCTGGCGGCCCGCCGGCCGGGCTCGGTGCTCGACCGGGCGGTCACCTCGCTCTCGTACACCCTGGAGGCGGCGCCGGTCTTCTGGATCGCGCTGCTCGCCGTGTGGCTGTTCGCCCTCCAGTGGGACGTGCTGCCCGCCGGCGGTCTGACCGACACCGCCAGCCAACAGGTCACCCCGGGACAGGTCGCGGGCCACATCGTGCTGCCCGCCGGTGTGCTCGCCGTCTCCCAACTGCCCTGGTTCACCCTCTACGTGCGCCAGGGCGTCGGCGACGCACTCGCGGAGGACCCGGTGCGCGGCGCCCGGGCCCGCGGACTCGCGGAGGGCACCGTCCTGGTCGGACACGCGCTGCGCTCGGGGCTGCTGCCCGTGCTCACCCTGATCGGCTCCCGCGTTCCCGAACTCATCACCGGCGCCCTGCTGGTGGAGACCGTCTTCAGCTGGCCGGGCATCGCCGCGGCCACCGTCGAGGCCGCCACCGCCGTCGACTTCCCGCTGCTCGCCGCCCTGACCGTTCTCGCCACCGTCGCAGTACTCGCCGGCAACCTGCTGGCCGACCTGCTCTACGGACTCTTCGACCCGAGGGTGAAGCTCAGTGAGATGTGACGTCCCGTCGGCTGCGGAGCGCGTGCGGGGTGGTGTCCGTGGCTGAGACCACGGCCGGGAAGCCGGAGGGCGCCGCCCCCGCCTGGCGCTCCCGCGGTGACGACCGCCGCTCCCACCGCACCCTGCGCCTGCGCACCTCCGCCGTGCTGCTGACCGTGACCGTGCTCGCGGTGCTGCTCGTGCCGCCGCTGGTGCGGCTGGACCAGCAGGCCGTGGACCTGGCCGCCAAGCTCCAGGCCCCCGGCTGGGCGCACCCCTTCGGCACCGACGACGTCGGCCGCGACCTGCTGCTGCGCTGCGTGTACGGCCTGCGCGTCTCCCTGCTCGTCGGGATGGCCGCCGCACTGACCGCGACGGTCGTCGGCACCGCCGTGGGGGCCACCGCCGGTGCGCTCGGCGGCTGGGTCGACCGGGGCGTCATGCGGGTCGTGGACGCCCTCTCCTCCGTGCCCCACCTGCTGCTGGGCATCTTCATCGTCGCGATGTTCCGGCCGGGCGTCTGGCCGGTGGTGGCCTCCGTCGCGCTCACCCACTGGCTGTCCACCGCGCGCATCGTCCGCGCCGAGGTGCTGTCCCTGCGCGCCCGTCCCCACATCGACGCGGCCGTCTCCGGCGGCGCGTCCCGGTGGCGGGTGACGGTCCGGCACCTGCTGCCGGGCGTGCTGCCGCAGGCCGCGCTGGCCGCCGTACTGATGGTGCCGCACGCCATGTGGCACGAGTCGGCGCTGTCCTTCCTCGGCCTCGGACTGCCCACCCACACCGCGAGCCTCGGCAACCTGATCCAGGAGGCGCGGGGTTCACTGCTGGCCGGGCAGTGGTGGCCCACCCTCTTCCCCGGCCTGTTCATCATCGTGCCCACCCTCGCCGTCGCCGGTCTCGCGGGCGCCTGGCGGGAGCGGATCAACCCGCGCCGCCGATCGGAGCTGATGCTGTGACCGGGCGAGCCCCCGTGCTGTCGGTGCGCGGACTGTCGGTGCGGTTCCTGATGCCCGGCGGGCGCCGGGTCGCCGCCGTCACCGACGCCCACTTCGACGTGGCGCCCGGCGAGTGCCTGGCCCTGATCGGCGAGAGCGGCTGCGGCAAGTCCGTCCTCGCCTCCGCCCTGCTCGGCCTGCTGCCCGGCAACGCGCAGACCGCGGGCCGCGCGCTCCTCGGCGACCTGGACCTGCTCGCCGCCGACGAGCGGACCCTCGCCCGCACGGTGCGGGGACGGCTGATCGGCCTGGTCCCGCAGAGCCCCGCCGCCCACCTCACCCCGGTCCGCACCGTCCGCTCGCAACTGGCGGAGACGGTCGCGGAACTCACCGGCGTCCGCGGCGGACGCAAGGCCCTGCGCGAGGCCGCGGGGGCCGCCGCCGAGCGCGCCGCGTTCCCCGCGGACCACCTCGACCACCACCCGCACGAACTCTCCGGCGGCCTCGCCCAGCGCGCCGCCACCGCCCTCGCCCTGGTCGGCGACGCCCCGCTGCTGCTCGCCGACGAGCCGACCACCGGCCTCGACCGGGACCTGGTGGACCGCACCGTGGACGAACTGCGGCGACATGTCGACGACGCCGAGGGCAAGGTCGCCTGGGGCGACGCCGGGAGCCGCGCCCTGCTGATGATCACCCACGACCTGGCCGCCGCCGCGCGCATCGCCGACCGCGTCGCCGTGATGTACGCCGGGCGCATCGTCGAACTCGCCGACGCCGGCGCCTTCTTCGGCGCTCCCGGCCCACGCCACCCCTACAGCCGCGGACTGCTCGACGCGCTGCCCGACCGTGGCTTCACCCCCATCCCCGGCCTGCCGCCCGAACTCGGCGCCCTTCCGGGCGGCTGCGCCTTCGCCGCCCGCTGCGACCGGGCCACCGACGCCTGTGCCGCCCTGCCCCCGCTGCGCCACGCAGTGGCCTGCCACCACCCGCACGCCGCGCTCACGGAGGCCGCCGACCGTGCTTGAACTGCGCACCGTCACCGCCGGATACACCAGGAACGCCCCGGTGTTCCGGGACGTCTCCCTGTCCGTCGCGCCGGGGGAGGCGGTCGGCCTGCTCGGCCCCAGCGGCTGCGGCAAGTCCACCCTGGCCCGCGTCGCGGCCCTGCTGCACCGGCCCGACGCCGGAGAACTGCACCTCGACGGCACCCCCGTACGGCACTGGCGGCACCGCGCCCCACGGGAACAGCGCACAGCCTTCGGCGTCGTCTTCCAGCAGGCCCGGCTCTCCGCGGACCCCCGGCTGCGGCTGGCCGACCTGATCGCCGAGCCGCTGCGCGCCACCGGCCGCCGGGAGGACGCCGCCGACCGTGTCGGGGAACTGTCCGCGACCGTGGGCCTGACCGACGACCTGCTGACCCGGCGCCCGCACGAGGTCAGCGACGGCCAGTTGCAGCGCGCCTGCCTGGCCCGCGCCCTGGTGCTGCGCCCCCGCTGGCTGGTGTGCGACGAGATGACGGCCATGCTCGACGCCTCGACCACGGCCGCCCTGGTGCGGGTCGTGGAGGACTACCGGGCCGCCACCGGCGCGGGCCTGCTGGCCGTCGGCCACGACCGGGTCCTCCTCGACCGCTGGTGCGACCGCACCGTCGAGTGGGCGTCCCTGGTCTCCGCGGCGGAGCGCTGAACCGCTGCCCGCCCCGGGTCCGTCAGCGCGTGCTCCACTTCTGGTTGTCGCGGCCGCTGCACTCCCAGAGCTGGAGTTTGGCGCCGTTGCCCGTCTTCTCGTCGACGACGTCCACGCACTTGTTGGCCTGCACATTGACCAGGTCCCGGGGGCCGGCCAGGATGAACTGCTGTGCCGGGTTGCCGCTGCACACCGCCACCTGGACCACCGTGCCGTTGGCCGTGCCGCCCCAGGTCGCGTCCATGCACAGGCCCAGCGAGCGGATCGTGCCGTCGGGCCGGAAGTCCCACTTCTGCCAGTTCTTTCCGGTGCAGTCCGCGATCTGCAGCGGCGCACCGTCCCGCCACTTGTGGCCCGCCACCTCGATGCAGCGGTTCGAGGCGTGGCCGTAGATGGTCGTGCCGGGGGCGACGGGCTCCGGCGCCTCGACGTCCGGCTTCTCGCCGCCGCCCCCGCCCCCGCCCGACGTCTCCTTCTCGGGCTGCTCGCGCTTCTCGGGAGCCGGCGCCGCTTCGCCACCGGCTCCGCCGTCGTCCTCCGGCTCCCGGGCGGGCGGCTGCTGCGCCTGCGGCTGCTCGGCGGGCGCGGACCCGGCGGTGCTGGGCAGCAGCTCCGGGGTCGCGCTGGGACTGGGCGCCAGCGCGGCGCCCGCCTGCTCGGTCTGCTCGGTGGCGCTGGTGCGAACCTGTGGCTTGTAGGCGATCCAGATCATCACGAAGGCGATCGCCAACGCCAGGAAGATCCCGAAGAACGTCGCCAGCCAGCGGGGCAGGAACCCGCGCTGCACATAGGTCCCCTCGACATCGGTCGGTTCCACCCCCGACCGGCGCACCGCCAGCTTGTACGGCCGCTCCTGCTTCGCCCCGAACCAGATGACCTGCCGCGGCTTGAGGGTGGTCTCGACGAACGCCGCACGCCCCGGCTCGATCTGCACGTTCGAGGGCCGGATCTCGTACGAGAGGTGGTCGCCGGTGTCGCTGCCCGTGAGCGACGCCGTCACCTTCGTGTTGCCGAGGTTGTCGACCGCCAGCCGCGGCCGGCCCCGGAACCGCCCCTTCACCGTGTGCGGCACCAACTCGGCGCGCACCTCGGAGAACGCCGTGATCGTCAGGTTCCCCTCCGGAACCGTGACCGCGTCGGGGTGCTCCGTCGGCGTGATCCGCACCGCGTAGGGATGGGGGCCCGCCACCGCGTCCGGTGTCCGCGGCGGGGCGAAGGTCAGCTCCACGGTGCCGGTCGTGCCCGGATACAGGCGCACCGTCTGCGGCTCGACCGTCGTCCAGGGCGCCATGTCCCCGACCGGTTCGAACCGGTACTCGTCCACCACGTCTCCGGTGTTGCGCACCCGCAGTCGTACGCGGGTACTGCTGCCGGGGTCCACGGTCGCGGACGCGGGCTCCAGGGAAGTCCACAGGCTCACGGGATGACGTTACGCGGTGATCCGGTCACCGTCAGGAGCCCCAGGGGCAGACCCCGGTGCCCCAACGGCCCGGGTCACGTGACCGAACGTGCCGAAGGCCCCCGTGTTCACCAGGAACAAACAAACTCCGACGGGGTAATTGATTCGGTTGTGTTCGGGTTCTAGGGTGACCCGTGACTCAGTAGTCGCCGCGTCACCGGCAGTTGCGTTCCACCCCCACGGCAACTGCTCTCACAGCACCGTGCGTTGAGCCGCCCCCGAAGCCCACGGAAGGCCACGGTCATGCCGCACTCGCCCGTGTCACCCGCCGCATCCCCGGCCCCTCAGCCCGGCCGGCCCCGCCCGGTCGTCAGCCGACGCCGTCTCCTGGAGGGCGGTGCCGCCGTCCTCGGCGCCCTCGCGCTGTCCGCGTCGCCCCTCACGGCACAGGCGGCCGTACGGCGGGCGGCGGCCGACGAGCCGCCGGAGTGGAACGACTTCGGCGTCTTCCGGCTCGGCACCCAGCCGCCGCACGCCACGCTCACGCCGTACGCGGACGTCGAGCAGGCGCTCGCCGGCGACCGCGCGCGCTCGCCCTACCGGCTCAGCCTGGACGGCACCTGGAAGTTCGCCTACGCCGACCGTCCCGAGGACCGGGACGCCGACTTCCACCGCACCGACGTGGACGACGGGGACTGGGGGACCATCCCCGTCCCGTCCGTGTGGCAGCTGCACGGCCACGACTTCCCCATCTACCTGAACATCACCTACCCCTACTGGGGCCCCAACGGCCTGGGCGAGGAGCCGCAGCCGCCCGCAGCGCCGACCCGCTACAACCCGGTCGGCCAGTACCGGCGCACCTTCACCGTCCCCCGGGACTGGACGGGCCGCCGCACCTTCCTCCACTTCGAGGGCGTCAAGTCCGCGCACTACGTCTGGATCAACGGCGAACTGGCCGGCTACGACGAGGACTCCTACACGCCCTCCGAGTACGACGTCACCGACCTCCTCAAGCCGGGCACCAACCAGATCGCCGTCGAGGTCTACCGCTACTCCGACGGCGACTGGATGGAGGACCAGGACATGATCCGGCTGAGCGGCATCTTCCGCTCGGTCCACCTCTACTCCACCCCGGCCGTGCACCTGCGCGACTTCAAGCTGGACACCCCGCTCGACGACACCTACACCGGCGCCGAACTGGCCGTCACCGCGAGCGTGCGGGCGTACGGCGGGGACGGCACCGGGCGCTACACCGTCGAGACCCAGCTCTACGACGCGCGCGGCCACGCCGTCTGGTCCCGGCCGCTGCAACAGCCCGTCGACGTCGGCGGGGCCCGCGCGGGCGAGGACGTCACGGTACGGGCCGCGAAGGCGGTGCCGAAGCCCAGGCTCTGGTCGGCCGAGCACCCGAACCTCTACACCGCCGTACTGCGCCTCAGGGACCCGGCGGGCAGGGTGACCGAGACCCTGTCGCACCGGGTCGGCTTCCGCGAGTTCGCGCTCAAGGACGGGCTGATGCGGATCAACGGCGAGCCGGTGTCCTTCCGCGGCACCAACCGCCACGAGATGCACCCCTCCCGCGGCACCGCGCTCACCCGCGAGGACATGGTCGAGGACATCAGGATCATCAAGCGGATGAACATCAACAGCGTCCGCACCTCGCACTACCCCAACAACCCGTACTGGCTCGAACTGGCCGACGAGTACGGCCTCTACCTCGTCGACGAGACCAACCTGGAGACCCACGGCATCCGCGGCGAGTACCCCGGCGACCATCCCGACTGGACCGCCGCCTGCGTGGCCCGCGCACAGAACATGGTGCACCGCGACAAGAACCACGCCTCGGTCGTCATCTGGTCGCTGGGCAACGAGGCGGGCGGCGGCTCCACCTTCACCGCCATGCACGACTGGATCCGCTCCTACGACGACACCCGCGTCATCCAGTACGAGGGCGACGACCGCCCCGGCGTCAGCGACGTCCGCTCGGAGATGTACGACAGCCCGCAGCGCGTCGAGCAGCGCGCGAAGGACACCTCCGACACCCGGCCGTACGTCATGATCGAGTACGCCCACTCGATGGGGAACTCGACCGGCAACTTCAAGAAGTACTGGGACATCGTCCGCCGGTACGACGTCCTCCAGGGCGGCTGGATCTGGGACTTCGTGGACCAGTCCCTCTACACGCCCGTCCCCGCCCGCACCCTGCTCACCGAGGCCGGACCCGCCGGGCTGCGCGGCGAGATCCTCGCCACCCGCGGCGCACTCGACCGCGACAAGGGCCTGTCCGGCATCACCGTCTTCGAACGCGACGACAGCCTCGACCTGACCGGCTCCCTGACCCTGGAGGCCTGGGTCACCCCGCACGTGACGGGCTACCACCAGCCGATCATCGCCAAGGGCGACACCCAGTACGCGCTGAAGCAGAACGGCCGGACCCTGGAGTTCTTCATCCACTCCGACGGCCAGTGGATCACCGCGAACTGGACCGTGCCGGAGGACTGGACCGGCCGCGAGCACCACCTCGCGGGCGTCTTCGACGCGGACGCCGGGACCCTGACCCTCTACGTCGACGGCGTCGAACGGGCCACCCGCACCACCGACCGGCGCCCCAGCAGCAACACCGCGCCCCTCGCGCTGGCCACCGACGCCGACAACCAGGTACGGGAGTTCAGCGGCACCGTCCGGCGCGCCCGCGTCTACGCCCGCGCCCTCGGCGCCGCCGAACTGGCCTCCGAGAGCCGCGGACCCGGCGACGACGGCGTGCGGTTCTGGTTCGACGCCGCCACCGTGAGGACCTCGACGCGGCGCCCCCGGGACAAGACGTTCCTCGCCTACGGCGGCGACTGGGGCGACAACCCCAACGACGGCGCCTTCGTCGCGGACGGCATCGTCACCGCCGACCGCGGCCACACCGGCAAGGCCGCCGAGGTCAAGCGCGTCTACCAGGCGATCGACGCCGCCCGCACCCCGGGCGGCGGCCCCGGCGCCGTCACCCTCACCAACGAGTACCTCTTCACCCGCCTCAGCGAGTTCGACGGCCACTGGGAACTCGTCGCCGACGGCGAGGTCGTACGGCGCGGGAGGCTGACCCGGGACCAGCTGGACGTGGCACCGCGCTCCAGCAAGGACATCACCGTCCCCGTCCGGCTCCCGGGGCGACCCGGTCCGGGCACCGAGTACTTCCTCCAGCTCTCCTTCACCACCAAGGAGTCCACCCCGTGGGCGAAGGCGGGCTTCGAGGTGGCCCGGCAGCAGCTCCCCGTCGAGACCGACGTCCCGGCGGTGACCCGGACCCGCCTGGAGAGCGTCCCGGCGCTGCGCCACGAGGACCGCGACCAGGAGGTCGAGGTCACCGGCAAGGGCTTCTCGGTCACCGTCGACAAGCGCACCGGCGCCATCACCTCCTACGAGGCCAAGGGCACCCGGCTGATCACCTCCGGACCGGTGCCCAACTTCTGGCGCGCGCCCACCGACAACGACAAGGGCAACGGTCAGCACACCCGCAACCAGACCTGGCGCGACGCGGGCGCCCGCCGGAAGGTCACCGGCGTCAGCGTGCGCGCGCTCGGCGACCGGGCCGTCGAGATCAAGGTCACCGGCACGCTCCCCACCTCGGTGGAGTCCACGTACGGCACCACCTACACCGTGTTCGGCAACGGCGAGATCAAGGTCGACAACACCCTGCACCCGGGCGCCGCGAACCTGCCCTACATTCCCGAGGTCGGCACGATGCTGTTCCTGCCGCGCGGCCTGGACCGCGTGCACTGGTACGGCCGCGGCCCCGAGGAGAACCACTGGGACCGCAACGACGGCACGGACGTCGGCCTCTACTCCGGGACCGTGGCCGAGCAGTGGACGCCGTACATCCGCCCGCAGGAGAACGGAAACAAGACCGACGTCCGCTGGATCGCCCTCACCGACCGCCACGGCGTGGGCCTGCTGGCCTCCGGCGAACCCCTCCTGGAGGCCAACGCGTCGTACTTCACGCCGGAGGATCTGTCGGCCGGGGTGCGGCACGACTACCAGCTCACCCCGAGGGACGAGGTCGTCCTGCGCCTGAACCACCGGCAGATGGGCGTCGGCGGCGACAACAGCTGGGGCGCGCACACCCACGACGAGTTCAAGCTCTTCGCCGACCGGGACTACGCGTACACCTACCGGCTGCGCCCGCTCACCGACGTCCGTGACGCGACGCGCTCATCGCGCCGGCCGACGGCGACCGAATAGGCCCGGATCACGACGGGGGCCCGGGGTAACCGGGCTCCCATGGGTGACATTCTGGTCGGCGCCTGTTCGTGGACGGACCGGCAGCTCCTGGCGAGCGGCTGGTACCCGCGAGGGCGCCGGGACGCGGAGGGGCGGCTGCGGCACTACGCCTCGCGGCTGCCCGTCGTCGAAGTGGACGCCGGGTACTACGCGTTGCCGAGCCGGCGCAACAGCGAGCTGTGGGTGGAGCGCACGCCGGACGGCTTCCGCTTCGACGTCAAGGCGTTCTCCCTGCTGACCGGCCACCCCACGCGCCCGGAGGCCCTCCCCGCCGACCTGCGCGGAACCGACCCCGGCCCGCTCAGGCGCGGGCGGGCGAGCGAGGGCCTGCTGGACGAGGTGTGGGGGCGCTTCGCCGAGGGGGTCCAGCCGCTGCGCAAGGCCGGGCGGCTCGGCACCGTGCTGTTCCAGTTCCCGCCATGGTTCGCGCCGGGCGACCCGGCCGAGGCGACGCTCGAAGCGTGCGCCCTGCGTACGGAGGGGTGGCCGCTCGCCGTGGAGTTCCGTCATCCGGGGTGGTGGGAGCCGGAGCGTGCGGAGGCCACCCGTGCGTCACTGTCCGCTCTCGGCGCGTCGGCCGTCGGTACCGACATGGCCCAGCGGCTGCCCGGGTCCCTGCCGCCCATCGCACCGGTCACCCGGCCTTCCCTCGCCGTCGTACGGTTCCACGGCCGCAGCGCGGCATGGGGGAGGGGCAGCAAGGAGGACCGCTTCCGGTACGACTACGACGTGACCGAACTCGCCGCCCGGGCGCCCCGCCTGCGGAGCGCCGCCCGACAGGCGGACGAGCTGCACGTGCTGTTCAACAACTGCTGCGCGGACGCCGCCGTACGCGCTGCCGAGACCATGCAAGGGCTGCTCACTCAGCCGTGTCGCTGATCCCCAGCCGCAGGTGCTCCACGTGGTAGACGGCCTGGTCGAGCAGCCCGGCGACATGGTCGTCGTGCAGGGCGTACACCACCGAACGGCCCTTGCGCTCGCCGACCACCAGACCGAGGTTGCGCAGCAGCCGCAGCTGGTGCGAGCAGGCCGACTGCTCCATGCCGACCTCCGCCGCCAACTCGGTGGCGGGCAGCGGGCCTTCGCGCAGCCGGGCCAGGATCAGCAGCCGGGACGGGGTGGACAGGGCCTGGAGGGTCGTGGCGACCTTCGCGACGTTGTCCGCGTCCAGGCGCACCCGCTCGGCGGCGTCCTGCGCGGTGGTGGCGGCTCCGTGACCCATGCGGTCATCTTACGCATCGCCCGGAGGACCTACGGGGGACCTACGGAGGACCTACGGAGGACTCGGCGGAGGCACATGAACGGATGAAAGAATGAATGAGTCTTCATGTGTTCCTGTATGGTGGGCCGCGTGTCCACCACCCTCGCCCCCGCTCCGCAGACCGCGCCCGCCGCGGCTGCGCCGCCCCGCCGCCGCACCCGCGTCCTCACCCTGCCCGAGGCCCGCTGGGCGCTGGTCTCCCTCGTAGCCTTCCTCGCGGCCCTGCCCCTCGACCTGGGCTCCGCCCCCGCCTGGACGTACGGCCCGCTGTACGCGCTCGCCTATGCCGCCGGCGGCTGGGAGCCCGCGCTGGAAGGGCTGCGGGCGCTGCGCGAGAAGACCCTGGACGTCGATCTGCTGATGATCGTCGCGGCGCTCGGCGCGGCCGCCATCGGGCAGGTCCTCGACGGCGGCCTGCTGATCGTCATCTTCGCCACCTCCGGCGCCCTGGAGGCCCTGGCCACCGCCCGCACCGCCGACTCCGTGCGCGGCCTGCTCGACCTCGCGCCCACCACCGCGACCCGCCTGCGGGAAGGCGGCGAGGAGACCGTCCCCGCCGCCGACCTCGCCGTCGGCGACCTGGTCCTGGTCCGGCCGGGCGAGCGGATCGGCGCCGACGGCACCGTCGTCGAGGGCACCGGCGAGGTCGACCAGGCCACCATCACCGGCGAGTCCCTGCCCGTCCTCAAGCGCCCCGGCGACGACGTCTTCGCCGGCACCCTCAACGGCACCGGCGCCCTGCGCGTCCGCGTCGGGCGCGATCCGGCCGACTCGGTCATCGCCCGGATCGTCACCCTGGTCGAGGAGGCGTCCCGCACCAAGGCGCCGACCCAGCTGTTCATCGAGAAGATCGAGCAGCGCTACTCGGTCGGGGTGGTCGTCGCCACCCTCGCGGTCTTCGGCATCCCGCTCGCCTTCGGTGCCGACCTCACGGACGCCCTGCTGCGCGCCATGACCTTCATGATCGTCGCCTCGCCGTGCGCGGTCGTCCTGGCGACCATGCCGCCGCTGCTCTCGGCCATCGCCAACGCCGGCCGGCACGGCGTCCTGGTCAAGTCGGCGGTCGCCATGGAACGCCTCGGCGAGATCGACACCGCCGCCCTCGACAAGACCGGCACCCTCACCGAGGGGACCCCCGAGGTGACCGCCGTAAGTCCGGTGGCCGGTGGGGATGTCGACGAGGACGCCCTCCTCGCCCTCGCCGCCGCGGCCGAGCACCCCAGCGAGCACCCGCTGGCCCGCGCGATCGTGGCCGCCGCCCGCGCCCGGGGACTGCACATCGCGCCCGCCGACGACTTCACGGCGGCTCCCGGCCGCGGCGTGACGGCCGTGGTCGACGGCCGCACGGTGCACGTCGGCCGCGCCGATCCCACCGAGGGCGCTGCGGGCGCCGAGACCACCGTCCGCGTCACCCGCGACGGCACCCCGCTGGGCACCCTCGCCCTCACCGACCGCCTCCGCGCCGACGCCGCCCGGGCCACCACCCGGCTCACCGCCCTCACCGGCACCGCCCCCACCCTGCTCACCGGCGACCACGCGGCCGCCGCCGCCCGCGTGGCCGACGCGACCGGTATCACCGACGTCCGCGCCGGACTGCTGCCCGAGGGCAAGGTCGAGGCCGTACGGGAGCGCGAGCGGGCCGGCCGCAAGGTGCTCTTCGTCGGCGACGGCGTCAACGACGCCCCCGCACTGGCCGCCGCGCACGCCGGTGTCGCCATGGGCGGGGCAGGCTCCGACCTCGCCCTGGAGACCGCCGACGCGGTCGTCGTACGCGACGAGCTGACGGCCGTACCCGCGGTCGTGGACCTCTCCCGGCGTGCCCGCAGGCTGGTCGTCCAGAACCTGGCCGTCGCCGGGGTCTTCATCACCGTCCTCGTCCTGTGGGACCTCATCGGCCACCTCCCGCTGCCGCTCGGCGTCGCGGGCCACGAGGGCTCGACCGTGCTGGTCGGTCTGAACGGCCTGCGGCTGCTGCGCGAGTCGGCCTGGCGCCCGGAGTGATCCGCCAGGCCCCAGCACGCGGCACCTCCATGTCGGATTCCCGCCAGCCCCGGCCCGGCCGGTGCACCATCCTGGACCCATGCAGACGGGAATGCACACCGACACCGAGCGCTGCGTGCGCGCCGTGCAGTCGAAGGACGCGCGGTTCGACGGCTGGTTCTTCACGGCCGTCCTGACCACCGGCATCTACTGCCGGCCGAGCTGTCCGGTGGTGCCGCCCAAGCCCGGGAACATGACCTTCTACCCGAGCGCGGCGGCCTGCCAGCAGGCCGGGTTCCGGGCGTGCAAGCGCTGCCGTCCGGACACCAGCCCCGGCTCGCCCGAGTGGAACCGGCGCGCCGACCTCACGGCCCGCGCCATGCGCCTGATCGCCGACGGCGTCGTGGACCGCGAGGGCGTGCCCGGTCTCGCCGCCCGCCTCGGCTACAGCACCCGCCAGGTCGAACGCCAGCTCCTGGCCGAACTGGGCGCGGGCCCCCTCGCCCTCGCCCGCGCACAGCGCGCCCAGACCGCGCGGCTGCTGATCGAGACCACCCCGCTGCCCATGGCGGACATCGCCTTCGCGGCCGGCTTCTCCTCCATCCGCACCTTCAACGACACGGTCCGCGAGGTCTACGCCCTCTCCCCGAGCGAACTGCGCACCCGCGCCCCCAGGAACCGCCCCGCCACCACCGCCCCCGGCGCCCTGTCCCTCCGCCTCCCCTTCCGCGCCCCCCTCAACCCCGACAACCTCTTCGGCCACCTCGCCGCCACCGCCGTACCCGGCGTGGAGGAGTGGAAGGACGGCGCGTACCGCCGCACCCTGCGCCTCCCGTACGGTCACGGCATCGTGGCCCTCACCCCCAACCCCGACCACATCGCCTGCCGCCTCACCCTCAGCGACCTGCGCGACCTGACCGTCGCCATCAGCCGCTGCCGGCGCCTGCTCGACCTGGACGCCGATCCGGTGGCGATCGACGACCAGCTGCGCGCCGACCCGCTGCTCGCGCCGCTCGTCGACAAGGCCCCCGGGCGGCGGGTGCCGCGCACCGTGGACGAGGCGGAGTTCGCCGTACGGGCCGTGCTCGGCCAGCAGGTCTCCACCGCAGCCGCCCGCACCCACGCCGCCCGCCTGGTCACCGCGCACGGCGATCCGGTGGACGACCCCGAGGGCGGCCTCACCCACCTCTTCCCGTCGACCGAGGCGCTGGCGGCGGTGGACCCGGAGACCCTGGCGATGCCCAGGACCCGCCGCACCACCTTCACCACCCTGGTCGCCCACCTGGCCGACGGCTCGGTCAACCCGGGCGTCGAGTCCGACTGGGCCGAGACCCGCGCCCGACTCCTCGACCTCCCCGGCTTCGGCCCCTGGACCGCCGACGTCATCGCCATGCGCGCCCTCGGCGACCCCGACGCCTTCCTCCCCACCGACCTCGGCATCCGCCGCGCCGCCGCCGAACTGGGCCTGCCCTCCACCCCGGCCGCGCTCACCGCCCGCGCGGCGGCCTGGCGGCCCTGGCGGGCGTACGCCGTCCAGTACCTGTGGGCGACCGACGACCACCCGATCAACTTCCTGCCCGTATGAGACCGTCGAGCCCGTTCGAGGAGCCGGAGCGAAACCCGTGAAACAGCACACCGTGATCGACAGCCCCTACGGCGCACTCACCCTCGTCGCCGAGGACGGCGCCCTGTGCGGCCTCTACATGACCGACCAGCGCCACCGCCCGGCCGAGGAGACCTTCGGCGCACGCGACGAACGCCCCTTCGCCGAGACCGAGGAGCAGCTGGAGGCCTACTTCACCGGCGAACTGAAGGACTTCACCCTCGGCCTGCGGCTGAACGGCACCCCGTTCCAGCGCACCGTCTGGACACAGCTCCAGAAGATCCCGTACGGCGAGACCCGCACCTACGGCGAACTCGCCGCCGCCCTCGGCAACCCGGCCGCCTCCCGCGCCGTGGGCCTCGCCAACGGCCGCAACCCGATCGGCATCATCGTCCCCTGCCACCGCGTCATCGGCGCGAGCGGCGGCCTCACCGGCTACGGCGGCGGCCTGGAGCGCAAGCAGCGGCTGCTGGACTTCGAACGCGGGGCGGCGGCGCCGCAGGCCCTGTTCTAGCCGCGCGGGCCCCGGGCGAAAACGCGTTGCCCGTGCGCCGCGGGGCCCGTTACGCTCACCGGACTTCGAAGACCACGCTCTCCCGAACGATGCCGCAGATGGGGAGCAGGCCCGCGCACAGCAGCCCGGGACCACGGAGGGGCGGCGCCACTTTTCGGCATGCCCTCCGGAGGACCGCACCCATGCATTCCACGCACCGCCCGCACATCGGCCTCGGCCTGCCCGTCGACGACCCCGCCCTGCTGCCGACCTGGGCCCGGCGCGCCGACGCGCTCCCCTTCAGCACGCTGGGACTGCTCGACCGGCTCGTCTACGACAACCCCGAACCCCTGATCACCCTCGCGACCCTGGCGGGCGCCACCTCCCGCATCCGCCTGCAGACCGAGGTGCTGATCGCCCCCGTCCACAACACCGCGCTGCTCGCCAAGCAGACCGCCACCCTCGACCGCCTGTCGGACGGCCGCTTCACGCTCGGCATCGGAGTCGGCGGGCGCGCCGACGACTGCCTCGCCGCCGGCATCGACCTCCACCGCCGGGGCCGCCGCCTCGACGAGCAGATGGCCCTCCTGCGCCGCACCTGGGACGGCGAGCCCTACGGCCGCGACGTCGGCCCCATCGGGCCCCGCCCCGCCACGCCCGGCGGACCGCGGGTGCTGTTCGGCGGCTTCGCCCCGGCCGCCCTGGAACGGGTCGGCCGGTTCGGCGACGGGTTCCTCGGCGCCGCGCTGCCCGCCGCGCACATGAGCGGCCTGTTCCGCCGGGTCGAGGCGGTCTGGCGGAAGTACGACCGCCCGGGCCGGCCGCGCCTGGTCGCCCAGGCGAGCGTCGCCCTCGGCCCCGACGCCACGGTGGAGCGGGCCCGGCGCAACCTCCGCGACTACTACGCCTTCACCGGACGCGCCGAGTACATGGCCGAGGGCCTGCTCACCACCGCACGGGAGATCCGGGCCGCCGTCGACGCCTTCCGGGACATCGGCGCCGACGAGGTCGTGCTCTACTGCTGGACCTCGGACCCCGACCAGGTCGACCGCCTCGCCGACACCCTGTTCTGACCGGCCTCCGGTCCCCGGTTCCCGCCGTCGAGGCTCAGCCCAGCCCGCGCAGCAGCGCGGGCAGGGCGGTGCCGATCGGCTCCCGGACCACCTCGTCGGCCAGGTCGTCGTAGGGCGTCGGCTCCGCGTTGACGACGACCAGCCGGGCCCCGTGCTCGACGGCGACCCGGGCCAGTCCGGCGGCGGGCTCCACCTGGAGACTGGTGCCGACCGCGACGAACACCCGGCACGCCTTGCTGATGGCGGCCGCCTCGCCCAGCACCACCGGGTCGAGGCGCTCGCCGAACATCACGGTCGCCGACTTCAGAATGCCGCCGCACTCCAGGCACGGCGGGTCGGCCTCACCGGCCTCGAGCCGGGCCAGCGCGTCCGCCATCGGCCCCCGGACCCCGCAGCCGGTGCACACGTAGGCGCGCGCGGTGCCGTGCAGTTCGAGGACCTTGCGGGCGGAGACCCCGGCGAGCTGGTGCAGACCGTCCACGTTCTGCGTGAGCACGCGCACCGGTACCCCGCGGCGCTCCAGGTCGGCCACCGCGCGGTGCGCCGCGTTCGGCTCGGCGTGCAGCGCGGCGCTGTCCCGCCGCATCAGCCAGGAGCGCCGCCTGATCTCCGGATCGCCCATGTAGTACTCGTACGTGACGAGCTTCTCGGCCTCCGGGTCGCGCCGCCACAGACCGTTCGGACCGCGGTAGTCGGGGATGCCGGAGTCGGTGGAGACGCCGGCACCGCTGAGGATGGCGACGAGAGGCTTGCCGGTCATGCGGTCGAGGGTAGGGCGCGGGGGTGCGGTCGGCGAACGGTTATCGGTCGACCCGCACGCCGTCCTCCAGCTCGGCCGTGCCGGAGCCGTCCGCCAGTACGTCCAGCGCGGCCAGCACCCGGCCGTGCAGGGAACCGAGCAGGTGGTCGCCGAGTTCCTCGCGCGGCACCAGCCGCCAGGACAGCAGCTCCTCCTCCTGCAACCGGATCGCCTTGAGGTCGTCCTCCGACAGGACCCCGCCGTCGTACAGGTACGCCACGATCGGCGGCCTGCCCGCCCCGTTCGACCAGTCCACCGCGAGCAGCCGACCGATCCGCACGTCGAGTCCGATCTCCTCCAGGGTCTCCCGCCACGCGCCCTGCCGCGGGCTCTCCCCGTCCTCGGACTCGATCGTCCCGCCGGGCAGCGCCCACCCCTCGCGGTAGTTGGGCTCGACGAGCAGCACGCGCCCCGCGGCGTCCCGGAAGACCGCGGCGGCTCCGGCGAGGACGCGGGGCAGTCCGGCGATGTAGGTGGCGTAGTCAGCAGTGGTCATCCCGGCAGCGTAACGAGCGGCCCGGCTCCGGGCCCGGCGCCCTCCCGGAGCGGGTGCACGGCGGGTTCCACGGTGTGGGCAGGGCATGACGGCGCGGGCGTCCTCCGGTTAGGGTCGCAGCGGCGCGACTGCCTTGACGTGCGCAAGGCTCGGAGAGCAAGGGGAGAGCAAGGTGGCTGACGCTGCTGTGGACGGGACCCGCCGGGTACTCGTCGCCGCGGACAAGTTCAAGGGCTCGCTGACGGCCGTCGAGGTCGCCGAGCGCGTCACGGCCGGACTGCGCCGCGTCGTGCCGGACGTCCTGGTCGAGGCGCTGCCCGTCGCCGACGGCGGCGACGGCACGGTGGCCGCCGCGGTCGCGGCCGGGTTCGAACGCCGGGAGGTACGGGTCGCGGGCCCCCTCGGCGCGGAGGTGACGGCGGCGTACGCGCTGCGCGAGGACACCGCCGTCGTGGAGATGGCCGAGGCCAGCGGCCTCCAGCGGCTCCCGGAAGGCGTCCTCGCGCCGCTGACGTCGTCCACGTACGGCTCGGGCGAGCTGCTGCGGGCCGCGCTGGACGCGGGCGCGCGGACGATCGTGTTCGGGGTCGGCGGCAGCGCCACCACGGACGGCGGCGCCGGGATGCTGGCCGCGCTGGGCGCACGGTTCCTGGACGCGGACGGCGAGCCGGTCGCGCCCGGCGGGGGCGGTCTCGCGGGGCTGGTCTCGGCCGACCTGTCGGGCCTCGACCCCCGCCTGTCCGACGTGGAGCTGGTGCTCGCCAGCGACGTCGACAATCCGCTGACCGGCCCGAAGGGCGCCCCGGCGGTCTACGGGCCGCAGAAGGGTGCCTCGCCGGACGACGTGACGGCCCTGGACGCGGCCCTGGCGCACTTCGCGAAGGTGCTGGAGCGGACGGAGACCGTGGGCGCGCGTGCCGCCGAGTACGCCGCGTCGCCGGGCGCGGGTGCGGCGGGCGGCATCGGGTTCGGCGCGATGCTGCTGGGCGCGCGGTTCCGGCCCGGCATCGAGGTGATGCTGGACGTGCTGGGCTTCGCGTCGGCGCTGGAGCGGGCGGACCTGGTGATCACGGGGGAGGGCTCGCTGGACGAGCAGACCCTGCACGGGAAGGCACCGGCGGGCGTCGCGGCGGCGGCCCGGGCCGCGGGCAAGGAGGTCGTCGCGGTGTGCGGACGCCTTGCGCTGCCGGCGGAGACGCTGGGGCGGGCGGGGATCCGGCGGGCGTATCCGCTGACGGATGTGGAGCCGGACGTGGCGAAGTGCATCGCGGAGGCCGGGCCGATCCTGGAGCGGGTGGCGGAGTCGATCGCGCGGGACTTCGTCGCGTAGGGGAGTCTCGCCCCCGCCACCCGCAGACCCCCGCTTACGGCCCTGAACGGGCCTCGTCCTCAAACGCCGGACGGGACGGAAACGTCACCTCTCTCCCCACCGAGTCGGGTGGTGGGTGGGCATAGGCCCGGGGGTCTGGGGGCGGAGCCCCCAGGGACGCCCGCACCGACACCGGGCGCCCGAAAAGCGGAGGGCCCCGAACCCAACCAGGTTCGGGGCCCTCAAGACGCCGTCACGGCAATTGCGCGGCCCGCGCCTCCCGCCGATTGTCACGGAAGTTGTTCACCCTGCGAGCCGTGGCGAACAGGGGGATCACCGCCCCCATCACCAGCTGCAACGCACACCCCGTCTGCAGCAGCAGCTGCCCGCTCGGCGCGTCGAACGCCCAGCCGGCCAGCAGCCCCATCGACAGGACGATCCAGGACAGCATCGCCACCGCGAGGCGCCCCCGCGGCTTCGGGTACTCGACCCGGCTCACCATCAGCCAGGCCGTGCCCAGGATCGCCAGCAGCGTCGCCACGAACGGCAGCTCCAGCAGCACGATCGACACCACCGTCAGCGCCCCGAACGGCGACGGCATGCCCTGGAAGGTGCCGTCCTTGACGGTGACGCAGGAGAACCGCGCGAGCCGCAGCACCACCGCCAGCAGCACCACGATCGCCCCCACCGCCGCCACCCGCTGGTAGGCGTCGTCCGCGACCATGCCGTAGACGAGGACGAAGTACGCCGGTGCCAGGCCGAAGCTGATCAGGTCGGAGAGGTTGTCCAGCTCCGCGCCCATCGGCGAGGACCGCAGCTTGCGGGCGACCAGACCGTCGAACAGGTCGAAGATCGCCGCGCACAGCATCAGGATGACCGCGGTGGCCGCGCTGTGCCGGGCCATGCCCGACTCGTCGCTGCCCATGAGGTGCGGGATCAGGATGCCGGTGGTGGTGAAGTACACCGCCATGAAGCCGCACGTGGCGTTGCCGAGCGTGAGCGTGTCCGCTATCGACAGGCGGAGCGAGAGCGGCATCTCCTCCTCGTCGTCCACCTCGTCGGCCTCCGGCACCCATCCGGCCTGGGTCTGTGGATCAATCACGGTCAATTCGAGTCACCCCAGCCACCGTCTTCTGCCCCACCTCGACGTCGACCTCCACACCCTCCGGCAGGTACAGGTCGACGCGGGAGCCGAAGCGGATCAGACCGACCCGCTCGCCCTGCTCGACCTTGGTGCCCTGCGGCACGTACGGGACGATACGGCGGGCCACCGCTCCGGCGATCTGGATCATCTCGATGTCGCCGAGCTCGGTGTCGAAGTGCCACACGACGCGCTCGTTGTTCTCGCTCTCCTTGTTGAAAGCGGGAACGAAGCCGCCCGGTACGTGCTCGACCGACGTGACCGTGCCGGACAGCGGCGCGCGGTTGACGTGGACGTTGAGCGGGCTCATGAAGATCGCGACGCGGGTGCGGCCGTCCTTCCACGGCATGATGCTCTGCACCACACCGTCGGCGGGCGAGACGACCCGGCCCTGGGTGATCTCGCGCTCGGGGTCGCGGAAGAACCACAGCATCCCCGCCGCGAGCGCGGTGGCGGGGACGGCGACGGCCTTGGCGGTGCCGGAACGGCGGGCCCGCAGGAGGCTGACGGCTGCGGTGGCGACGGTCGGCAGAAGCCACGGCGAGGCTCCGCGCGCGAGGCGTACGCCGGCGAGGCTGTCGCGAGGTGCAGAGGTTTGGCTGTGGGGCATGGATGACCTTCGTAGCGGATGATGCCGCGCTATGACGGGGGACGGCGGCTTTCCGGCGATCGTAGCGGCTCCGCGCCGCAACTGGGTAAGCCAGGAAGCCGAGTCGGCGGCCGAACACTGCCTACGGGGTGTGACCTTCTTCTCCAAGAAAACACCCCGTATCCGGACATCTAACCCTGGAATCGATACTCTTCGAGCAGTCGGCGGCCGATGATCATTTTCTGGATCTCGGCGGTGCCTTCACCGATGAGCAGCATCGGCGCCTCGCGGTAGAGGCGCTCGATCTCGTACTCCTTGGAGAAGCCGTATCCGCCGTGGATCCGGAAGGCGTCCTCCACGACCTCCTTGCAGTACTCGGAGGCGAGGTACTTGGCCATCCCCGCTTCCAGGTCGTTTCGTTCGCCCGAGTCCTTTTTGCGCGCAGCGTTCACCATCATCGCATGCGCCGCCTCCACCTTGGTAGCCATCTCCGCGAGCTTGAACTGGATGGCCTGGTGCTGGGCGATCTGCTTGCCGAAAGTGTGACGCTGCTGGGCGTACCGGACACCGAGTTCGAAGGCACGCTGAGCGACGCCGCAGCCACGGGCCGCCACGTTGACGCGGCCGACCTCGACGCCGTCCATCATTTGGTAAAAACCTCGGCCGGTGACGCCGCCGAGCACCCGATTGGCCGGAATGCGCAGGCCGTCCATGATGAGCTCGGTGGTGTCGACGCCCTTGTAGCCCATCTTGTCGATCTTCCCGGGGATGGTCAGGCCCGGCCGGACCTCACCGAAACCGGGCTCCTTCTCCACCAGGAAGGTCGTCATCGACTTGTGCGGGGCCGTGCCCTCCGGGTGACCCTCGTCACTCTTCACCAGTACGGCCACCAGTGACGACGTACCGCCGTTCGTCAGCCACATCTTCTGGCCGTTCAGGACGTACTCCTCGCCGTCCCGCACCGCCTTCGAGGAGATCGCCGACACGTCGGAGCCCAGCGCCGGCTCGGACATCGAGAAGGCGCCCCGGATGTCGCCCGCGGCCATGCGGGGCAGGAAGTGGTCCTTCTGCTCCTGCGTGCCGTGCTGCTTCAGCATGTACGCCACGATGAAGTGCGTGTTGATGATGCCGGACACCGACATCCAGCCGCGGGCGATCTCCTCCACGCACAGGGCGTAGGTCAGGAGCGACTCGCCCAGGCCCCCGTACTCCTCGGGAATCATCAGGCCGAACAGGCCGAGTTCCGTCAGCCCGTCCACGATGTCCTGCGGGTACTCGTCGCGGTGCTCCAGCTCGGTGGCGACCGGGATGATCTCCTTGTCCACGAAGTCCCGGACGGTGGAGAGGATCTCCCGCTGGACGTCCGTGAGGCCGTGGGTCTGGGCGAGGCGGCTCATCTCTACTTCCCCTGTTCCTTCAGCTCGGGCCGGCCGGGCTGCTCGCCGCCGCGCTCCTTGGTGTACGTCTCGGTCGGCACCATCACCTTGCGGCGGAAGACGCAGACCAGGGTGCCGTCCTGCTTGTAGCCCTTGGTCTCGACGTGGACGATGCCGCGGTCGTTCTTCGACTTGGAGGGCCACTTGTCGAGCACGGTCGTCTGGCCGTAGACCGTGTCGCCGTGGAAGGTCGGCGCCACGTGCTTGAGCGACTCGATCTCCAGGTTGGCGATCGCCTTGCCGGACACGTCCGGGACGGACATGCCGAGCAGGAGCGAGTAGATGTAGTTGCCGACCACCACGTTCTTGCCGAAGTCCGTCGTCTGCTCGGCGTAGTTGGCGTCCATGTGGAGCGGGTGGTGGTTCATGGTGAGGAGGCAGAACAGGTGGTCGTCGTACTCCGTGACCGTCTTCCCGGGCCAGTGCTTGTACGTCGCCCCGACCTCGAACTCCTCGTAGGTGCGTCCGAACTGCATCGCCCTCAACCCTCCGGGATCTCGAACTTCGACGTGCGCCGCATGCCGGCCGCACGTCCCTTGCCGGAGACGACCAGCGCCATCTTGCGGCTGGCCTCGTCGATCATCTCGTCGCCGAGCATCGCCGAGCCCTTCTTGCCGCCCGCCTCGGACGTGTAGTAGTCGTACGCGTCCAGGATCAGCTCGGCGTGGTCGTAGTCCTCCTGGGAGGGCGAGAAGATCTCGTTGGACGCCTCGACCTGGCCGGGGTGCAGCACCCACTTGCCGTCGAAGCCGAGGGCGGCGGCGCGCTGCGCGACCTCGCGGTAGCCGTCCACGTTGCGGATCTGGAGGTAGGGGCCGTCGATGGCCTGGAGGTCGTTGGCGCGCGCGGCCATCAGGATCTTCATCAGGATGTAGTGGTAGGCGTCCGCCGGGTAGCCGGGCGGCTGCTCGCCCACGACCAGGGACTTCATGTTGATCGACGCCATGAAGTCGGCCGGGCCGAAGATGATGGTCTCCACGCGCGGGCTCGCCTGGGCGATCTCGTTGACGTTGTTCAGGCCCTGCGCGTTCTCGATCTGCGCCTCGATGCCGATCCGGCCGACCTCGAAGCCCATCGTCTTCTCGATCTGGGTGAGCAGGAGGTCGAGCGCGACGACCTGCTGGGCGTCCTGGACCTTCGGCAGCATGATGCAGTCCAGGTTCGGGCCCGCGCCCTCCACCACCGTCACGACGTCCCGGTACGTCCACTCGGTCGTCCAGTCGTTGACGCGCACGACACGGGTCTTGCCGGTCCAGTCGCCCTCGTTGAGGAACTTGACGATGGTGTGCCGCGCCTCCGGCTTGGCGAGCGGCGCGCAGGCGTCCTCCAGGTCCAGGAAGACCTGGTCCGCCGGGAGGCCCTGGGCCTTCTCCAAAAAGCGCGGGTTCGAGCCGGGTACGGCCAGGCAGGAACGCCGGGGGCGGAGACGGTTGACCGTGGTCATGCGGGGACCTCCAGGGGGTCGAGCTTGTTCGCGTACCGGATCTCGTCGACGATCCGGCCGATGATGCCGGTGATGTCGAAGTCCTTCGGGGTGAAGACCGCGGCCACTCCCGCGGCCCGCAGTTCCTCGGCGTCACCGTTCGGGATGATGCCACCGGCGATCACCGGGATGTCTGTGGCACCGGCCACACGGAGCCGTTCGAGCACGTCCGGCACCAGTTGGGCGTGCGAGCCGGACAGGATGGACAGGCCCACCGCGTGCACGTCCTCCGCGAGGGCGGCGTCCACGATCTGCTCCGGGGTGAGCCGGATGCCCTGGTAGACCACCTCGAACCCGGCGTCGCGGGCGCGCACGGCGATCTGCTCGGCGCCGTTGGAGTGGCCGTCCAGGCCGGGCTTGCCGACCAGGAAGCGGAGCTTGCCGACCTCCATCTCCTTGGCCGTCAGCTCCACCTTGCGGCGCACCTCGGAGAGGGCCGAACCCTCCTCCGCGGTGACCGCGACCGGCGCCGAGGACACGCCGGTCGGAGCGCGGAACTCGCCGAAGACCTCGCGCAGCGCCCCGGCCCACTCGCCGGTCGTGGCGCCGGCGCGGGCGCACTCCAGGGTGGCCTCCATGAGGTTGCCGGTGCCGCGCGCCGCCTCCTTCAGCTTCTCCAGCGCCTTGCAGGGGCGCGGGTGGTTGAAGGGCGGCTGGTACCGCGTGTCCCGCCAGTTCCGCAGCGAGGCGATGACACGGGCCTCCACCGCCGGGTCGACCGTCTGGATCGCGGTGTCCAGGTCGGCGGTCAGCGGGTTGGGTTCGGTGCCCTCGAAGGCGTTGACACCGATGATCTTCTCCTCGCCGGACTCGATCCGGGCCCGGCGCTCGGCGTGCGAGGCCACCAGCTGGGACTTGAGGTAGCCGGACTCCACGGCGGCCATCGCGCCGCCCATCTCCTGGATGCGGTCGATCTCCGCGAACGCCGCCTCGACCAGCTCGTCGACCTTCGCCTCGACCACCTTCGAGCCCTCGAAGAGGTCCTCGTACTCCAGCAGGTCGCTCTCGTGCGCCAGCACCTGCTGGATGCGCAGCGACCACTGCTGGTCCCAGGGGCGCGGCAGGCCCAGCGCCTCGTTCCAGGCCGGCAACTGCACGGCACGCGCGCGTGCGTCCTTGGAGAGGGTGACCGCCAGCATCTCCAGCACGATCCGCTGGACGTTGTTCTCCGGCTGCGCCTCCGTGAGGCCCAGGGAGTTGACCTGGACGCCGTAGCGGAAGCGGCGGTGCTTGGGGTTCTCGATGCCGTACCGCTCGCGGGTGACGCGGTCCCAGATGCGGCCGAAGGCGCGCATCTTGCACATCTCCTCGACGAAGCGCACGCCCGCGTTGACGAAGAAGGAGATGCGGCCCACCACGTCGCCCATCCGCTCCTGCGGCACCTGACCGCTGTCGCGCACCGCGTCGAGCACGGCGATCGCGGTGGACATCGCGTACGCGATCTCCTGCACCGGCGTGGCGCCCGCCTCCTGCAGGTGGTAGCTGCAGATGTTGATCGGGTTCCACTTGGGCAGGTGGGAGACCGTGTACGCGATCATGTCGGTCGTCAGGCGGAGCGACGGCCCCGGCGGGAAGACGTGCGTCCCCCGGGACAGGTACTCCTTGACGATGTCGTTCTGGGTCGTGCCCTGGAGCTCGGTGATGTCCGCGCCCTGCTCCTCCGCGACGACCTGGTAGAGCGCCAGCAGCCACATGGCCGTGGCGTTGATGGTCATCGAGGTGTTCATCTGCTCCAGCGGGATGTCCTGGAACAGCCGGCGCATGTCACCGAGGTGCGCGACCGGCACGCCGACCCGGCCGACCTCGCCGCGGGCGAGGACGTGGTCGGAGTCGTAGCCGGTCTGGGTCGGCAGGTCGAAGGCGACCGACAGACCCGTCTGCCCCTTGGCCAGGTTGCGCCGGTACAGCTCGTTGGACGCCTCGGCCGTGGAGTGACCGGCGTAGGTGCGCATGAGCCACGGCCGGTCCTTCTGACGCTCAGTCATGTGTGGCCTCCGCCGTCCTCAGATGTTCCGGAAGCGGTTGATGGCGTCGAGGTGCTTCGCGCGCTTCTCGTGGTCGCGCACGCCCAGGCCCTCCTCGGGCGCCAGGCACAGCACGCCGACCTTGCCCTGGTGGAGGTTGCGGTGGACGTCGTAGGCGGCCTGGCCGGTGTCCTCCAGCGAGTACACCTTGGAGAGCGTCGGGTGGATCTTGCCCTTGGCGATGAGGCGGTTGGCCTCCCAGGCCTCGCGGTAGTTGGCGAAGTGGGAGCCGATGATGCGCTTCAGGGACATCCACAGGTAGCGGTTGTCGTACTCGTGCATGTAGCCCGAGGTCGAGGCGCAGGTGGTGATGGTGCCGCCCTTGCGGGTGACGAAGACGGAGGCGCCGAAGGTCTCGCGGCCGGGGTGCTCGAACACGATGTCGATGTCCTCGCCGCCGGTGAGTTCGCGGATGCGCTTGCCGAAGCGCTTCCACTCCTTGGGGTCCTGGGTGTTCTCGTCCTTCCAGAACCGGTAGCCCTCGGCGTTGCGGTCGATGATCGCGTCGGCGCCCATCGCCCGGCAGATGTCCGCCTTCTGCTCGCTGGAGACGACGCAGATCGGGTTGGCGCCGCCGGCGAGGGCGAACTGGGTGGCGTAGGAGCCGAGTCCGCCGCTCGCGCCCCAGATGAGCACGTTGTCGCCCTGCTTCATCCCGGCGCCGTTGCGGGAGACCAGCTGCCGGTACGCGGTGGAGTTGACCAGCCCCGGGGCGGCGGCCTCCTCCCAGCTGAGGTGGTCCGGCTTCGGCATCAGCTGGTTGGACTTGACCAGCGCGATCTCCGCCAGGCCGCCGAAGTTGGTCTCGAAGCCCCAGATGCGCTGCTCGGGGTCGAGCATCGTGTCGTTGTGGCCGTCGGAGGACTCCAGCTCGACGGAGAGGCAGTGGGCGACGACCTCGTCGCCCGCCTGCCAGGCGTTGACGCCGGGGCCGGTGCGCAGGACGACGCCGGCCAGGTCGGAGCCGATGACGTGGTACGGCAGGTCGTGGCGCTTGGTGAGCTCGCTGACCCGGCCGTAGCGCTCCAGGAAACCGAAGGTGGACAGCGGCTCGAAGATCGAGGTCCACACCGAGTTGTAGTTGACCGAGGAGGCCATGACGGCCACCAGGGCCTCGCCGGGGCCCAGCTCGGGCACCGGCACGTCGTCCAGGTGGATCGACTTGCGGGGGTCCTTGTCGCGGGTCTCGAGGCCCGCGAACATCTCGGTCTCGTCCTTGTGCACGGTGATCGCGCGGTACGACTCGGGGAGCGGCAGTGCGGCGATGTCGGCCGGCGTGGAGTCGGGCGACTGGATCGCGTCCAGGATGTCCTTCACGGTCACGGTGTTGCCTCCGGCGGTGAGCGCCCTGAGGGAGGGGCGCTGAGGGTTACGTCGGTGCTGCTGAGGTGAGGGTGTGTGCCTGTGACGCAGGCGTTCGGACGCGCAGGGGATGAGGTGCGGGGACAGCCCGAACACCTTCAACGTATGACACCGCGTGTCACCCCGCAAGGCACTGAGTGCCAGAAACTGTTCTCAGATGAATTCTTTACGTGACAGATGAGCGATGATCGATCGAATCATCTCCCGCTCGAGGGGAAAAACGGGCGCCGACATGCAAAAACGGCCACCCGGTGGGTGGCCGTCGTCACAGAGCGGAACGGTGCGGAGAGGGACGGTCAGCGCTCCTTGAGCGCCTGCTCGATGGTGCGCATGACCTCGTGCAGCGGCGCGTCGGTGCGCGCCACCGTCACGAGCACCTCGCCCTGCACGGAGGCCGAGGAGGCGGCGGGACGGGCGGTGGCGGCCGTGCTGCGGCCCGCCCCGATGCCCGTGCCGAAGGTCTTCCGCACGATCGCGAAGGCGTGGTCCAGCTCGGCCTCGACGTCGCCCTGCCCGTCGGCCCGCAGCCAGCGCCGCAGCACGTGGTTGTGCGCGGTCACCACGGCGGACGCCGCGACCTCCGCGAGCAGCGGGTCGTCGTTGGCGTCGTCGTCGTGCGCGTGCTCGTCGAAGTGGCCGAGCAGATAGCGGGTGAACAGCCGCTCGTAACGGGCCACCGACGCGATCTCCGCCTCGCGCAGGGTGGGCACCTCGCGCGTCAGCTTGTAGCGGGCCACCGAGATCTCCGGCCGGGCCGCGTACATCTTCATGACTTCCTTGATGCCGCGGCACACCGTGTCGAGCGGATGCTCGTGCGCGGGCGCCGCGTTGAGCACCGCCTCGGCCCGCACCAGGGTGTCGTCGTGGTCCGGGAAGATCGCCTCTTCCTTGGAGCGGAAGTGGCGGAAGAAGGTGCGGCGGGCGACCCCGGCCTGGGCCGCGATCTCGTCGACGGTGGTCGCCTCGTACCCCTTGGTCGCGAACAGCTCCATCGCCGCCGCCGCCAGCTCCCGGCGCATTTTGAGCCGCTGGGCGGCGGCCCGGCTGCCGGCCGCGCTCTCCGGCGCGTCGGACGTGGCTGAGGTACGTGAGGACTTGGCGGGCTGGGACATGACCCGAACGTACTGCATGCGGGCGCAATCATGCGCGTGACCGGGGATTCCCCCGCCTGCGGCAGGCGGGGGAGACCCGGCCGGATCGAGCAGTCCGCCCCAGTCCTCCTCGGACCGCGGCCGGTCGCCCGGCGGCTCAGCGGCGGGCATGCTCGCGGAAACCGCGGCCCGTCTTGCGGCCGAGGCAGCCCGCGGCCACCAGGTGCTCGAGCAGCGGCGCCGGGGCGAGGCCCGGGTCGCGGAACTCCCGGTGCAGGACCTTCTCGATGGCCAGCGACACGTCGAGTCCGACCACGTCGAGCAGCTCGAACGGGCCCATGGGGTAGCCGCCGCCCAGCTTCATCGCCGCGTCGATGTCGTCGAGGGTCGCGTAGTGCTCCTGCACCATCTTGACCGCGTTGTTGAGGTACGGGAACAGCAGCGCGTTCACGATGAACCCGGCCCGGTCGCCGCAGTCCACGGCGTGCTTGCGCACCTTGGCGCAGGCCTCGTGCACGGTGGCGTGCACGTCGTCGGCGGTCAGCACCGTGCGGACCACCTCGACCAGCTTCATGGCCGGCGCCGGGTTGAAGAAGTGCATGCCGATCACGTCCTGCGGGCGCGAGGTGGCGCGGGCGCAGGCGACGACCGGCAGCGAGGACGTGGTGGTGGCCAGCACGGCGCCGGGCTTGCAGACCTTGTCCAGCGTGGCGAACAGCTGCCGCTTGACCTCCAGGTCCTCGGCGACGGCCTCCACGGCCAGGTCGACGTCGGCGAAGTCGTCGTAGGTGCCCGTCGGAGTG